>CAYMSA010000083.1:0-6843 GCA_964392965.1 uncultured Coriobacteriaceae bacterium
TCGTGATCGCCAACCGGGCCCAGGGCCCGGACGGGCGGTGGCGCACCCTCGACTCCCGCGCCCTGCACCGGGCGGTGGTGGCGATGTCGGAACGCTACGACACCCTGCTCGCCGACCACCTCACCACCCGCCTCAACCTGGGCTGGGAGTACCGGGAACGCGGTCCCCGCCGCAACCCCGCCTTCGAACTCACCGCCGTCCCCCAAACCCTGCTGGTCCTGTTCTCGCGGCGTGCGGCGGCGATCGACGTCGAGGTCGACCGGCTCATTGAGAAGTACCAGACCGACCACGGCCGCCGTCCCGACCCGACCACGATCATCCGGTTGCGGCAGCAGGCCACCCTCGCCACCCGCGACGCCAAGGAGGTCCACTCCCTGCAGGAGTTGACGGAGGAATGGCAGCAACGTGCCACCACCGACCTCGGCACGGACCCCCAGGACTGGTTCACGCGCGTTCTCACAACCCGGCCGGAGCCTCTGCCCGCCACCACGCCGGCGCCGTCCCAGCTGGTCGACGACGCCGCCACCATGGTCCTCGCCGTCCTGTCCCGGAAGCGGGCGACCTGGACGGCGTGGAACGTCGACGCCGAAGCCTCCCGGGCACTGAAGGCCCACCGCTTCCCCGCCCCGGCCGCCCGTGACGCGGCGGTCGCCGCCGTCGTCACCGCAGTCCAACAGCGGTCCGTGTTGCTCACCTCTCCCGAGGCCGCCTCCACCCCGACAGCCCTCCGCCGGTCTGATGGGTCCTCCGCGTTCCGTCCCCACCGGGGCGAGGTGTACACCGCACAGGCCACCCTGGACGCGGAGAACCGCCTCCTGGCCACCGGCCGGGACACCACCGGCCCCACCGCGGGCCCGGAGCACCTGACCTACACCGGCCTGTTCGATGACCAAGCCGCCGCCGTCCGCAAGATCGCCCGGTCCGGGCGTCTCCTCGACGTCCTGGTCGGCCCCGCCGGCGCCGGGAAGACCCACACCCTCGCCGCCCTGCGGGCGACGTGGGAGGCCACCCACGGGCCCGGCTCCGTCGGCGGCCTCGCTCCGTCCGCAGCGGCCGCCGAGGTCCTCGGCACCGCGTTGGGCATCCCGGCGGAGAACACCACCAAGTGGCTGGTCGAGCATGACGCCGGGCCTGACCGCCACCAGCGCCTCACCCGGGCGAAGGCAGCCCTGCCACGCGCTACTTCCCGAGAGAACGCGCGGGAGATCGCCGCCCACATTCAGCGCCTCACCGACGACCTGAACCGGTGGGCCTTCCACCCCGGCCAGCTCGTCATCATCGACGAAGCCTCCCTCGCCGGGACCGCGGACCTGGACCGCATCACCGCCACCGCTGCCGAGGCCGGCGCGAAGGTGCTGCTGGTGGGGGACTGGGCCCAACTGTCCGCCATCGACGCCGGCGGCGCCTTCGGCCTCCTCGTCCGCGACCGCGGCACAGGCGTGCCCGAACTCGGCGCCGCCCGCCGGTTCCAGCACGGGTGGGAACGCACCGCCGCCGGCCTCCTGCGCGTCGGGGACCCCGAAGCCCTGCGCTACTACGACCACCACGGCCGGATCAGCGACGGGGACCATGACACCATTGTCGAGAAGGCGTACACCGCGTGGGCCGCCGACGAGCACGCGGGCAAGACGTCCCTGCTGCTGGCGGGGGACACCGACACCGTCCACGCTCTCAACCACCGCGCCCACACCGACCTCGTCACGTCGGGCCGTGTCACCCCGATTGGGACGCGGTTGCATGACGGGCTGGAGGCGGGGGTGGGGGACCGGGTGGTCACCCGCCGCAACGACCGCCACCTCCTGGTGGGACCCAGGTGGGTGAAGAACGGCGACGCCTTCACCGTCACTCACCGGCACGACGACGGCGCCCTCACCGTCCAACGCCCGAACGGCGGCCCCTCGGTGACCCTCCCCGCGAGCTATGTGCGGGAGCACGTCGAGCTCGCCTATGCGACGACGGCGTTCCGCGCCGAAGGCGCCACCGTGGACACCGCCCACGCCATCGTCACCGGCCCCGGCATGACCCGCGAAGTCCTCTACGTTATGCTCACCCGCGCCAAAGAGGCCAACACCGCCTACGTGTGCACCGACCGCCCCGTCGAGCCCCTGCCCGGGTTCGAGGACCAGCCCACCACCGCCCGCAGCGTGCTCACCGCGGTCATGGGGAACGTCGGCGCCGCCGTCTCCGCGCACGAGACCGCCGACCTCGAACGGGAGACGGTCACCTCGATCCGGACACTGGCCGCGGAGTACGAGACGATCGCCCACCACGCCCAAACACCCCGCTGGACGGGCATGCTCACTCGCGCCGGCCTCACCTCCACCCAGCTCGACCAGGTCACCGGGTCGCCGGCGTTCGGCGCCCTGAGCACAGCGCTGCGCCGCGCCGAAGCCCACGGACTGAACCTCGAGGCCGCGCTCCCACGCCTCATCGAGCATGCTGACGCTGGCACCGTGGACCTCGCCTCCGTCGTCCACACGAGGCTCGAACGCTGGACCGACATGTCCGGTAGCAGCGCCTCGCAGGGGCGTGGTTTCGTTCTCGGACTGTTCCCTGCGGCCACCGCCGAGGACCCGGAGATGGCCGCCGCGCTCACCGAACGGGTCCGGCTGATTGAGCAGCGCGCCGACGAACTCATCGATCGCGCCCTCACCGCCGACGCCCCATGGCTCGCCCAACTCGGACCCGAACCCGCCGACCCGCAGAACGCCGCCACCTGGCGCACGCGAGCGAGGACCGTTGTCGCCTACCGGGAACGCCACCAGATCACCGACCCCTGGTCCGCTCTCGGCACGGCAGACGGGGGGAACGCCCAGCAGCGGCGCGAGGGCGCCATCGCGGCACGCGCCCTCAGCGGCCTCAAGCCCTCGCCCGCGATCGCCCCGACACGGTCGGCGCCCGCAAGCCTGGCGAACCCAACCCACGCGAACACGATCGGCAGGTAACCATGACCACCGGACACCTCCTCCACGACGCCGGACACTGCCTTCGCGCTGCGGCCCCGCCGCTGCTCGCGCTGAGCGTGCTCTCCCTCGCGCGAACAACGCAAGAAGAGGCGCCCGCGCTTGGAGGAGTCGGCGAGCTCGTCCTCGTGGCATGGCGAGCAGCCGTCCTCGGGACTCTACTGTGGTTCCTCGTGGCTGTGATCTGGGCCGCGTCTAGGTCATTGCGTGACCGTCGAGCCTTTCAGCGGCTCCAGCACCTGCGCGAGATCGCCACGGACCCGGATCGCGTCTTGGTTCACGTCCAGACCATCGTGTGGAGTTCGACCGCTGGACAGCTCGCCGTCGTTGTCAACGTCGCAACCGGTGGGACATCACATGTCTGGTTGCCCGAGGAGGCGGTTCCGATCGGCTCCTTCGTCGCCCTCGATGGCGCTGGCAGCGGAGTGCTGGTCGTCGGAATGGTGAAGCCCAACCACGTCGAGTCGGCACACCGGCATGAACGACGACATCCTGCGCAACGCTTCACCAACGTTTCGGTGGGCTGTCACTCACACGAACAGGGCGAGTGTGACGATGGGCGCACGCTTGTCGAAGAGACAGAGCAGTTTCTGAAGGGGCAGGTGCACCGCGGCTAACAGCTGCGCCGCGGGCGGTGACTCACCCACATGGACGTGGAACCGTTACCGAGTCACTGCTCGTGGAGCATGGTTACGAGACATGTCTCCAGGACGCGCAAGAGCCCAAGGTCAAGGGTCACAAGCCGGCCGTCAGTCTCGTTGGCAACGTCAAGAGCGGTGAAAAGGGCAGCTCGGATATCCAGATCGCGGAGCAACTGGCGATACAAGAGCCACTCCTGCCGGTGGCTGAGAGGTCCGAGCGCCACGCCGAGCGCCCGGCGGATCCCAGCGTGGTGAGTCGGGAAGAGGTCGCTCCGTTTCCGGGCGCACAGGAGCGCGCCACGTTCCCACGGACCTTCTCGATTGCTCTCACCGAACGCGTCGCGTGCCGCCGTGAGGAGGTACTCCATGGCGACCAACTCGTCGGTCCCCACGGTTGTCAGATCCCCGTCGGGAAGCCTCAGCAGGGCACGGATCGTCGACGTTCGCCGAGGCGAGGAATCCAGGAGCCGCCGGACACTTGCTGGGCTGATCGGCCCTCCCAGCATGGCGACGGCGAGGACGTCGGCTGGCGTGACGTCATCCAGGAGGTTGGGGTTCAAGTCCAGGAAGGTTGCGCCGACCTCGTCACCCGCCCGGTCGTAGTAGGCGGCGAGGCGCTCGTGGACCGGATGCGCGCCCTCCAGCGCGAGCGAAGCCAACGCCGTCGCTTTCGCGCGAGAGACGACCCGGGGAGAGGGCTCCATCCACCCACGCGGAAGCTCCAACAAGTCCTGTGGTTCAGAGGCTCTGTCCATGAGAGCAAGCCCACCACTGACCGCTGACAGCGCCGACGAGAGTCGCTCGGATGCCTAGCGGTCCACCTGTGAAGCCGAGGACCCGTAGTGCTTGCACGCCCGACCGCGCTTGCGCTGGCCCTCCATCCACACTGCTACGTCCAGCACTCGCAGCGGCGAGATCGATCGGATGGTCCCGACCTCCTGTGCCGCAACCTCCTGAAGGCGCAACAGGTGCCGGTGCAAAGTCCGATCATCCTGTCGCAACAGTTGCCTGAGCCGTTCCCAGAAGAACCTGTTCTCCTCCAGCTCAGCAGCGACGATGCTGTCGTAGATCGGCCGCAGGAGCGGTCGCTTCCGAGCCAGTAGCTTGCTTGCACGGGTTGGACCGACGTCCGGTAACGATCTCAGGGCACTCAGGAGCGTGTACTCCGGCCCCTCGTCGGCCAGCGGGTTCTCAACGTCGACAAGGTCACGGTCCGTGCCAATAGCCTTCAATAGTCGGGTGAATTCCTCTCGTCGGTCCTCGAGCAGCCCGATCGCAGCCAGAGAACCGATTGGCGCAGACAGGAAGGAGCAGGCGACGACATCGTCAGCGGTGAAGACGTCCGCGCGATACGCATGGGTCTTCGCTGGGTCCCAAAGGTCCCACCTTGACCCCGTGTAATAGGTATGTGTCTTGTCGTCGGAGTAGTAGCAGACCAGATGCTGGACGGCTTGGACCTCGGACTCCTTGCTTAGAACGGTCGCCAACTTCATGAATCCACGATAGGCAGCTTCCACGCATATCGAGCTCAACCACCCCGCTGTATGACACGGCGTCATACGAAGTGCTCAGCCCCAAGGCTTCCCCCCGCCATCGGCCGCTGACGGGTTTCCTGAAGTCGCTGGGCTGGCGTGGCAAGATGGAACGGCAATCTCATCCACAGGTGGTCGGCGCGCGCGCGTCCACAGACGTCGGGTGGGGGAGTAGCGGAGCACAAGGCGGGGGTTGTATGACGTTGTCGTCGGAGAGGTGGGTGAGTCTCGGCGAGCCTGCGTCGGCGGCGGAGGCGGCGGCCCTGCAGGCGTTCCGCAACTTGCTCCCGGATGATGGCATCACGCGGGCGTGGGCGAACCTGACTTTCTTGGACACGAACGGCCGCTCGGCCGAGGTGGACGTTCTGCTGTTGTCGCCGGTGGGTTTCTTCGTGTTGGAGTTGAAGGGTTGGCACGGCACGATCTCGGGGGACCAGCAGCACTGGACGGTCCAGCTCGCCGAGCATCTCCCACCGCGCCACGAACGCAACCCGTACTTCCTGGCGGACAACAAGGCCAAGCGTCTGGCGAGCCTGCTGAAGGAGACGGCCCCGCGGGGGGCGGAGCGGGTGGTGCCGTTCGTGCAGGCGGCGGTGGTGTTGCACGGCCGGGACTCGGTCGTGGAGCTGGATCAGATCGCGGCGTCCCACTTGTTGACCCTGGATGGGTACAACGTGGCCGGTCTGCCAACCACGGCGAGCGTGTCCCGGTTCTTGGCCACGCCGCCGGACAATCCGCGGCATCAGATCACGGCGGAGCAGGCGGAGCAGATCGCGGCGTTGATCGCGGCGGCGGGGATCCGGCCCCGCCCGAAGACCCGGACGGTGGGCCGGTACGTGCTGACCACGGCGGACCCGATCGCGGCGGGCAAGGGTTGGCAGGACCACTTGGCTACCCACCCGGACGTTCCGGGCCTGACCCGTCGGGTGCGGATCTTCGACCTGCCGGCGGGTGCGTCACGCACGGATCGGGATGAGTTGGAGCGGTTGGCGCAGCGGGAGTTCTCGCTGACGCGGGGGATCCGCCACGCCGGGATCGAGGCGCCCACGGATTTCGTCCGCACGGACGCGGGCCCGGCGCTGATCTTCGAGCACGACGACCGTGCCCTCGCCCTGGACGAGTACCTCACCCGGAACGCCACCACCCTGTCCTTCACGGCCCGGTTGGCGTTGATCCGGCAACTCGCGGAGGTGGTGGGTTATGCCCATTCGCGTCGATTGACGCACCGGGCGTTGTCGCCGGATCGGGTGCGGGTGAGCATGGTGGATGGTGCCACCCAGCTCCGGGTCCGGGACTGGATGACGGGGCGTCGCACGGAAGCCTCGACGGCGCAGCCCACGATGACGGTGCTGTCGGCGGGGGTCGGGGACGTGGCGGGCCTCCTCGGTTTCGACCAGTGGGTGTACCTGGCCCCGGAGTCGCTGCGTAACACCACCACTCCGCCGCCGGTCCCGCTGGACGTCTATGGCTTGGGGGCTTTGGCGCATCTGATCGTGACGGGTCAGGCCCCGGCGAAGGACATCGCCGAGTTGCACGCCCGGCTGGAGGCCCACCAGCCGTTGGACGCCGCGGCGATCCGCCCGGACCTTCCCGAGTCGCTGGTGGCGTTGATTCGGGACGCGTCCGCTCCGAGTGAGTTGGACCGGCCCGCGTCGGTGGAGGAGTTCCTGGACCGGTTGGCCGTGGTGGAGGAGGCGACGGCGCCGC
>CAYMSA010000084.1:0-1588 GCA_964392965.1 uncultured Coriobacteriaceae bacterium
ATCGCCCAGCAGATCCTCATCACCCGAGCGAGCGAAGCGGCACAGGGTGGCCCCGACGCGGACGCATCATGAGCTCTGTCCGCGATATCGCGCAGGAGGTGGGTCAGGGACCTGAGCGGCCCCTCCCCGAGCGTGTCCTGCTCGTCGGCAACCCGAACGTCGGCAAGAGCGTGGTGTTCTCACGGCTGACCGGTGTGAGCACGATGAGCTCGAACTATCCGGGCACCACCGTGGAGTTCCTCGAAGGGACCATGCGCCTTGGCGACCGCGCCCTCCCGGTCATCGATGTGCCAGGCACCTACTCGCTCGACCCCACCTGCCCTGCCGAGGAGGTGGCCTGCACCATACTCGGCGAGGGCGGTCTCATCGTGAACGTGCTCGATGCCACCAATCTCGAGCGCAACCTGGCACTCACCCTGCAACTCCGTAAGCTTGGCCTGCCGATGGTAGTGGCACTCAACCTGTGGGACGAGACCCGCCACCTCGGCATCACCATCGACACGGAGGCCCTCGAGCGGCGCCTCGGCATTCCCGTGATACCGACGTCGGCGGTGACGGGCGTCGGGATGAAGGAACTTGTCGACCGCATGGGACAGCCGCTCAGCCCGCCTGCTCGGCCTGACAACGCCCCTGAAGATGTGTGGTCCGAGGTGGGATCGATCGTCACCGAGGTCCAGCGCATCGAGCACCGTCACCACACGTGGCGCGACCGGCTCGAGGACGCGAGCGTACGTCCGGTGACCGGCCCCCTTCTCGGCATACTCGTCATCGTGGCCGCCTTCGCGGCGGTGCGCTTCATCGGGGAGACCATCATCGGCTTCATCATGGAGCCGCTGTTCGAGACGCTCTGGCGCCCGGTCATCACCGCCCTTTCCGATGCGCTCGGCCGCAGAGGCTTCCTTCACGACCTGCTCGTAGGCAGCTACGTGTCCATGGACGGCAAGATGGTCATCGACTTCGTGCAGTCCTTCGGACTGCTCACCACCGGCCTGTTCGTCGCGGTCGGCATGGTGCTCCCCTATGTCTTCGCGTTCTATCTGGTGCTCGGCATACTCGAGGACGTGGGGTACCTGCCGCGCCTCGCCATCCTGCTCGACCGTGTGATGCACCGGCTCGGACTGCACGGCTACGCGATCATCCCCGTGCTGCTGGGGTTCGGCTGCAACGTGCCCGGCATCCTGGCGACACGGGTGCTTGACACGCCGCGCGAGCGCTTCATGGCATCGACACTGATCTCGATCGGCGTGCCGTGCGCGGCACTGCAGGCGATGATCTTCGGGCTGCTCGGGCCATTCGGCATCCAGTACGTCCTGCTCGTCTACGGGATCCTGCTCATCGTGTGGTTCGTGCTCGGGACGATCCTGCGCAGGACGACGAAGGACTTCCTGCCCGAGATCATCCTCGAGATCCCGCCGTACCGTCGGCCGGCGCTTTCCACTGTCTGGAAGAAGCTCGCCATGCGACTACGCGGGTACTTCCGGGAGGCGATCCCGATCGTGTTGCTGGGAGTGCTCGTCGTCGACCTCATCTACATGAGCGGCGTGTTCGACGTCATCGCGGACGCACTCGGACCATTCATGGACCGCCT
>CAYMSA010000084.1:1688-6815 GCA_964392965.1 uncultured Coriobacteriaceae bacterium
AGGTCGCACCGCTCTCGTACGGACCCGTCCCCTCGCGGCGCCTCGGCCGGAGTCTCGGCGTCAACAACATCCCGCCGAAGACCTGCAGCTACTCATGCATCTACTGTCAGGTCGGACGGACCACGCGCATGATCTGCGAACCGACGGTCTTCTACGAGCCCACCCTCGTCCGCGATGCCGTACGCGATCGACTCGACGCGGCTCACCAGTCGGGCGAGCGGGTGGACTACGTAGCGTTCGTGCCCGACGGCGAACCGACCCTCGACGTGCATCTCGGCACCACGATCGCGCTCGTCAGGCAACTCGGTGTCCCGGTCGCTGTCATCACGAACGGCTCGCTGCTCTGGCTTCCTGACGTGAGACGCCGACTCGCCGAGGCCGACTGGGTGTCAGTGAAGGTGGACGCCGCAGACGAGCACCTGTGGCGGCGGATCGACCGCCCGCATCCCTCCCTTGCGTTCGAGCGCGTCCTCGAGGGCATCGCTGCTTTCGCCCGCGAGTTCGCTGGAGAGCTTGTGACCGAGAGTATGATCGTCCCGGGCGTGAACGACAGGGACGAAGACCTGGAAGCCATCGCGGAGCTCGTACGCCAGCTCGAACCAGCGCACGCCTACCTGAGCACTCCGACGCGCCCCGCAGCGGAAAGCTGGGTGCACGCTGAGGCCGATGAGGCCCGACTCCGCCACTGGTGTTCCGTGATGAGTCGGAAGGTGCCCGTGGTCGAACTCCTCACCGGCTACGAAGGCAGCGACTTCGTGTCGACAGGCGACATGGCGTCAGACCTCCTCGCCATCACTGCAGTACACCCGATGCGCGAAGACGCGGTATGCGAGCTGCTGGAACAGTCCGGGGCACCCTGGAGCCTGGTGGAGAGGCTGCTGGCCGAGGGGAGACTGATCTCGATTCCCTATGGCGGTCACGTATTCTATCGACGGGCGCACCGCCACGGTCGGCCGGAACGCTGAACCCGAAAGTCCGGCGCACCGGTCGTCGGCGAGCGAAGATCCTATCCCTCGGCCATAGCGCGCTTGTACCCGGCGATCCGCTCACGGTACTCGGGCATGCCCGTCCCGAGCATCTGCGTCGCGAGGATCGCCGCGTTCCTGGCGCCGTTGATCGCCACGCATGCCACCGGGACGCCCGTCGGCATCTGCACCATGGACAGCAGTGAATCCAGCCCGCCGAGATCGCTCGTCTTCATCGGGACGGTGATCACAGGCAGCGGCGTGAACGCGGCCACGACGCCGCCGAGGTGCGCCGCCTTGCCGGCAGCCGCCACGATCACGCGGATGCCGCGCTCCTCAGCTGTGGAGGCCCACTCGTGTACCTTCGCCGGCTGCCGGTGCGCGCTCGCCACCACGATCTCGTAAGGCACGCCGAGCTCGTCAAGCTGCTTCACGCACTCCTCCATGACGGGCAGGTCGCTCGTGCTGCCCATGATGATGCCGACAAGGGGGCGGACGGACGGGGCGGCCTGGTCGCTCATCATGGTCTCCTTACGCTGCGGGTCTGCCGGGGTGTGCCGAGCACGCTGCGGCGCCGTCGCCGAAGAGCAGCTGCCGCTCGTCCGACGCCAGGGCGCTCCTCGCGGAATCACGGACGCTGTTGAGGTGCGCGAACATCGAGCGCTGCATGACAACGGCCAGGTAGCGCCCCTTGGGGCTGAGCGTCAACTCGTCGGCCGTGTCCGTGGCGAAGCCGCCGAACGTCCGGAAGAAGAGCAGCTCCTTCCACAGCCCGCGCTCCACGCTCACGCCGAAGTCGCGCTCGAAGCGTCGTTTATCGAGCCGAAGCCCGAAGAGCTCCATGAGGAAGCGATAGCGCATGCGGTCGATACGTCGACTCTCCCGGCTGCCGACCGCCACCGGCATCTCGCCCCGCTCGATCGCCGCCGAGTAGTCGCGCAGCGAGAACGTCGTGAGATAGAGGTCGCCCCGCAGATAGCTGAACGCGCCGCTGCCGATGCCCACGTACTGCTCGTAGTCGACGATGTACTCGTCGATCATCCCGCCGCCCGTCCGCGAGAACGTCCAGGCGGTGGAGAGCTCGAAACTGTCGGCGAGCTCCTCGGACAGGATCGCGTAATAGCGGGCCTCCCGGTCGTAGTCCACCATACCGACGGTCTTCTTCAGCTGGTTGGCCACCGCCCGCGACGCCATGAGCGGATAGAACGTCGTCTGGTTGCAGCCGCTCGTCTTCACCGCGGCCACGTCAGCCCGCAGGACCTTCTCGGTCTGACTCGGGAAGTTGAAGATCATGTCCACGTTGAGCGAGTGGAAGAAACCGGCTACCGACTGGATGCGCTCCAGGATCTCCTCGCCGGAGCCGTACTTGTCATAGCGGTCCATCTGCTGCAGGAGACCGTCGTCGAAGCTCTGGACGCCGACGCTCATGCGCTCGACGCGGTCCTTGAGCGGGTCGAGCACCTCGGGGACGAGATGGTTCGGGTTGGTCTCGGTGGAGACCTCCTTGATGCCGAAGAGCTCACGCGCCAGATCGATCGTCTCGCAGAGCTCGTCGACGAGGATCGTGGGCGTGCCGCCACCGATGTAGAGCGACGCGAAGTCGTAGCCGAGTGCCGCGACCATCCGCATCTGCTCGCGCAGACTGCGGAAGTACGTGCGCGCTCTGTCCTCGGCGAAGGGGAAGCGGTTGAAGCTGCAGTACGGACAGAGCCGCTCGCAGAACGGCACGTGCGCGTAGAGCAGATAGGGCGTGCCGCTCTCCGGGCCCGGCAGCGAGGTCACCGGTCGCGGACTATCGGCGAAGAAGCGGCCCTGCGTCACTTTCACCGCACTCGCGAGGAGCCTCTCGGCGAGCATCAGGCGCTCTCCCCGGCCTTCCCGTCGGCAGCCTGCAGCGCCCGGAGCCCGATGTCCGTGCGGAACATCATGCTTTCGAAGTGAATCCGGCTGACCGCCTCGTAGACGCGCTCGCGTGCCTCGGCGAAGGTCGGTGCGACCGCGGTGACGTTCAGCACCCGGCCGCCGGCCGTCACGAGCACCCCGTCCTCGGTGAGCTGCGTGCCCGCGTGGTAGACGGTCACGCCCGGCACGGCCTCGGCCTCTTCGATGCCCGTGATGGGCTTGCCGGTCTCGTAGTCGCCCGGGTACCCGCCCGAGGCGAGGACCACCGAGACGGCCACGTCCTCCGACCACTCGAGGTCGACCTCGGCCAGACGACCCTCGGCCACGGCCAGCATAACGTCGAGAAGGTCGGTGTTGAGGCGAGGCAGCAGCACCTGCGTCTCGGGATCGCCGAAACGGACGTTGTACTCGAGGACCTTGGGACCCTCGTCCGTGAGCATGAAGCCACCGTAGAGGACGCCGCGATACACGATGCCCTTGGAGCGCAGCGCATCGATCGTGCGGACGAGCAGCTCGGTCATCTGGGCCTCGGTAGCTTCGTCCACGACAGGGACCGGCGAGTAGACGCCCATGCCGCCCGTGTTCGGGCCGAGGTCGCCGTCGAGCGCGCGTTTGTGGTCCTGCGCGGGCGCCATGGGAAGCGTGGTCACGCCGTCGGTGAACGCGAGCAGCGAGCACTCGGGCCCGGCGAGGCACTCCTCGATGACCACGAGGTCGCCGGCCGATCCGAAGCGGCCACCGAGCGACTCGGCGACGGCCTGGCGCGCCTCCTCGGTCGTAGACGCCACCGTCACACCCTTGCCGGCAGCCAGGCCGTTGGCTTTCACGACGATCGGCGCGCCGACCTTCTCGATGTACGCGTCGGCTTCCGCCTGGTGGCCGGTCACGAGGTAACGTGCCGTGGGGATGTCGTAGCGGTCCATCAGGTCTTTCGCGTACGCCTTGGAGCCCTCGAGTCGCGCGGCCATGGCGATCGGGCCGAATACGCGGATGCCCGCGCCGAGCATGCGCTCGGCGACGCCGCGCACGAGCGGCTCCTCGGGACCGACGACGACGAGGTCGATCGCGTTCTCCGATGCCCACGCGGCGAGTTCCGTGAGGTTGCGCGTGTCGATGTCGAGGTTGGTGGCGATCGATGCGGTGCCGCCGTTACCGGGAGCACAGAAGACCTCCGGCTTGTGAGGCGACCGTGACAGTGCTACGACGATGGCGTGCTCACGCCCGCCGCTACCGATGACGAGGATGCGCATGATTGCTCCCGGGGTCCGTGGGAAGACGAGACTAAGGGGATTGTAACGGATGAGGGCGTCCAGGCAACGCGCAGGGCGCCCCCGAAGCATGTCGGGGACGCCCTGTGACCGTCATTCGTGAGCTATCGGGTGACTTCGAACGCGTCGATCACCACCACGGCTCCGCTCGACTCGGCTTGCTTCGTGCCGAGTGTTCGTATCTCGATCGTGTGCGTCCCCGACGAAAGCGCGGCGGACTCCCACACGCGTTCGCGCCAGCCGAGCGCACCGTACTGGGAGACGGTGGCCTTCTTGACGCCGTCGATGTAGACGTCGGCCTTGCCGTAGAAGGGTGCCTTCGGGCCGATCCAGGCGACCTTCGTGCCGCTGAACGTGTAGCGCACCGCAGAACCCGCCCAACGGCTGTAGCTGTAGGTGCCGTCCGTGTAGGTGGGGTTCTTGCAGGGAACCCAGGAGCCGGTGAAGGTGCCCTTGGTCTCATTGCCCCGCACATACGGCGCAGCCGGATCGGTCACGGTGAGCTTGTCCACCACGACCACGTAGCCGGACGAACTCGCGTTCTTGGCGCCGGTGAGGCGTATGGAGAGTGTGTGTGTACCGGGCGAGAGCGTCTTGCTCTCCCATAGCGTCGTCGAGAGGGTCTTGCTGGCACTCGGCGCGTAGCAGTCGACCGTGGCCTGCTTCACACCATCGATGTACACATCGGCCTTACCGTATCCGGGCTGCTTGGGACCGGTCCACGCGATCTTCGTGCCGGAGAAGCGCGCCTCGATCCGGGTCCCGGTCCAGCGTCCGTACGTGTAGGTGCCACCCGAGTACGCCGAGGAACGGCTGGGCACGAAGCGGTCGAACGTCACTCCCGGGGCGTTGTCCTCGATCGTCGGGCTCGGCGTCACAGGGGCGCCCGATCCACTCGCGCCGTACTCGTAGGCGCCCGCATCGGGATCGGCATCACGCAATCCGCCCCGGATGTCCGTCTCGGGCGCATACGCGAGATCCGCCCTGCCTAT
>CAYMSA010000085.1:0-6492 GCA_964392965.1 uncultured Coriobacteriaceae bacterium
GGGTGCCGTGCGCGGCGTAGTACCGCGTCATCGGCGAGGTGCCGGGGCGGCCGTGATCGGTGGTGACCGAGTCGAGGAGGTAGGTGTAGGACTCCCCCGCATACCGCACACACATGCTCATCACCGGGACCCACCCCCCGTGTGGCGGGCGCGCCACGCCCGCCGGCGGCACCTGGCCGAGCAGTACAAGGCGTCCCGGCGCATGCCGGCCGGGAGGGGGTGATGGCAGGTTGCGCAACGCCGGACCGTGGTCCGCCAGTGGTGGGCCTGGCAGGTCCGGGAGCAGAAGCGGGCGTCCCGCCGTCGGGGATGGAACACGACTCCGCAGGCCTCGCACACGGCGGCCACGCGGCCGCCATTTGCGCGGGGCGTGGCGGCCGCACCCCAGCCCTGGGCCGGCCACTGCCGGCGGCGATGCTCACTGCTACCCACGCTGCAGGGAGGTCCGCGCTTGCGCACACCGCCAACGGATCGCCCCTCACATGCCAGATGAGTAAGGGCTACGTGTTCCACGTCGGGTCGAGGTGGTGAGAATGGTCCTGTCGCCCGGCAACGTCGGTTCACTCTGGTGCCTGGAGCCCGCAGAAGTGTTTGGCGTGGGGGCCCGGGGAGTGTCGGATTGTTGCCGTTGAGCACGTGGGTCTGTGTCCATCTGGTGGGTCCCTCCGGACGACAACCTGCAGCACGAGGTTGCGTGGAAGGAGATTCTGATGGATGTGGTGTTCGACCGTGTCGCAGGTCTGGACATCGGTAAGGCGAGCGTGACGGTGTGCGTGCGCACCCCGGGCAGGAATGGCAAGCGGGACTCCCAGACGCGGACGTTTCGCACCATGACCCGCTCACTGGCCCTGATGGCTGACTGGTTGGAGGAGTGCGGGGTGGAACTCGCCGGGATGGAGTCCACCGCGACGTACTGGAAACCGGTGTTCTACTGCCTGGAGGAACGGATGGAGTGCTGGCTGCTGAACGCCGCGCACATGAAGGCAGTGCCGGGGCGGAAGACCGACGTGAAGGACGCCGAGTGGATCGCCCAACTGTTGGAGTACGGGCTGGTTCGACCTTCGTTCGTCCCACCACCGCCGATCCGCCGGTTGCGGAACATGACCCGCCACCGGCTTCTGTTGCAGGGTGACCGGACCCGCGACGCCGCCCGGTTGGAGAAGCTACTGGAGGATGCCTCGATCAAGCTCTCCGTGGTCGCGTCCACCATCACCGGGATCTCCTCCCAGGCGATGCTCGGTGCGCTCGTGGCCGGGGAACGCGACCCGGCGGTGATGGCCGAACTCGCCCAGAGCCGGCTGCGGCGCAAGATCCCCGAGCTGCGCGAAGCGTTGACCGGACGGTTCGATGACCACCACGCCCTGATCGTGGGACAGCTCCTGACCCGCCTGGAACAGACCGAGGCCGCGCTGGCCGATCTGGACGCCAAGATCGCCGACGCGATGACCCCCTGGGCGCACGAACTGGACCTGCTACAGACGATCCCCGGGATCGGGTTACGGACCGCGCAGGTGTTCATTGCCGAGACCGGTGGGGACATGTCCCGCTTCCCCACCGCCGGCCACCTCGCCGCCTGGGTCGGGGTCTCGCCCGCGATCCACGAGTCCGCCGGGAAACGCACCCCCGCTGGGACCCGGCACGGCAACAAGTTCCTCACCTCGATGCTCGTCGAAGCGGCGAACTCCGCCGCCCGCTCTAAGCACACCTACCTCGCCGCCCAGCACGCCCGGATCGCCTCCCGCCGCGGCCACGGCCGCGCCGCCATGGCCGTGGCCCACTCAATGCTCGTCTCGGCGTACTACATGCTGATCCGTGACGAGCCCTACCACGACCTTGGCCCGACCTGGCTCGACGACCGCGCCCGCACCCAGGCCGCCACCCGCCGGCTCGTCACCCAACTCGAACGACTCGGCCACACCGTCATCCTCGACCCCGAAGCACCACCCGCCGCCTGACCGTCACCCCACATCGCGACTCCTATCCGGGCTCCGCCCGGACGCTGTCGCGCGCCCGCTTACCTTCATTCACGGGTCAGTGGGCGTGATCCGATGCGCGGCGTTTCTGATCGGATCTGAGGTCCATGTAGGTTGACCACGTGACCGAAGCGTGGAAGTCCGGGACTCGAGTCATCTGGCCGACCAAGCAGCCTGCGGCCGTGACTGTGGTGCTTGATGACGTGGCTGAGGCAACAGATCTACTTGCCGAGTCGCGAGACGGACTCGAAATGTCGGGCGTTGAGCTTCGCGCAAGCTTCGTCGGACCATCTCGCGGCGCCGCTGACATTCTGCCGGACATCCTCATCGTCGCCGAGCCGATCGCGCTCGGAGTTGTCGGCTCTGGAGTTTGGTTTGCGGTCCAGACCATCATCGAGCGCATCGCCCGTCGTCGCCGTGCCAAGAACCCCGCGCTAGCGACCGCCCTGCAGACCATCACCGTCATAATCCCCACAGCGCAGGGTCCCGCGATGATCGAGCGAGTTTCCTTGGGGCCGCATGATCTCGACGGCCAGCGAGACACCTTTGAGCGGATCGCTCAGTCGATGATCAAGTCTTCGGGCGGGCATCAATAGATGGGCAGCCAGCCGGAAGCAGGGTCCGTCCGGCTCGAGCACGGCGCATGGCCTCTGAGCCTTCCCCGTGTTATGGCAACCGACACTGTCACCTGCAACCGCTGTCACTCGCAGCATCAGGTCGAGATTCTCGCCGCAGCCGATTGGTGGGATCACCAAGCCCTCGACACTCAACGTGATCACTCGCAGGGCATCCCGTGCCCGGACTGTGGACAGAGGGTCGATCTGCCGGTCCCCCTGATCCAGCACCGCGACCTCGACGCGGTCGAACTACTGGTTGCGCTGCCGACAACCACGACGGCCGAACGGGACACAGCTTGGATTCGGCAGATCGTCGCACTCCTCAGCTCCTACATAAGCTCGCCGAGTGTCGTGACCGTTCGCGCGTCATGGTGGGGTGCGCTGTCGCGTGTGGCACTCGGGCCGATGCTGACAGGACTCATCCCGGTTCCGGACCTGCCGGAGAGCCGAGAAGAAGTCCAGGCGTTTCTGGCAGCCACGCGCACTGCCCTCGAATTGCCGGACGTTCTCGGCGCCCTCAGCGACTTCGTCTCCGCCGCGACAATCGAACAGGCGCGGACGGTGTTCGAGAACCAGGGCGCTCTCGCCGACCTGAGGTGGCAATCGACTGTAGAGGCAGCTAGCCGACGTCTGCTTGCGGTGCAAGACAGCGATGAGCAGAGGCAGGTCGTCGCTCAACGCCTCTCTCACTTGCGTCAGATGAGAGTGAACCTGGAACCCGACAGAAGTGGACAGTCGCTGACGCAGGCAGCACAGGCGGCAGTGGACGCCGCACTCACTCTTCCGATCGACCATTCAGACCGGGTCTCCCTCCTCCAGGAAGCAGTCGACGCTCTTCGCATCGACGGCCATAGCCGCATGCTGGGCGCAGCCATGACTAGCCTGCTCGCGAGCAAGATGGCGGCGCCCCAACGATCGTTGCCGCAGTGGAACCACCTGTTTGAGTTGGCCGAGGACGCAATCGCCACCTGCCGACAAGCGTTCGGAGACGAGCACGAGGCGACTATCTCGAACGTCCTCAACCTGCTGTTGTTGCGCGCAGAACACCCCGCAGCGACAGCCGAAGACATTGGGATGGTGTGTCAGCAGTACGAATTGATGGCACGCTCTGAGGCCGTCCGGCGCACCGGACTTCTGGTCGCCGTGCTCAACAACCTTGCCTCCGCGCTCGACATGCGAAATGACTTGAGCCGTGGGGAGCGGCTAGAACAGACACTGACTCTTTTCGAGAGTGTCGCCCATATCACGGAACTTACCGACCCCAATGACACTCGTACCCGAATCCTTGCGTTGGCGAACCAGGCCGCCGTCCTGCGACAGCGTCTCGTGGGTTCCAGGCTACGCAATCTCGAACGCGGATGGCTCCTTCTCGCCCAGGCGGAGGAACTCGCTCGAGAAGAGAGAACGCTTCATCCCCCGGAACGAGTTCAGCTACTCGCCAGCAAATTGAATCTCGCGTACTCGATGTATCAAGTCGCGCATCGTCCCGAGCAGTCCGAGCGAGTGCTGGAGGCGCTGCGCGAGGCTGTCAAGGCGCTCGCTATCTTGGATGAGGACAACGCGATCGGGATAACGACCCTGATCAACGCAGGTAGCGTCCTCGTAGATCTCTATGTCGAGTCGACCCGCGCCGGTAGACCGCAGCCCTTATTGCTCGAGGAGGCAGAAGGTGTGCTCACTTCGGCTGCAGACAGGTGTCTGCGACTGTTCCCGCCAGGACAGCGCACGAGACTCACAGCGCAACTAAACCTAGCCGCGGTCTTCGGCGCCCCCGTCGGTAGTGGAGTCAAGGATGCCGCGAGGGCAGCTGACCTGTACAGGCAGGTAGCTGCAGAGGCTCGGCTTCACTCCCTGGATCACGTCGCCACCGCCATGACCAACCTGGGTACCCTCTCCGTCGGGCAAGGACTTTGGGAGGACGCCGCCGCCGCCTACGCCGCCGCTCGACATGCTCGGACCCAACTTGTTCGTCAAACCAAGAGCAGGCATACCCGCCTCGGCGAGGTGATTGCCTCAGGGGATCTCGCTGCCCGGGAAGCCCTTGCCCATGTGCGCCTGAACAGACTCGACGATGCTGTCTTTGCCCTTGAGGAAAGCCGAGCTACTTTGCTCCGGCATCGCCTCAAGATCGAGTCTCAATTCGATGCACCTACCCGGCCTGGCAGAGTGATCGTCCACTTGGCGTCGTGCACGCTCGGAACGATCGCGCTCGTTCACCCGCATGGCAGACCGAGGACCGCAGCATACGGATCGCAACCGTCAACGGCTATCCGCTCGACCCTCGCCTCACTACTCAACGCTCATACCCGCGTCGAGCGGATCTTCGCATTTGAGCACGTCGCCTCGCGGCTTCGTGACTTGATCGATGCGGTTACGTCGCTCATTCCCGACGACACAACCGAGATCTGCCTCGTGGCATGCGGACCCCTGGCCGGGGCTCCATTGCATGCTCTTCCGAACAGCGATGGGCTCACGTGGCTTGATCGGTGGCAAGTCAGGTACTGGCCTTCGGCGAGTGTCGCCTCCCACATCCCCGAGCCCGACGTCTCCAGGATTCAACGCGTCCTCGCAGTGTCATCCCTTCGCGATGACCTGCCGTTGGCCCAAGCGGAAGCCGACGCACTTGCGGCTTGGCGCCCGAACGTGTCTTGGCCACCGGAGGCCTGGTCCATCGCCGCGTGGCTTCGTGGACGCCTGCCGCACGTTCAGTTGGCCCATTTCGCGTGCCACGCGAGAGCTGACCTAGTCAATCCGACTGGGTCGCGCTTCGAAGTGTCACCAGACGAGTCGGTCACGGTCGACCAGCTACTCGAAGGGCCTGAACTCGAGGAACTCCAGCTGGTCATCGCATCGGCCTGCCAATCCGGCGCCCCTGCTGCAGACGCCCCCGACGAGTTGCTCGGGATCGCCTATGGACTCGTTCATGCGGGCGCACGAGGTGCCATCACGAGCCTGTGGGAGCTCAACGACCTGCCTGCGGCACTACTAATCGCGCGCCTGTACCACGAGCTAGCGCAAGATGTGCACCCCGCTGCCGCCCTACGCGCCGCCCAGCAGTGGCTCGCCCGAGTCAGCAACGCCGACTTGGTGCGGCTGTGTCAAGAAGCTACGGGGGAGGACTCCTGGCTGCCTTCCGCCATCGCCGATAGCCTTCGCGAGAACGTCCGTGCCGCTGCTGCGGATGATCTGCCGTTCAGCCATGGATCCGACTGGGGAACATTCACGTACCTCGGCACGTGACGGTTGGTGAACCTCGGCGGCGTCTGCCGCGCGATCGGCGTGCCGGCGCGCTGCTGACCCACTCCACTCCCGGAGGCCAGAGGATTCAGACGTCAACTTCACCCTGCATTGTGAAGAGCCACCAAGGCTCCTCAACGCTCAGGACGGCCGAGCTCACCCACTCGCGATTGCGGAGAGTCCCCAAGTCGTCCTCCGCGCCCGCCCCAGTTGAGCTCGTCGCGATATCTGGTAACCAGGTGAGGACGTACCGTAGAGGAATGCGTGTCCTGACCGACAGCGAGGCCGCCCGTGAGGAGGCCGCGCGCCTGCTGGGCACTTCCTCGGACAGGTGGGACCACGTCGTAGGGGTGGCAGCGGCGGCGCGCGCCATCGTCGACGTCGTCCCGCCCGAGGACGCGGAGCTCCTCGTGGCGGCGGCGTGGTTGCACGACATCGGGTACTCCCCCGCCATCGCCGATACCGGGTTCCACCCTCTTGACGGAGCCCGCCACCTCCGCGTGCTCGGCGCCCCAGAGCGGCTGTGTAGTTTGGTCGCGCATCACTCCGCTGCGGTGGTCGAGGCGAAGGTGCGGCACATGCGGGCGATGCTGCTGGCGGAGTTCCCGCCGGAGGAGTCGATCGTCGCCGACGCGCTCACGTTCGCGGACATGACCACCAGCCCC
>CAYMSA010000086.1:0-2162 GCA_964392965.1 uncultured Coriobacteriaceae bacterium
TGTCGCAGTCGCGTCAATATGTCACCCCTGCCGCTAAGTAGAAGTGTCACCCTGTCGCCTTGATTTGTTCCTTCCGGTCTCCGCACCCTGGACAGACGCGCCCCGGCAGCGTCGCGACCGGCAGTTGTCCGGGCTCGGTGAGTCCTCTCCTGCTCCGGGGCCTGAGCCTCTCGAATCCCGGAGGAGCGTCCTGGACGGCGATGACCCGGCCCTGATAGATGATGCGGACCTCTCCGCTGGACAGTTCGTGCACCTCGACTCTCGCCCTCGCGTAGGTCGCGCGGTGCGGCGCGGGCGGGACGTCGATCACGCGTCCGCCGAGCCGCACCGTGTTGTCGTTCCCGACGATGCGCGCGTACTTGGCGCACAAGAACCAGTCAAGGTCGGCGGGTGCCTTGAGCCAGTCCGTCTCGCTCTCACGCGCCTCGTGGGCAAACCGGGCGTTGAACCGGGCGATGAAGGCGGGCAGGTACGCGTTGGCCTCATCGAGCGTCGAGGCGCCTTCGAGCCGCAGTTCTGACACGAGCCGGTCCTGTAGCGTCCCCCAGAGCCGCTCGACCCTGCCCCGCGCCTGCGGGGAGAGCGAGTAGATGCGCAGGATCCCGAGCTCGTCCAGCGCACGTCCCAGCTGCGAGAGGGGCTCGACCCCTTCCAGCTGTTCTTCCACGGTCGGCTCGTGTCCGCACACGTGGAAGACGCTGTGCCGGTCCGTGTAGGTGGAGGCCGGGACGCCGTGGCTGAAGAGGATCTGGCGGAAGAGCTCGAGATATCCGGCCAGGTCCTCCGTCATCTCGAAGCGCAGGCCCATGACCTTGCCCGTCGCGTCGTCGATCGCTCCTAGCAGCGTGAGACGCGGGCCCCGCCCTTCGAGCCATGCGTGCGTCGACCCGTCGAGCAGCAGCATCGTGCCCTCGCGGCCCCTCCGTTCGCGCCGTGAGCGGTGCTGGGGTGGACGGCGCTTCTTCTTGGCCGCGCCTCCACTCTCGATCCTGATGGCGCGCACCGTCTGCCGGCACACCGTCACCCCGTCCCGCTCGACGAGCATCTCATGGGCGTGCGTGTCGTTGAATCCCGCGTACGTCGTCTCGAGAAGATCGCGGATCCGTTCCCGCTCCTCCTCGCACAGCCTGCGGTTCGACGCCTTGCCCCTGCCTTTGTGGATCACGCCCTGCGGCCCCTCCTCGGCCACTCGCTGACGCAGCCGGATGAACTGCCGTTCGCTCAGATCCAGCTGCCGGGCTCCCTCTGAATTGGTGATCCGTCCGGCAAGCGCCGCTTCGATGGTCCTCAGTCTGCTCAGATCCCTTCCGGTCAACGTGATCGTCTCCTCGTTCATGGGGTGACATTTCCACGTTGCAGACCAGGGGTGACATTTCTACTTGCCTACCACAATAACGCCGCCGACGACTGGCGTGCGCTGCCGAAGAGCGGCATCCTTGGCTGTGACCGCGCTGCACCGGGGCCATCGCGTCGCCGGTCCAGGGCAGCTGACGGCGGGTATACTCGATAACCGGCAACACAGACGACACCGCTCCACGGGCATTGGAGAGGGATGACGTGTACTCACCGACTCTGCTCGAAACACAGCGATTCGCGCCGAGCCCCAGAACCGCGGCGGACACGTCCCGCGCGGAGATCGCCCTCGTGCGGATGGAAGAACGCCTCCGCGCTGAGCCCATCCGCCCTGCGTTGTGTCAGATCATCGCCCGGCTTGAGGCGATATCCACCATCCGGATCGACGGAAAGAGCCCGAGTCTCAGGATGCTGATAGAGCTCGAAGACCACGAAGCCGACGGTCTCGAGAACGAGTTCATGGTGGCGAGTGACGGACAGGCTATCGACTACTGCACACTTGCGCCCGTCGGCAATGCCTCCCTTGAAGCCCTTCGATACCTGCAGACGCTGGAATGGCTCTCAGCCACCATCAAGACTGGGGACACCATCTCAACTGATACCCTGCTTGAGATCCACTCTCGCTGCGTTTTCGGCAAACCCGCGAGTGAGACCGGTGTGACCTTCAGACAGCACGACTATCACGTCCCCGACAATCTCGCCCGGCTCTACAGGCCACCGGCGCCGGCTGACATACCGGCGTTCATGGAGGACCTCTGCGCGTTCGTGAACAAGGACATCTACACCCCTAACACACAGGCGGCCATCGC
>CAYMSA010000086.1:2262-6331 GCA_964392965.1 uncultured Coriobacteriaceae bacterium
TTGATTGAGCTCGAGAAGAGCTGGCACACCCGCATAGAGCGTACGAGCAAGGGGTCCGCCGCCGAAGGGCTGATGCTCGTGCTGCCGGGCAAGCCGATCCTCACGGTGACCTCCGCCATGCGCATCATCGACCGCAGCTTCTCGGCGACCAACGACGCGCTCGCGCGCCTTGAACAGGCGGGGATCCTGACACTCAAGGACGGCATGGCAGGTCGCAACCGTGTGTTCGAGGCGACGGAGGTCTTCGACGCAATCGACACCATGGAGCGTCATCTCCTGGCATCGACGCCTATCGCCCGCGATTCGTTCCTGACCTCGGACGCCTCGTGACGACTACGTCCCGACCACCGGTAGTAGTAGCCCGATGGCCTTGTAGAAAGCCGTGCGCGCCGACCGTACGACGTTCTCCGAGAACTCCCCTGCCCATGTGCCGAGGTGAGCGCTCCTGAAGCCGTCCGAATCGGCTTGCAGCCGCAGGGCCTCCTCCCCGTCCCCCTCATCCCAGGCAGATGCCTCCCTGGAGGCGAGGAACGACAGGTACTCGAGCTCGACCGCGATGTGGTCCGGGAGCTCGATGAACTCCTCAGGCATGGTGAGATCGTGCGCCCGATACTCAGCGAGCACCGCCCTTTCGGCGGGGCCCCTCAGCGTTCCGCGATCCACACCCTCCTGGGCCGAGCTCTCGTAGAACGACTCGTACGGTGGCGCCAACAGCGCACCCGGTCCGACGAACAGGCGGTTGTAGTCGACCTCGAGCATGAGTCGCACGTCCTCGGGACTCTTATCGGCGACGCTGCCGGTGAAGTCCTCGAGCAGATGCAGGGCGTCGCCGACCGCAGGGACGACCTCGTCGGAGAACAGGCCACGCAGGTCACCGAGGAACAGCCCGCTTCTGATCTCCCCGGCGAACGCCGAGGTAGGCCGAAACAGACTCTTCGACAGCAGGCCCAGCAGTACGCTTTCGGCACGAGCTTGCCCGGCCAGTTGGTGATAGTCCATGAACCCTCCTTCGTCGCCGCGGCACGAACGAGGCCCGACGGGACAGGCTCGGCCTGCCCCGCCGGACATCCGTGATTACTTCACCGAGTACCAGTAGTGCACGTTCGGGCCAGTACCTGCTTCCGGCTTGAGCAGGATGGTCTCATTGGCCGCGACGATCTTGGCAATCGCCGACTCCGGATCGTCGAGGTCACCCACGACGATGGCACGGTTGGGGCAGCAGATCTGGCACATCGTCGTGCCGAGACCGCCGTCCAGCCGATGCGAACAAAGCGAACACTTGTCGACCTTCTGCGCGACAGCGTCCATCTGGCGGGCACCGTACGGGCAAGCGTCCACGCACTTCGCACAGCCGATGCATGTCTCGACGTCGACGACGACGATACCGTCCTCGCGCTTCCATGTGGCCTCGACCGGGCAGACCGGCACACACGGCGGGTTATCACAGTGCTGGCACGGCGTGGGCGTCCAATCGAGCGCGATGTCCGGGTAGGTGCCCGTGGGAACATCATACGTGGTGGTTCCCGCGGCGTTCAGCACCCGGATCCTCTGCAGGCCCGCTGCCACCGCATTCTCCATCTTGCAGCTGACGGTACACGTGCGGCAACCGATGCAGCGATGCAGGTTGATTGCGAATCCGTACTTCGACATCAGCACACCTCCTTAGGCCTTCTTGACTTCGACGAGGTTGTCGTAGGGCGAGTAGTTCGTCTCGGAGATCGCATCCTGCGCGGGGTTGAGCTCCATGTGCAGCATGCCGCTGTAGTGCCCGCCCTCGGGGAAGTCCTTGGGCCACCAGCCCTGACGCTGGTTGACTCCGCCCGGCTTGATCTCCGGGGTGACGAGCGCCTTCACCTTGTACGATCCGCGATCGTTGAAGACCTCGACGACGTCACCGCTGGCGATACCGCGCGCCTCCGCGTCGACCGGGGAGATCTCGAGCCACGGCTCGGGGACCATCTCGCGTATCCACTCGAGGTTCACGTGCTGACTGTGCGTCGTGAAGACAGTCCGGCAGTTCATGAATGTCAGCGGATACTGCTCGGCTTTCTTGTTCCGGTTGCTCTCGAAAGGCTCGTAGTGCACTGGCAGTTGCTCGCCGAACTCCAGCAGGCCCTCGTTGTAGATCTCGATCTTGCCGCTCGGCGTGCGGAAGCGCATGCTCTCGAACGCGATGTGCGGCTCGGGGTAGTTGGCCTTCACGACCTTCTTCTCGAGCAGCTCGTCGAAGTCGATCGAGCTGAACTCGGGCGCCATGTTCTCGGCGAACACGTGCTGGCGGTAGTAGTCCTTGATATCGAGCTTCCACTCGCTCTTGTCGAGGAGGCCGAAGCGCTCCGCCAGCATCTGCCCGATCTGGTAGTCGGTCTTTGACTCGTACATCTGGGAGATGGCCTGCTCGCGGATCTGGACGTACATGTTGGACCAGGCGGTGATCATGTCGAACGGCTCTTCATAGTTGGTGGAGACCGGGAGCACGAGGTCCGCGTACTGAGCGCCGGCGTTCATGATCTGCTCTGCCACCACGACGAAGTTGAGCTTGGGCAGCACCTCGTTCTTGAACTTGTTCATCTCGGGGCTCTGCGTACCGAAGCCGTAGGCGTTGAACCACATCATCTTCACCGGATGCGGCTTCTCGGAGATGACGGTGTCCATCCACTGAGTACCTGGTACCGTCGTGGCGAAGTGATCCGCGTACGGCTGGACCGCAGTGAGTCCCACGCCGAAGAGGATCTTCATGAGCGTGCCGCCGGCCCAGTTGAGGTTGGCGTGCGGCTTACCGATGTTGCCGCAGATGGAGACGAGCTGGGCGGCCGCGCGCGTGGGCAGGTGGCCGTTCCAGTAGCGGTTGGTGCCCTGGCTCACGTGGATGCGGGACGGACCCTCATTCGCGTACATGTCGGCGAGCTTGATGATGTCGGCAGCTGGCACCTCACAGATGGCGCTCGCCTTCTCGGGCGTGTACGCGTCGAGCGACTCCACCATCAGCTGGAACGACGGCTTGGCGTTGATGGTCTTCCCGTCGATGGTCACCGAGTGCGTGCCGTAGAGTGCCGCGCCATCGGGCACCTCGCACGCGGCGGGCACGTCGCCTGAGACCTTGACCGACGGATAGGCCGGCTTCGCCTCGTCCGGCAGGGCCTGCACTGTGGCAACGGCACCGGCCGCCTCGTCCCACACGACGTAGTCGTCGCCCTGACGGACGAACGTGCCGGTGGCCGGATCGACGAGAAACGCGCCGACCGTGTACTTGCGGATGAACGCCTCGTCATGCTTCTTGTTGGCGACGATGTGGTTCATCATGCCGAGGATGAGCGCAGCGTCCGTGCCCGGGCGGACCGGAATCCACCAGTCGGCCTTGGATGCGGTTCGCGACAGGCGCGGATCCACCACGACGACCTTCGCACCAGCCTCCTGTGCGTCGAACAGGAAGTGCATCTCCTGCATGTTCGTCTCGGCGTAGTTGCAGCCGAACATGATGATCGTCTTGGAGCCGACCAGGTCCTCCCACTGGCTCGCCTCCTGCTCCACGCCGAGCGGCGGCAGGAAGCCCATGTTGCAGGCGTTGTCACCCATGATGCCGAATGCGGTGAAGGCCGTGCCCTCGTACGTCATGGCCATCATGGTGGCGTAGATCTGCACGATGGCGCTGTAGCTGCCCGTCATGCCGAGCCATGCGTTGGAGGTGGATCCGAAGTTCTCGATGTTGTAGGTCATCTTCTCGTGGATGAGGTCTATGGCCTCCTCCCAGCTGATGCGCTCCCACTCGCCTGAGCCGCGTTCGCCCACGCGCTTCATGGGATACTTCACGCGATCCGGCGAGTAGACACGCTGCATGGCGTTCGAGATGCCGCGCAGGCAGATGCGGTTGTATGCCGTGTCCGGGAAGTCCGCCGGCTCGACCTTGACGATGACATCGTCTTTCACGAACGCGTTGATACCGCAGCTGCCCACGCAGTTGGGCGCGCAGACCGAGCGCACGATCTTGTCGTAGTCCGGTTGACCGTCTTCGACCGGGGCCTGGGGTTCCGGCTCCTCTTCTTCCTTGGCGCAGCCCGTCAGCACCTGG
>CAYMSA010000087.1:0-2276 GCA_964392965.1 uncultured Coriobacteriaceae bacterium
TTCCCGAGTGCGGCCAGATTCATCCAGCGACTGCCGATTCGAAGGCTCGCGGAGTGATGGCCGGCCCGACGTCACCGACAGCGTCACCGTTCGACGGCGTCACCGGCCGATTTCCGCGCCTCCCGTTTCCCACGAGATGAACGCCCAGGTCACCGTACGAGGCTGCTCCCACGTCCAACACTCGCCATCCGTGGCTCGTGTGACGCGTACGAGGTTCTCGGCCAGATACTCCTCAAGCCGCTCCTCCTCGTGCGGCTTCATCGGGCCGACCATGCGCTTGACGCTCTCAAGGGCCTGCTCGCGTGAGTCGAAAGACTCGGGTTTCTCACTGCGAATGTAGCGCAGCTCCGGCATGATCCCCATCCGGAAGAGGATGTTCATGCAGTAGACATGCCCGAGTTCCGGGGCGTGGCGGCGGCCGAGCGCCCGGAGGATGCGCACGTCGTGCCTGGGCGGACTGCCGGCCGCCACGGTGAGACACGCCTTCTCGCGCGCGGCGCGATGGAGCTTCTCAAGCGCGGCGCCAAGGTCGGGAGTGGCGATGGAGCGCGAGGCGATGGCCACATCCGCACGATCGATGCCGGCCGCCCCCCAGTCGTCCTCCCAGCTTGCCTTGACCGTGCGGATTCCCGCGAGTCCCTCGCGGGAAGCCTGCTCCTCGAGGCGCGCGAGCATGCCGTCGGCGAAGTCGACCGCAGTCACCTGATGTCCATTGCGTGCGAGCGGCAGCGTGAGCGTCCCCGGGCCACAGCCCACGTCGAGGACCGTCGCGCCCGCAGGGATCGCGGCGTACTCGAGGAACCGCTCGGCGTACCCGGAGCGCGCGGCGCGCTTGGCGAAGTCCGCCGAGCGCCCGTTCCAGTACTCGGGAGTGTCGTCCCACTCCCGTGCCTCCTGGAGCCGCATCCATTCTGCGTTCCAGTCTCTGTCTGTCAGAAGCATCCCGCTCTCCTTCGTGTGTTCGGCAGTCTCTGTCGGATGTGGCGGGGCCGAGACCGGCGTGACGTGCCGGCCCCAGCCCCAAGGCGCCGCTCCCGCGCCTCTACTTCGTGTAGCTGTTGCCGAGCAGCTCCTGCGCCTGCGCGTCAGTCAGCGTCACGTGGTAGAAGAGACTGTAGAACTCCTCGGTGACCTCGACCATGTCGACCGCGTAGTCCTCGGGATAGAGCGTGTTGGCGAGCCACTGGATTCCAAGGAAGCGGTTCACCGAGGGCGGCCGGTCACACCACGAAAACGGCGTGTTGGGCATCGTGTAGACGCGGCCGTCCTTGACCGCCGAGATGGTCGCCCAGTCCGGATTCGTCCTGACGAGCTCGTCGGCGCCACCGCGCACCTGGTCGTCCCACGCGATGATGACCTGCGGATCCCAGGCGAGGACCTGTTCGAGAGACACGTCCGACATGCCCTTGGCCGAGCCGACCGCCACGTCGACCGCGACGTTCTTCGCACCGGCGAGCTTGAAGGAGATGGCGTGCTGTGAAGCCTCGGGCTCGGTCTGCAGACCCTTCGGTCCCTCGGCATAGTAAACGGCCACCCGCTCCTCGGCGGGCACACCCGCGACCGCCTCCTTCACCGCCGCGATCCGGTCCTCGCAGTAACTCGCGAGCACCTCGGCCTCGGCCTCCTTGCCGAGAAGCTGACCGAGCTCGCGGTACGCCTGCGAGATGTTCTCCATCGACCCGTTGATGGCGACGACCGGTATGCCGGTCTGCGCCTGGAGCTCATCACAGGTGCTGATGTCACTGTCGGTGAGCGCGACGGACGACACGTTGAAGATGACCTGGATACCCTCGGCGACGATGGCTTCGGGATTCAGCTTGCCGCCAGCCGCAAGCGAACCGAGGTACGGGAGGTCCGCCGTGCCCGATGGCAGGTACTGGAGCTCATGCTCGCTGAACTCCATCGTGGTCCCGCCAGAGAGCTCAGGTGCGAGCGTGAAGCAGAATATCTGCGCCACCGGGCTCGTGAAGTAGATCTTCTGGAGCTTCCCGACGCCCGGAATCGTCACCGTGCGCCCGGCGTCATCGGTTATCGTGCGGTCCGCCATCGGGTCGACGGACGGCGCGGTCTCGGTATCCCCTTCCGCTGCGGAGGCCTGCTGCGCCTTCGAGGCGTCGCTGCCTGCGCAACCCGGCAACACGCCGAGCATCATCGCAAGTGCCAGTATGAGTCCGAGCACGGCCATCCCGCTCTGCCGCCTCGCGGTCCTGCAGTTCGATCCTAGCTTCATCGTCAAGCGCCCTTTCTTCCATGGAGTCGCGCCATGTGTCCTCTGT
>CAYMSA010000087.1:2376-6281 GCA_964392965.1 uncultured Coriobacteriaceae bacterium
ACGCCCATGCCGGCATCAGCGAGCTTCCGCATCTGCGCCATGACCACGTGCTGGTTGCCGAAGTCGAGACTCGCCGTCGGCTCGTCCATCACGAGGAGGTCCGGCTTCTGCGCAAGCGCCCGGGCGATGATCACGAGCTGCCGTTGTCCTCCGGAGAGCTGCGTATACGCACGGTCCGCGAGATGCTCGATGGCAAGACGGCGCAGCGCGCACAGTGCGATCGCCTTGTCCTCCTCGGAGATCACCGCGAGCCGGTTGATGTACGGCGTGCGGCCCATCAGGACGACGTCGGCGACGGTGAAGGGAAACGGCGGCGTGTGTGCCTGCGGGATGTACGCGACCCGGCGGGCCAACTCGCGCTCGCGCATCCTGAGCACGCTGTCACCGTCCATCGTGATGCTGCCCGAGAACGGCTTCGCAAGACCGAGGACGTTCTTGAGAATCGTCGTCTTGCCGCAGCCGTTCGCCCCGAGCATGCAGACGAACTCGCCGCGCTCCACCGAGAAGGTCGCGCTGTGGATGACCTCGTGCTTGTCGTACCCGGCGCGAAGATCGTGGACCTGAAGCATCACTTCCACCCCCGCATGTTGTGACGGAAGATCACGATGAAGAACGGCACGCCGAGTACAGCCGTCAGGATGCCGATGGGCACCTCGACGGACGACGCAAGCCGGGCGATGTCGTCGACAAGGAGCAGGTAGCTCGATCCGAGCAATGCCGAGACCGGCAGCAGTACCCGGTAGTCCGGCCCGACGAGCGCCCGCCCGAGATGCGGGATCACCAGACCTATCCAGCCGATGACACCGGCGACGGCCACCGAGGTCGACACGATGAGCGTCGACGCGAAGATGACGATGAGCCGGGTGAGCCGGGTGTCGACGCCCATGCTGCGCGCCTCCTCCTCGCCGAAGGAGAGCACGTTGAGTCGCCAGCTCTGCGAGGCAAGGAGCCCGAAGCCCAGCACCATCGGCAGAAGGATCGTGAGCAGGTCCCGCTGGTCCACGGACGAGAAGCTGCCCATGAGCCAGAAGGTTATCGTCGGCAACTTGTCGTTGGCGTCGGCAAGGAACTTGATGAGCGACGTTCCGGCCTGGAAGAGCGTCGAGACGAGGATGCCCCCCAATACGAGGCCGAGTATCGGGTCGTACTTGACGACACGGTTGGCACCTACGGCGAGTGTGACGGCGAGCATACCGCCGACGAACGCGAACAGCTGGACCATCGTGTTGGACATGCTCAGCAACAGTGCCAGGCATGCGCCCAGACTCGCTCCCGCAGACGCGCCGAGGATGTCAGGCGAGACGAGCGGGTTCTTGAACATCCCCTGGTAGGAGGCACCTGCCACCGAGAGGGCGCCGCCCACGAGCATCGCCACCAGGACACGGGGCAGTCTGATGTTGAAGATGACCGTCTGGACCTGCGCGTTTGTGATCGAACCGGGATCGAAGAAGTGCCACCAGAGGTTCTGGACGAGCTCGACCGGTGAGACGGGATAGCGGCCCACGGAGAACGACACGGTGAACATGGCCACCATGAAGAGCACCAACAGCACCTGCGCCTTCTTCGAGAGCTTACGGTCGAACGCCGCGCGGACCGATGCGGCCGCCACGATACCTTCGGCCTCGACGACCGCTGTCTCCTCCGGCGTGAGCGGGCGCTCCGGCGAGCGCCGCACACCGCAGTCCGCGCCCTTGCCCTCGATTGCTGCCCGGTCGAATCGCCGTGCTCCGCTCACAGCGACCAGGCCCTCTCGCGCTCGAGGTGCACCATCCGGACGCCGTCGCCGAACAGCATCGCCGCGCCGCGCTCGACGAGTCGCCGGACACGTGGCGGGTCGAGCACGACGGAGCCCCCGATCACGTCCGCCCCGGCCTCGAAGAGCAGCTCCGAGGGAACGACGCTCGGCCCCACGAGGATGCATCGCGGCTCCTGCGAGAGCTCGAGGAGGCGGACTACCGTCTTGTTCGTGATCGTCGTGCCCGTGATGAAGACGACGTCCTGCCGGGGCAGAACGTACTCGCACGCCGAGTCGGGCAGGTCAGCCGGGGAGAGCGGGCTTCGCTCCAACACCGTGAGCTCGCAGTCCTCCGCCAGCTCCTCGACGGACGGAAAGTGCCCGACGACGGCCACCTTCCGACCCACGAGTTGCGGGCGGCAGACGCGGAAAGCGTCATCCCCTCGGCCATCACCCGCACCGAGCTCCACGCCCGCGGCCGCAAGCCGGTCGGGGGCGCTGTACCAGGCGTTCAGGGCCGCCGCTCCCACCGACGCCTCGCGGAAGTTCCACGACTTCACATACGTCGCGAGCCCCCGCAGGTCATGCTTCTTGTCGGCATCGGCGAGGCCGTAGCGCCCCACTCCGCCATTGACCGTGAGCGACAGCCCCATGCCACACTCGGCATCCACGTACGCCCACCGCGTGCCGAGACACCAGTCTGCGACGCGTATGCCGCCCGGCACGCCCTCGATGAGCGCGTCGTAGAGCCCCCAGGAATCACGCACCGGCCGACCTCCTCCCGGTCGCCAGCGGCCGATAGTAGACCGGCTGGCCCGCGCATGCTTTGCAGAGCACCCTGCCCGCGTGCTGCACCTGACGGTTGTCGAGGATCCGCTCGCCGCACTCCTCGCAGACCGCGTGGGCCAGCGGCTTGCCGGGGAGGTCGAACTCGTCGATGTTCACTGCGACATCTTCGATGCGGAAGAACTCGGCGTCCGGGAAGCGCGCGTAGAACTCGAGGATGTCCTCGCCGGGCTGCGGCTTGGCCTCGCTGACCGATGACACGCGGATGGCCGAGTCAGATGCGATGTCATAGAACGTAGCGGCCATCTTGCCGTAGTCGAACCACTTCAGCCGACGGCGCCCGATGTTGCACCGCGCGACCGAGCACACCGCATCGGCGAGGCAGCGGTCGGCCTCTACGAATGCGATGAGGTCGCGGTAACGCTCTGGCTCCTCGATCCCGAAGTGCGCCAGGCCGATGCGCGCGATACGAGTGCCGAGTATCTGCCCCGCGCACAGATGCCCGTGGAAGGCGACCGCCATCTCCAGGTCCTCTTCGAACGTCCTTCTCGCCACTGTGCAACCCCTTTCTTCCGACGACGGGCCCGCCCGCCGTCACTCACCATGAGATGCAGATCCGCTTCCCTCCGCGGGAGTCCGGGCCCTGCAGCGCCCGCTTCGTGTCCGTGTCTCGCCTATCGCTTGATGCGCCGAGGTCGATCACCTCGGCTACGTCCCATCGCTCGACAGCCGCCCGGAGCAGTCCCGGACGCACCACGACGTAGGCGTGGCGGTGCAGGCCTGCATCCAGGAGGGACACGGCCGACTGCCAGCCGGCACCGCGAATGAGCTCGAGCGGTCCGATCTCGTCGATGAGGAGGTTCACGGGTGTCTTGAGTGAGGCGAAGTGCGCGTCAATCGAGCGCATGACCTTCGCGTCGAAGTCCCAGGCGAGCTTGAGGGGGGACGACTCACCGCTGTGTGAGCATCGTGTCTGCGTCAGGCCACGCGATCGCTCGGCGAGCCGTGCGCGATGACCGTGCGCGCTTCCACCCAGGAAGAGAACGTCGATAGCGGTCTTGTGGCCGGAATCGAAGACGGCCGGGCACAGAACGCCGTGGAGCTCGACGCCGGACAGACGGACGTGCGCGATGAGCGCACGGCACCAGGTGGTCTTGCCGCAACCGGAAGTGCCGGTCACGATACTGAGCCGAGGAGTGCCCGGAGACGCAAAAGCGTCCGCCGGGAGACTTCCCGGCGGACGCCAAGGTTCCGCCATCGGGCATTGTCTCCTTTCCAATTCGACCCCGGAATCGAGGTCTCGGGTGGCCTGCGCGTTTCCACGTCGGCCATCGTCCTTCTTGAAGGACTGGGCTTGAGCGCCATGGGCAATGAGCCGGTAGGC
>CAYMSA010000088.1:0-6198 GCA_964392965.1 uncultured Coriobacteriaceae bacterium
GCATACTCGGCCCGTGATGATCGGGCCGTCCTCAAGCAACGCCGCCCACGCGCTGCGCCTCGGCATACGTCGCGATCAACCCCGAGGCCGGCGAAGAATCGGAGTTCGTCAGAGATACCCGAAGAGCGGCGGAAAGACGACGACCACAATCGCGGCCCATGCAGCGAAGAGCGACAGGTACCGCATCTGCCAGCGCTCCATCGCCGCGAACGCGCCGCGTCCCGCTGCGAAGCGCAGCGCGAGCACCCCGGTCCACGCGAGATTCACGAGCAGGAGCACGTTCATGCCGAGTGCGGCCACGCGGTTGGGCGTGAATCCGAACTCGGCGATGCGGGCGGCGATTGCCGTGAGCGCCACGGCATCGGCGACGAGTGCGCTCGCGATCAGCACAAGCTGCAGGATGTCGAACATGCCGGGAGGCGACTGCGGATCGCGGGCGGAGATGGTGTAGAGCAGCAGTGCGAGTACGATCACCAGCAGCACGTCGAAGGCGATGAGCACGTCCCTCTCGATGTTGATGCCCGCACCCGTCCACGCCATGGTCCCGAGGAACACCACCAGAACCGCTGCGAAGAGCGGCATGAAGAGGCGCGTCAGAACAGGCGCCATGTTCTCGATGACGCTCTGCTTGGCCTCGACGAGCCAGGATGCGATGGGCACGGCGCCGGCCGCACCGCACGGGAGTATCCACGACTCGAATACGGGCTCCACGTCAACGCCGATGGCTCCGAAGATCAGCGCGGTGAACCCCATGAGGACGCCGCCCCCCAACGCGATGAGAACGTAGTAGATGAACAGCTCACCGGTGAACCGGATGAAGTCCATCCGGCCGTCCGTCTCGCGCCAGCGGCTCCCCGCGTAGGCGACACCCACCACGGCCACCCACAGCGCTATCGGAAGATGGAGTGCTGTGAGCATCCCGGTATCGCTCGTCCCCTCGAAGGGGTAGGCGTTGGCGAACACCAGCGCGGCGAGGAACGCGATCACCAGCCAGCGGACACTGCGAGCACCGAGCATCTCTCGCTTCCAGGCGAAGTAGCCGGTCAGAAGTGGCAACACAAAGAAACTGAGGTTGCGCGCGTAGAAGGCACCGTCTGAGTTGAGATCGATGCCGAAGAGCGACGGCAACTTGATGAGAATGGCCGCCACCACCGCAAGTGCGACGGCGACGGACGTCTCCTTCCGGGCACCGGGCCGCGTCTCGCCCGTCTCGGATACCGGCAAGACCAGCTGTTTCCACAGCCGCTCCGAGTGTTCGCGTGCGAACTCGCGCGACAGCGCATCGAGGTCCCCCATGCGCTTGACGGCGACGAGAAACGCTTCGTCGGCGTCCAGGCCGGCATCCACGAGACTTCCCACCTGCTCGCGCAGGTGGTCCTCCAGCTCGGCGACGTCCACCGGATGGATCGTCTGCCGCCGAAGGAGGTAGTTCCGCCACTCGGCGATCTGCTCCTCGAGTGAGATGAGGTCGGTACGGGCCTGCATCACTCATACTCCTTGCGGTATCGGCGCGGTCAGCGGAGCCGGGAAACGCGATTCCGGAGCTGCCAGCGCATGCCAGAGTCCCCGTAGCGTGGCGTCGACAGCCTGCCACTGCCTGCGCTGCTCTGCGAGCTGCACCCGGCCCTCGGGCGTGATGCGGTAGTACCTGCGGCGACGGCCGCTCTCGGCGACCTCCCAGCGCGCCTCGACCAGGCCGAGCCGGGACAGGCGATGGAGAACCGGATAGAGCATGCCGTCGGTCCATTCCAGATGTCCGCCGGAGAGTTCCTTCACACGCTGCAGGATCGCGTAGCCGTAGCTGTCCTCCTCGGCCAGAATGGCCAGGACGATCGGCGTGGAAGAGGCGGCGGTGAGGTCCTTGTTGATCTCCATGGTCCTGCCTGTCACGGGAAGCCGGTGCGGTCTCCTAATACATAGTGGCATTATACATTGTGCCTCTATGTATGTCGATGCGGGAAAGCTGCTGCCTGACGTGAGCGCCTCAGCGCCTGTTGCGCACGTCATTCCAGATGGCGCCGGCGGTCTCGACGTACGGATCGACGGTCACTTCGCCGAGGGCGTACCGCTCGTGCCACCCGGGCGGCACCGGCATCACCGCGTAGAGCTCCTGCCGGCGCGCCTCCAACAGCTGGCGCGGCTGGCCCATGTAGTCGGCGGCGCAGTACACGCGACGTCCCGCTGCCGCCGAGACCTCGTCGAGCCACTGCTCCCCCTCGAGGCTTCGCATGACGTGATGGTCCAGGATGACCGTCTCGGCCTCACGGGCCAGGCGGACCGCGTTGCCGAATGCCACCGCACGCAGGTCCTCGGAGAGCGACGGCAGATGGAGCGGCGGGCCGGCCGCCAGGACGATGGATGGCGCCCACGCCAGGATGCGATCGACGGCGGCGTCATCCAGCAGCTGGATGTCCGATGCGTGCACGAAGACCCCGGTTCCGCCTTCGATGCGCGTCATCATCACGCGCCCCACGTGAGTCCCCGCGACGCCATGCGGCACCTGCCCGGAGAACGTCATCGGCCCGATGGAGCGTCCTTCCGAGAGCTGCAGGACGTCATCGAGGAGACGCGTGAGGTCCTCGAAGCGCCGCTGCATGGCAACAGGAGATGCGGGGGCTGCTATGCTCCACCAGCGCTGTGCGGGCGGGCGCTCGGGCAGGTCCGCGAGGGCGAGCTGGTAGGGATTCGCATCGGCGAACGGCACATGATCGCCGTGGAAGTGGCTGATCACCACGTCGGTCGCCTGCGCGAGCGCTTCGATGATGCGAACGCGGATTCCGCGGCCCACTGCGATCTGCACCGGATGTGGCAGGAGTCCGTGACGGATATAGCCGAGCGACACCCCGGGGTCGATCAGGATCCGCCGCTCATCCACCGTCACCAGGCAGCAGAGACCCCGTACGCCCAAAGACTCGGCGCCGATGATCTCGAGACGCAGCACGATTCCCTCCGCATCCTACGTACGCCGGGTGCGAGCGACCATCAAGCCGCAAGCCCGGCGGCGGTCTTCAGCATGCTGAAGACGGTCGTGATTCGAATCGATCATCCGGCACGCCGCGATTCCATGTCGACACCTGCCTCCAGGGGCGGACTCATCCCGTTCCTACCCTCTCTGGAGGGAAGCGCAAGGAGCCACCGGGCGAAGTGGACACCGCGCTGCCGAGGGTAGGCGCAGGAGTGGCGCGAACGGGGGGACTCTCGCCCGGTTCAGGAGTCCGGATGATCGCCGAAGCTCCCTCCCAGCCCGAAGAACCGCTCGAAGAACTCGGCGAGCATTGCCAGTACCCGCTGCTTCTTCTCGCCGTGCTCCCCATCGGGCGAGAAGCGCGATACGGGTGGCAACACCTTCGTGATCGCAGTGCCCGTGGCGCGGATCGCGCCGTCGCGAAACGCGGCCTCGATGAACGCTCGCGTCTCTTCCGGGCGCAGCTGCTCGGCCTCGATAATCGCAGCGAGCTCCGTTTCGCGCCGTGCCCGAATGAACGCCTGCCACTCCTCATCGATCTCGCCGCTGACGGTGACCGAGTCCACGAAAGCCTCTATCAGGTCCTTCTTGTTGCGCAGACTGGGGCTGGCGTCGACAGCGCGCTCGATCGAGGCACGAATCTCCGCATCGGCTCCGTCGCCATGCCCTCTGCGCCACTTCTCCACGAGCATGAGGATGTAGTCCACGTTGATCTCGACCTGCTTGATGAGCTCGATCTCGAAGACGATGTCGTCGTTGATCGACTCCTTGTCAGCGTCTGCCCGGCTCCGGAACTCGGCGTAGAGGTCCAGATAGACGCTGCGATAGTCCTGCCCCTGGCGGTCGGTGAGGATCTCGCTGCCCGCGAAGTCATCGAAGGCCGTCAGGATGTTCTGCAGCCGCAGGATGGCGCCGAAGAGTGCGATGAACTCCCCTTTCGCCTCCTCGCCCACGATCGGCGCCCCGAGCGGATACTTCTCCAGCAGTTCGGACACGCGCTCAGCGTACTCGGCGTAGTAGTCGACGTAGGGCTTGAGCAGCACGATTCCGCGTGCGTCCTTGTTGCCGAAGAGAGCGATCGCGTCGTTGGTCTCCTGCTCAAGATCCCGGAACGACACGATGTTGCCGTAGGTCTTCACCGAGTTCAGAATGCGGTTGGTGCGTGAGTAGGCCTGGATGAGGCCGTGAGCGCGCAGGTTCTTGTCCACGAAGAGCGTGTTGAGCGTCGTCGAATCGAAGCCGGTGAGGAACATGTTCACGACGATGACTAGATCGATCTCGCGGGCCCTCAGGCGCAACGACAGATCCTTGTAGTAGTTCTGGAACTTGTCCGCCGAGGTGTCGAAGCTCGTGCCGAAGTACGCGTTGTAGTCATCGATGGCGCCCTCAAGGAAGTCCCGAGAAGATTGGTCGAGGGCGCCCGTCTCAAAGCCCTCCTCGTCGAGGTAGTCGCCGACGGCTTCGTTAGCGGCGTAGGAGTAGATGAGACCGACCTTGAGCCGACGTCCCGGCGGCAGAGCCTCCTGCTGCTCCTTGAACTCCCGGTAGTAGCGCTTGGCCGCATCGATGGACGCGGTGGCGAAGAGCGCGTTGAATCCGTGCACCCGCTTGCCCGCGAGCGGATAGTGCTCGGCCCGCTTGGTCTTCTGGTCGAAGTGCTCGAGCGTGTAGGCCACGACCTGCTGGATCCGCTCGGGAGCGAGTAGCGCCCTCTCGGTGTCAATCGCCGGGACCTGCTTATCGTCGATACCCTCGGGCAGTCTGATCGTGTTCACGTAGTCGATGCGGAACGGCAGCACGTTCTTGTCGGTGATCGCGTCCACGATCGTGTACGTGTGCAGCTTCTCGCCAAACGCCTGCTCCGTGGTCTGAAGGCCCGGCCTGCCCGCGCCGGCGTTTTCGGCGAAGATCGGCGTGCCCGTGAAGCCGAAGAGGTTATAGCGTTTGAACGCCTTGACGATGGCGGTGTGCATCTCGCCGAACTGCGAGCGATGACACTCGTCGAAGATGACGACGATGTGGCCCGAGTAGATGACATGACCCCTATTGGCCGAGATGAAGTTACTGAGCTTCTGAATGGTCGTGATGATGATCTTCGCGGCGGGATCCTCGAGCTGCCGCTTCAGGACCGCCGTGGATGTGTTGGAGTTGGCCGCACCCTTCTCGAAGCGATCGTACTCACGCATCGTCTGGTAGTCGAGGTCCTTGCGGTCGACGACGAAGAGCACCTTGTCCACGCTCGGCAGACGGGAGGCGAGCTGCGCGGTCTTGAAGCTCGTGAGCGTCTTGCCCGAGCCGGTGGTGTGCCATACGTAGCCACCGGCGGCAAGCGTGCCGAGCTGCTTGTAGTTGGTGGAGATGTCGATTCGCTGCAGGATCCGTTCCGTGGCGACGATCTGGTACGGCCTCATGACCAGGAGCAGCCGGTCAGCCGTGAGCACACAGTACTTCGTGAGGATGTTGAGCAGCGTGTGCTTGGCGAAGAAGGTCTTTGCGAAAGCCGTCAGGTCCTGGATGGGCCGGTTTGCCGCGTCCGCCCACCACGAGGTGAATTCGTAGGAGTTGGACGTCTTGCGGACCCGTTTGGATCCCGCTGCCGCCGCAACGTGTTGCCGACGAGTCGTATTGGAGTAGTACTTGGTAAGCGTGCCGTTGCTGATCACAAAGAGCTGTACGTAGTCGAACAGGCCTGAGCCTGCCCAGAAGCTGTCGCGCTGGTAGCGGTCGATCTGGTTGAACGCCTCCCGGATGTCCACCCCGCGACGCTTGAGCTCGATGTGGACCATCGGCAGACCGTTGACGAGCACCGTCACGTCGTAGCGGTTCGAGCGTGCAGCTCCACCCTCCCCATCGGCCACCTCGTATTGATTGATGACCTGCAGGCGGTTGTTGTGGATGTTGGCCTTGTCCATGAGCATGACGTTCTTGGTGGAGCCATCATCGCGCCTGAGGATCTGCACGTGGTCTTCCTGGATGCGCACCGTCTTCTCGACGATGCCCTCGTTGGCGCCAGCGATGCGCTCCGTGAAGAAGCGCCCCCACTCCGCGTCCGAGAACGTGATGCCATTGAGCAGCTCGAGCTGCGTGCGCAGGTTGCCGATGAGCTCCGCCTCACTCGTGACCGGCAGGTACTCGTAGGCCTGCGACTGCAAGAGCCTGATGAGCGCGCGCTCGAGGGCGGCCTCCGACTGATACGCCGCTTCTTCGACCGTCTCGGGGAGGTACTCGGCGAC
>CAYMSA010000089.1:0-6168 GCA_964392965.1 uncultured Coriobacteriaceae bacterium
CATCGCTTCGCTCTGGGAGACCGATCGCGAGCAGGTACTGCAGGCGAGCGCCACGCTCACCGCGCGCGTCAGGGAGGCGGCGCAGCCGCCAGCCGGGGGACAGGCGGAGTCCAGGGGGCAGGTGGACGTCGGGGGGCAGGCGCAGGCCGACGGGGCAACACTCGCCTCCGCCGAGCGTAGCCTCCTGGCGACGTTCGACCCGGTTCACGGCGGCTGGGGACGCGCTCCCAGGTTCCCGCAGCCGGCGGTGACCGAGTTCGTGCTGCGACGCTTCGTCGCGACCGGTGACGACCGGCTTCTCGGCATGGCCACGCGCACGCTGGACGCGATGATGCGCGGCGGCATCCACGATCAGCTCGGCGGCGGCTTCCATCGCTACTCGGTGGACGATCGGTGGCTCGTGCCGCACTTCGAGAAGATGCTCTACGACAACGCCCAGCTCGCACGCCTCTATCTCCACGCGTGGCAGGTGACCGGCGATGCGGCGTACCGGAGCGTCGCCACCGGGACGCTCGACTACCTCGTGCGCGAGATGCGCGACCCGTCGGGTGGCTTCTACTCCGCGCAGGACGCCGACACCGAGGGCGAGGAGGGGCGCTACTTCGTCTGGACTCCGGAGGAGGTGCGCGACGCCCTTGCGGAGGGTGGTACCGCAGAGGACGCGGCACTCATCGCGCGGGTATTCGGCATCACGGCCGAGGGGAACTTCGAGGGTCGCACCGTCCTCTCGCTCGTGATGACGCCGGGGGAGATCGCTGCGGCCGAGGGTGCACCGGAGTCCGAGGTGCGGGAGCGTCTCGATCGCGCGCGAGCCGCGCTGCTCGCCGCGCGCGAAAGGCGGGTGAGGCCCGGGCTCGACGACAAGGTACTGGCGGGCTGGAACGGTCTTGCTCTCGCGGCCTTCGCCGAGGCCGCGCGCGTGCTCGGGCGGGACGACTACCGTGCTGTAGCCGAGCAGACCGCCCGGTTCCTGCTTCAGCGGATGCGCGATGAAAGCGGTAGGATGCATCGCGTTTGGAGCGGTGGTGCGGCGCGTCTCGGGGGCTATCTCGAGGACCACGCGGCGTGCGCGGCCGGGTTGCTCGAGCTCTACCGCACGACATTCGAGCCGAGGTGGTTCGAGGCGGCACGCGAGCTCGCGGACGTCGTCATCGCTCACTTCGGCGATCCGGCGGGCGGCTTCTTCGACACGAGTGACGATCACGAGACGCTCGTGGTGCGGCCGAAGACGACGCAGGACGGGGCGGTCCCATCCGGCGGGTCGCTCGCTGCGGCCGTGCTCGTGGAGCTGGAATCTTACACGGGAGAGGCGGCGTACGGGCGTCATGCCGCGGCCGCGGTCGCACCGTTACAGGGCCTGGCGGGCCGGGCGCCCCACGGCTTCTCGCAGTGGCTTGCGGCGCTCGACGCGCTGCTCGGGCCGAAGGCGACGCTCGCCATAGTGGGGCCACAGGCGCAGCCGCTGCTTGATGTGGTGTGGCGGCGTTATCGACCGGATCTCACCGTGGCGGCCGGAGATGCCGGGACGGGCGCTGGAACTCCGCAGCTCCTGAAGCAGCACCTGGGCGATCGTTCAGCTGCGGACACAGCCACCGTGGCGTATCTGTGCCGCGGCTTCGTCTGCGAGCGGCCCGTGAGTGCTCCGGAGGACTTGGCTCGCCTCCTGGACCGCTGACCGCGCGGGCTGAAGGGTGATTGCGCGGCCTTGAGCCATCGCAGCGGCCCTCGGCGTGGGTTCGGATTCATCGTCCGAGTGGCTGCCGTCTGTCGTATGGGCCTCGGCCGACCCTGGCACCCGACGCGGCGGCTCGTCGAAGCTCGGGTGGTAGGGAACGTCCGTGACGATCACGTTCTCCTCGCCGAAGAGCTGTCGCTTGATCCACATGGACGTGTGGTGATGCAGCATGGCGTCGGCGATATTGGCGGGAGCGTACTCCGGCAGGACGACCGTGACCACATGATCACTGCTCGGGCGTGGGAATGCGCGCACGTGTTCGATGACCGGCCGAATGACCTCGCGGTACTGCGACGGGATGATGATAAGCCGCACGCCGAACTCGGCCTCGGTCCACTCTTTCCGGATGCGGTCTCCCTCCTCGCCCGTCACGTCGACGAAGACGGCCTCTATCGAATCGGCCCGGAGCGTCTTCGCGTATTTCAGGGCCCTGACAAGGCGCCGGTCGACCGCCTTGACGAGGACGATGACGTGGTTGTGCAGTGCATTGTGCGCCTGCCAGTCGAGGCTGATGCGTTCCTCACGGCTGAGGGCAAGCTCGGCACGCACGAGCTGATAGCGACGCCTGACCCAGAGGAAATACGACACAGCGAGCGGCACGACGACGATGACGACCCATGCGCCCGCCGAGAACTTCGCAATCGCGATCACGACCAGCACGACACCTGTGGTGATCGCTCCCAGGGTGTTGATGGCCGCCGAGTGCGCCCACCCCGCCTCCCCACGTCGTCGCAGCCAGTGAACCACCATGCCTGACTGCGACAGGGTGAACGACGTGAACACCCCGATCGCATAGAGCGGGATGAGTCGTGTGGTCTGACCGTTGAAAACGATGATCAGGAGCGCTGCCGCCCCCGTGAGGAGCAGAATGCCGTTGCTGTGGACGAGCCGGTAGCCCTTGTCCTTGAACTGGTGCGGCAGGAAGTCATCGGCAGCGAGAAACGAGGATAGACGCGGGAAATCCGCATAGCTCGTGTTGGCGGCGACGACGAGGATGGCCATCGTCGCGAAGGAGATCAGGTAGTAGAGCGGTCCTACGCCAAAGATCGAGCGGGCCAGCTGGCTGATCACCGTCTCCTGTTCGATGTTGCTGATCCCGGCCTGTACAGCAAGCCAGCTGATGCCGAGGAAGAGCGTCAGGAGCACCGTCGCCATCCAGGTGAGGGTCCGCGCGGCGTTGCGCGATACGGGCTCCTTGAAGACCTGGACGCCGTCGGCGATCGCCTCAACGCCTGTCATCGCAGCGCAGCCGGAGGCGAACGCACGCAGGATGAGGAAGAGGCTGAGCGATCCGGCCGTGACGGCTGCACCTTCCGGGGATGTCGGCACGGCTATCGCTCCTGCGCCGCCTGTGATCATAGTGAACGCACCGGTCGCGATGAGCGCGATCATCAGGCCGATGAACACGAACGTGGGTCCCGAGAAGAACACGCCCGAGTCCTTCACGCCGCGAAGGTTCCCGATTGCGAGGACGGCGAGGAAGAAGAGAGCCATGGGCACGGTCAGGTTCACGGGTCCGTCCACCAGCTGCGGAAACGCGGAAGTGATGGCGGCAGTGCCTGCCGAGATCGAGACGGCCACGGTCAGGACGTAGTCGACTAACAGGGAGCCGGCAGCCACCAGTCCCGGTGTGTCGCCGAGGTTCTCCCGGGCGACCCGATAGGAGCCCCCTCCCTGCGGATAGGCCCGGACGGTCTGACGGTAGGAGGTCACTACGACCACCAGCAGCACACCGATGGCCACAGAAATCGGCCAGGCGAGTCTCAGGACGGCAGTGCCCGCAGCGGCCAGTACGAGCAGTATCTCTCCGGATGCGTATGCGACAGAGGAGATCGCATCGCTCGAGAACACCGCCAGGGCTATCGGGTTGGACAGCCGCTGGTGTTGCGCGGTGTCGTTGCGCAGAGGGTTCCCGAGGAGCAGTTCCTTGATGCTCTTGGCCATGTCCGTTCCGACTCCCTGGTCGTACGATCCGCAGCCTTCATAGCTGCGATTCCAACCACGGAAGTATGCCCGCGCGAGCGTTCCCTTTCGGTGAAGGACCGGAGGCCACGTATCAAGAACGCATCAAGATTCGTGCGTAACCAGGTCATCGCCATCGAGCGGAATGGGCCGGGAAGAGGGTGCCCGTATCAGGCCTCGTCGGCGAAGCGGAAACCCACGCCCGGTTCGGTGATGATGTAGCGGGGAACGTCACCCGGCGTCTCGATCTTGTGTCTGAGGTTCGAGATATGGACGCGCAGCGTCTGGGTGTCCCGGATGTACTCGGGACCCCACACGGTCTCGAGAAGCGCGCGTGAGGTGACCACCCGTCCGGCATGAAGGGCGAGGAGAGCGAGGATGTCGAATTCGATGCGCGTCAACCGCACCGGCTCACCCCGAAGTGTCACCTGCCTTCGAGGAAGGTCGATTTCGAGGTCGCCGTGGGTGATCCTGGTCGGCGCGAGGTCGGTGCCGCTGGCCCGGCGGAGGAGGGCGCGCATTCTCGCGAGGAGCTCTCCAGTCGAGAACGGCTTCGTGAGGTAGTCGTCAGCGCCGAGGTCGAGCGCACGGATCTTCGCACCATCATCATCGACGACGGAAAGCACGAGAATCGGTCCACCGTACCATTCGCGAAGGCGTCTGCAGACTTCCTGGCCGTCGATGCCGGGCAACATGAGATCGAGGATCACGACGTCCGGCGGCCAATCGGCGGCGAGCTCCAGCCCTTCTTCACCTGAGGAGGCCAGGACGGGTTCGTAGCGGCGCGCCTGGAGGACCGATCGCAGGGCGCGGCGGATCTGCTCCTCGTCGTCGATGACGAGGACGCGGAGCGGCCGACTCGGGGTTCCCTCGGTCATGGGCGGGTCTCCTCCTTCAGGACTGGCAGCGACACGATGAAACGCGCGCCCTTCGGCGAGGCTGACTCGACCCACAGGCGGGCATCGTGACTGCGGAGTATCTCGCGCGAGATGGCCAGACCGAGCCCCGTTCCCGAAGGAGAGGCCGCGGCGGCGCTTCCCCGGTAGGAGCGATCGAAGATGCGCATGCGCTCGTGCGGCGCAACTCCCGGTCCCTCGTCCTCGATGGCGATACGTGCTTCCGTCGCGTATGTCCCCACCGAAACGGTCACGGGCGATCCATGAGGTGAATACACAAGGGCGTTTTCCACGATGTTGGAGAGGGCGCGCGTCAGCTGCGAGGCGTCTGCGCGTACGACCGGCACGTACTCAGGAATCCGGAACTGGATGCGCTCACGCTGATGGAACGGCACGCGCGATAGGACGGTACCGAGGACATCGCGGAGGTCCGTGGGCTCGAAGTCGGGAAGCCAGGCGTCGGACTCAAGTCGCGAGAGGTCGAGCAGGTCGCCGATGAGCACGTTGAGTCGGCCGAGATCCCCGGCGACCTCGGTCAGTTCAAGGTGTACGCGCGCGCTGTCACATCCGGGACCTTCGTCCAGGAGGCCGGTCACCCGGGCCGTCGCCGCTGCGAGCGGCGTCTTGAGCTCGTGTGATACCGAGGACACGAAGGTCGTCCTCAGCCGGTCGGCTTCCTGCTGTGCCGCGGCCCGGGCGCCCACGTCGGCGAGATGTTCCCTGTTGAGTGCGGCGGCGGCGAGGTTCGCGATTGAAACGAGGAGCTCGGTGTCTTCCGGGCTGAACGCGGCATGTCCGGACAGTGCGATGCAGAGTACGCCCTCGACACTTCCGGATGTGAGGAGTGGCACGTACATCCCCCGCTCGGTGGTCTCGCCGGGAGCTGGTGTCGTGGCGGGGACAGTGGTGACCGTGCTGGTCCGTTCGCCTGTCGGCTCTGGTCGGCATCGTGCGCGCTCGGTTATGACCCGCGAGGCCGACTCGGCCTCCTCCGCTGGATCCTCGGTCGTCCCGGACTGCGCAAGGAGGGCCAGCGTCCGTCGGTCTGGCTCCAAAGCATAGAGAGCGACGCGCGAGACGGGAAGCACCGACGACAGGTGTCTCACGATGAAGTCGGCGGTGCTGTGTGACGAGCCCTCGAGGGCGATGCTCACGGTCAGCCGGTTGAGCAACTCGAGTTGCTCCTGGCGATGAAGGGCAGAGCGCTCGCGCTCCCTCAGCCGGGCCGTCTGCTGTCCCGACACGAGCGCGACAGCGAGAAAGACGGTCAGGGCGATCCACTCCGAGGGCTCGGCGACGTTGATGTGGTAGTACGGGGAGACGAAGAGCACGTCGAGTAGCAGGAACGCGAAGGCCGCAGCCACAGTGGAGACCCGGACACCGTAGGAGCGAGCGATGATGACGATTACGGGGACGCAGAGCAGCATGACCGTCGGTGCGGAGAGCGCCGATCGGAACGGCAGGAGCACGAGTGCGACCGCGAGCACGGCCGCGAGGGCAGCCGGGTACCCCTTTGCGAATGATGTGAGCCGACTCCAGTTCATCGTGCGCAGCGTAGCACGGTTGGAGGAACGG
>CAYMSA010000090.1:0-6127 GCA_964392965.1 uncultured Coriobacteriaceae bacterium
GGTTGGTCGTGGCGAGCGCGCGTTCCCCCGCCGCCAGGATGCCCATGTGGCCGCCAAGACAGGGGCCACAGGTGGGAGTCGAGACCGCAGCACCGGCGTCGAGGAAGACGTCCATCAGGCCGGTGTGGATCATGTCGCGGAAGACCTGCTGGGTCGCCGGGATGACGATGAGCCGCAGGCCGGGATGCACCTTGCGGCCCCGGATGACCTCGGCGGCCTCACGCATGTCCTCGAAGCGCCCGTTCGTGCATGAGCCGATGACCACCTGGTCGATGGTGATGTGCCGCGCCTCCGCGACCGGCCGGGTGTTTGAGGGCAGGTGCGGGAAGGCGACGGTCGGGACGATATCGGCGGCGTCGATCTCGTAGGTGTGCGCGTAGACCGCGTCCGCGTCCGAGTGGTACTCGGTCCAGGGGCGCTCGGTGCGACCGTCGAGATAGGCGCGCGTGACCTCGTCGACCTCGATGATGCCGCTCTTGCCGCCGGCCTCGATCGCCATGTTGCAGACGGTCATGCGTCCCGCCATGTCGAGCGCCCGTATCGCCTCGCCGGTGAACTCCATGGCCTTGTAGAGCGCCCCGTCCACACCCACGAGACCGATGATGTGGAGGATGAGGTCCTTGGCAGAGACTCCCCGGGCAAGCTCGCCCCGCACATCGAACCTCAGCGTCTCGGGCACCTTGAACCAGGCGCGTCCCGTGGCCATACCCACTGCGGCATCGGTGGAACCCACGCCCGTCGCGAACGCACCGAGCGCACCGTACGTGCACGTGTGGCTGTCAGCCCCGATGACCACGTCACCCGCGCCGACGACACCCTGCTCAGGCAGGAGCGCGTGCTCCACACCCATACGGCCGATCTCGTAGTAGTGTGTGATGTCCTGCTCCTGCGCGAAGTCGCGCATCGTCTTGGCCTGCTCGGCGCTCTTGATGTCCTTATTGGGCGTGTAGTGGTCTGGGACGAGAACGACCCGCTCGCGGTCCCAGACCCGCGACACGCCGATGCGGCCGAACTCCCTGATGGCGATCGGGGCGGTCACGTCGTTGGCGAGCACGAGGTCGAGGTCGCACTCGATGAGCTGACCCGGCTCCACCTCGGGCAGACCCGCGTGCGCGGCCAGTATCTTCTCGGTCACGGTCATCGGTCGGGGCATGGCTCAGATCCCTTCGATCGTCGACGAATCACACGCTACGAGCAGGCGATTGAGCGCGTTCGCGTACGCCTTCGCCGAGGCGACGATGATATCAGGGTGCGCGCCTCGCCCGGTGAAGACCCGGCCGTCCTCGCTCGTCACACGTATGGTGACCTCACCGAGCGCATCGATGCCACGCGTGACAGCCTGGACACTGAACTCGGAGAGGTCGTTCGGCACCTGGACGATGCGGTTGATGGCCTTGTACACGGCATCGACCGGGCCGTTGCCGTGGCTCGAGTCGATGAGGTGCTCACCGTCGGCGCGCACGAGCTCCACCGTGGCAGTGGGAATGCCGGGGTCGCCGCAGCTCACATGGACCTGCTCGAGATGGTAGACCTCGTCCACGGCCCGCTCGCTCTCGCCCACCAGCGCCTCGAGGTCTTCGTCGTAGACCTGCTTCTTCTTGTCAGCCAAGAGCAGGAACGCCGCGTGGACGCGCTCGAACTCCTCCTCGGGCATGACGAAGCCGAGCTCGGCGAGCCGGTGCCGCAGCGCCGCACGGCCGCTACGCGCCGTGAGCACAATCGCGCTACCACCGGCCCCGACGTCCGCCGGATCGATGATCTCGTAAGTCGAGCGCTCCTTGAGCACGCCATCCTGGTGGATGCCGCTCGAGTGCGCGAACGCGTTGGCGCCGACGATGGCCTTGTTCGGCTGCACCTGCATGCCGGTGATCGAACTCACGAGGCGCGACGTGCGCGCGATCTCACGCGTGTTGACGCGCGTCTCGCAACCGAAGACGTCGGGCCGCTGGCGCAGCGCCATCACGACCTCCTCGAGGGCGGTGTTGCCCGCACGCTCGCCGATGCCGTTCACGGTGCATTCGACCTGCCGAGCTCCACCCTTCACGCCCGCAAGCGCATTGGCGGTGGCCATGCCGAGATCATTGTGGCAGTGGACGGCGAACACGACGTCCCGGGCACCCGGCACGTCGGCGATGAGGCCGGCGATGAGTTGGCCGAACGCCTCGGGGTAGGCATAGCCGGTCGTGTCGGGGATGTTGATGGTCGTCGCGCCGGCATCGATCACGGCTGCGACCATCTCCCGCACGAACGCCGGGTCCGCCCGACCCGCGTCCTCGGCGTAGAACTGCACGTCCTCGACGTACGTCCGGGCGAGCATGACGGCGGCAACCGCACGCTCCAGCGCCTCCGCGCGGCTGATGCGCAACTTGTCGCGCAGGTGGCTCTCCGAGACGCCGATCCCGGTATGGATACGCGGATGCTTGGCGGTCTCGAGCGCCCGCGCGGCGCACTCGATGTCGGCGGCCACAGCGCGCGTGAGCGCGCACACGATGACGGCGTCGCCGACCTCGGAACCGATCCTGCTGACGCTGTCGAAGTCACCCGGGCTCGATGCGGGAAAGCCGGCCTCGATCACGTCCACGCCGAGGCGTACCAGCTGACGGGCGATCTCGAGCTTCTCCGTCGTGTTCATACTCGCGCCCGGCGACTGCTCGCCGTCGCGCAGTGTGGTGTCGAAGATGAGGACCCGGTCGAGCGATGAAGATGACGGAGCGGACTCCCCGTCACGTGCCGGAACGGGTGTGGAAGTGTTGACTGAAGTGCTCACAGGAGCCTCCTTGCCTGGAAGTGCGGATACGGATGACGAAGCCGGCACACGCCGTCAGCAGACGGCGGCCGGCTGGATAAGTCGTCCGTAGAAGGCAAGCGTGGTGTGAGCGATGTGCACCATGGCGGGAGTATACCAGGCGCCCAGTACGGCGGCCACACCGGTGACCGGCGCTCCACCGCCGCTCCGCCGGAAGTGCGGCGGAGGAGCAGGGCCCGCCCTCCGGCGAGAGAGGACGGACCCGCTGCTCTGCGAAGCTCCGCATGCCGTACACCGGTCACAGCCGGCGTGCTTCGTCCCTACAGCGCGACAGCCCAGGCCTTGTTGGCACCGGCCTCCGCGGTGATCCTCGTGACGAGCTGATCATCGATCGGCGAGTCGACGGTGATGCCCATGAGTGCCAGACCGCCCTGCTCCGTGCGGCCCACCTGCATCGCGCCGATGTTGATGCCCGCACCCGCAAGTGCGGTACCCACCCGGCCGATGACACCCGGCATGTCCTCGTACTCCATGAAGACCATGTACGGAGCGGGTGCCATGTCGATGCTGAACTCGTTGAAGCGCACGATGCGTGGCTCGTTCTTCTTGCCGACGAGCGTCGCAGCGAGGCGCACCTCGCCAGCTGCGGTCTTGGCGCTCACGAGCAGCGCGCTGACGTAGTCGGTGCTCTCGGCACGCTGCGACTCGGTCACCGCGATACCACGCTGCTCCGCGTAGTAGTTCGCGTTGACGAAGTTGATGGAGTCCTCGGTCATGACGGTGAGAAGGCCCTTGAGAACAGCGGTCTTGAGGACGCGCGTATCGAGCGCCGCAAGATGGCCGACCGAGAGGATCTCGACCTCGGAGACGGCCGCCGGCGCGATCTGCGCGATGCCCTTCCCGAGAAGCTCGGCGACCGGGATGTACGGGCCCACCTGCTCCATGACGTCGGCAGCCACAGGTGCGATATTCACTGCGGTGGCCACCATGTCGCCCCGCAGACCAGCTGCCACGAACTCGGCGATCTGGTAGCCCGCGCGGTCCTGCGCCTCCGCCGTGGACGCACCGAGGTGTGGCGTGACGATGACCTGGTCAAGCTCGAACAGCGGCGACTCAGTGCACGGCTCGACCTCGAAGACGTCGATACCGGCGCTCGCGACCTTACCGCTCTTGAGCGCGTCGATGAGTGCGGCCTCCTGGAAGATACCGCCCCGCGCCGTGTTCACGAGCCGGACGCCGTCCTTCATCAGGGCGAACTGCTCGGGACCGAACATGCCGATGGTCTCTTTGGTCTTGGGCAGGTGCACCGTGAGGAAGTCGGCCTGCGGCAGGAGTTCATCGAGGGTCGCTGCGTAGCCGATGCCGATCTGGGCCGCCCGCTCGGCGGTGATGTACGGATCGTAGGCGACGACCTTCATGCCGAGGCCCTTGGCGCGCTCGGTCACGAGGGCGCCGATGCGGCCGAGGCCGACGACGCCGAGCGTCTTCTCGTAGACCTCGGTGCCGGTGAACTTGGAGCGCTCCCACTTGCAGGCGTGCATGCTCACATTCGCCTGGGGGATGTTGCGCGCCTGGGCGAGCATGAGCGCGATCGTGTGCTCGGCCGCCGACACGATGTTGGAGGTCGGCGCGTTGCACACGATGATGCCGCGCTCGGTGGCGGCGACGACATCGACGTTGTCGATGCCCACACCGGCGCGGCCGATGATCTTCAGGTTGACGCCGGCCTCGATGACCGCGCGTGTCGCCTTGGTGGCCGACCGCACGATGAGCGCATCGTACGCCGGAATGGCTTCGATGAGCTCCTCGGGCGTCAGCCCCGTGATCACGTCGACCTCGAACTCCTTCTTGAGGAGCTCTACGCCGCTCGTCCCGATCTTCTCTGCTACGAGTACCTTCATGTCTACTCCCCCATGAATACGGACTCGGCTGCCTTGATGCCCGCACCGCGGTCGAACTCGTAGCCGAGCTCGGCGAGCGTCATCTCAAGACCGGCGAGCGTGGTGATGATGTCGAACGGACCGAAGTAGCCGAGGTGACCGATGCGGAAGATGCGTCCGGTGTAGTCGTCCTGGCCGCCGGCGATGGTGATGCCGTACTTGTTCTTGAGGATGCTCACTATCTTCTTGCCGTCCACGCCTTCGGGCACCCAGACCGGGGTGACGGCGCTGCCGCGACCTTCCGGCGGGGCGAAGAGCGTGAGGCCGAGCGCCTCGCAGCCCTTGCGCGTCGCCTCGGCGAGACGGGAGTGACGGGCGATCGTGTTCTCAAGGCCCTCGTCGAGAATCATCTTCAAAGCAGCGTTGAGGCCGAGCACGAGCGAGACCGCCGGCGTGAAGGGAGTGGTGTCCTTCTCGATGTTCTTCTTGTACTTCTTGAAGTCGAAGTAGAACTTGGGAAGCGTCGAACGCTCGTAGGCGCGCCACGCCTTCTCCGATACCGTGCAGGCCGCAAGGCCCGGCGGCAGCATGAGGCCCTTCTGCGAGCCGGTCATGACGATGTCGAGGCCCCACTCATCGGTCTTGCAGTCGACCGCGCCGATGCCGGTGATGCTGTCGACGATGAGGATCGTCTCGGGATACTCACGGACGATGGCGCCGATCGCCTTGACGTCGTTCAGTACGCCCGACGAGGTCTCGGACTGCGTCACGATGACGCCGCGCACGCCCGGGTTGGCCTCGAGGGCCGCCGCGACGTCTGCCGGCTTCACGACCGATGTCCACTCGTACGCGAGGTCGATGACGTTCAGGCCGTAGACCTCGGAGATGTTCTTCATACGGTCGCCGAACTTGCCGTTACGGCACACGATGACCGTGTCACCCGCGCAGAACGAGTTCGCGATCGAGGCCTCCATGACGCCCGTGCCCGAGCACGCGAAAAGCAGCACGTCGCCTTCGGTCTCGAAGACCTGCTTCAGGCCCTCGATGGCCTGCTTGAACGCCGCCGAGAAGTCGGGCGTGCGGTGGTGGATGATAGGCGCGGCCTGCGTGAGCAGAACCTCGGCGGGTACCGGGGTCGGTCCCGGGGTCATCAGGTACTTCTTCTGCATCTGATCCTCCTAGTCTTTCTTGATCCACGCGAACATCGAGCGCATGTCCGCTCCTACGTCTTCGATCAGGTGTCCGGCGTGGATGCGCCGCATCGCCTTGAAGTGCGGTTGACCCGCCCGGTTCTCAAGGATCCAGTCGCGAGCGAACGTGCCGTTCTGGATGTCCCAGAGCACCTGCGCCATCGCCTCGCGGGTCTCGTCCGTGACGACACGGGGGCCGGTCACGTAGTCGCCGTACTCGGCGGTGTTGGAGATGGAGTCGCGCATCTTGGCCATGCCGCCCTCGTACATGAGGTCGACGATGAGCTTCACCTCGTGCATGCACTCGAAGT
>CAYMSA010000091.1:0-6117 GCA_964392965.1 uncultured Coriobacteriaceae bacterium
CTGTAGTGCAGGGCGTTGGTGTTCTTGAAGAGGTAGGACGAGCCCCGCAGCATTCCCCAGGAAGCCAGGTAGTAGCCGAGGTGAAGGCAGGACAGCTCCATGTCCTCGGTGGGGGAGGGGTGGTCCTGGAAGTAGTCGTAGCAGAAGTCCCAGGACCGTTCGCGGCGCCGCGACGGGGCACGGCCCCAATCGCCGAGGAACGCGTCGACGGCAGCGGCGATCTGGCCGGAGGGAATGTCACGCATGCGTCCTCCTACGCCGTCCAGGTCCTCGACTCGACCTGACCGTCAGGGCTCAGCAGCACGACGTGGACCGCGGCTGCTTCCAATCCTGAGCGGGTGGCCTCCACGAGGGACCGGTACCGTGCGTGGTCAGGTAGCACGATCAGCGATTCGCGGCCCGGGTGAGCCTCCCGAAGCATCAGCGCGGCAAGGATCGCTTTGGCGAACCAGTTCCGGGCCTGACTGTTCGGACTGGACCTCTTCCGTTCACCCGCTCGGGACGGATCCTCGTAACCCGAGGAGGGGAAGCCTTTCACCTCCGCGCCCAGAGTCCGTGTGTCCTTGTGGGCCAAGACATCGACGCCGGGCGCCTTCGTGGCAGTGTCCGCCACCGCATCGATCACCCACCCTGAGGCGATCAAGGTCTGGGCGAAGACGTTCTGCACGCACCCCTCCCACGGCCAGGTCTTCACCGCAGGAGACGAACTCACCCGCACTCCGGACGCCTCCTTCTCGTTCCCAATTCTCGAATCGAGCGTAGCGACCTCACCCGCCCCGTGCTGTGAATGCTGCCAATGCTGTGAATGCGGTGATTGCTAGCGAACAAACTTGGGCCCTCAGCGTCGTAGAACCTCGGACATCGTGCTGGTGAGGTCCTGGCGCAGTTGGTGGGCTCTGGCATGGATCGTGCGTACCCGTTCTTTGTCAGAGGAACGGATCGCGCGAGACAGCTCCGCCAGTTCACGGCTCACTGCTACCGCCTGTTCGACAACCTCCACGGGTCCGAGAAGCTCTACCACGGATGCGCTCCTCGCCATCCGCGCGTAGACGCGCTCCCGTGCTTCGGAATCGGCGAATGGGCGGGTCGCATACTCGAGAGCGATCGTGTCGTTGACGTTGAGTTCCAGCACTTCATCGACGTGGCAGAGCAGTTCTGCGAAAGCAGCACAGCGCCTGTCACGGAGCCACTGCGAATCACGCGTCGCCTCGGCGTGCTCCGCCATGACCTCGGTGTGCTCCAACTGCCGACGCAGATTCGCTCGGCCGAACCATCCCGTGATTGCGCTCCCGGACAGCGTTCCCACGATGCCGAGCATCGCCACCGCAAAAGTCAGATCCATGGAGTCAAGCTATCCGGCGCCGCCCGCGACGTTGTGAGACCCCCGATCGTGTCAGCGGGCCATACGACCATGGGAGCAGCCCAAACGGGCTGTACCTCACGAGAAGGAGCGAACGTATGACAGTCGCCACTCACACCGTCCGGGTGCTGTGGAAGTGCCGGGTCGGCCACGAACACACCCTCTGCGTCCCCATCGACCGCGGCGTCCCACCAGAATTGCGCTGCGATGCAGCCCAAGGTCCCGGATACGGTCCAGGCGGGAATGGGTGCACCATCCCCGCTGACCTCTCAGACCGTGTCGAACGGCAGCTCCGGGACAACTTCCAAGACGCCAAACGGAACGGGATGGTGATCATCACGAGCTGACAAGGTAGAGCAAGCTCTCGCCTAGTCGACAACATGCCCGTCGACGTGCCCTACAAGATCACTCATCACCGAATCCGACCCCAAGAGCGAGGTCACCTCCAACGAGGTCCTCGAGGTTGATCGACTCCACAACGGAGTGGACTCGTCAACGCCAAGACACTGGCGAACCCTTCCGCCACGGCCCCGGATACTTGCTGTGAACGCGTTGATTGGGCGCCAATGGAGCAGGTGCAGTGTGAGGAGTGTGAAGAATGCGATGAGCAACCACCCTCTACAAGGGGCTGCACTCAGCGAAGCGACTGTTGTCTTGACCCCCATGACACTCGATGAGGTGTCGGTGGTGCCGGTTACCGTGCGCGTATGAGCAGTGGCAAGACATCTCACCGTCGGCGGCAGGCTCGCCGTGAACGAAAGAAGCGGGCGCGTGGCCAGGAACCCTCGGATACCTCGACGGCGGTGGGCCTGGTGGAGCAGTTTGAACGACTGTCCGACTACGTGACCTCGGCGACCTCCTTCGAGGAAGCGGCGGAGCTGGCGCGGCGCGATACGCGGCAGGCGTTGCACGACGTGGTGCTCCATGCCCGAGGCCAGAACTTGCTGCGTGTGGTTCAGAGCGTCCGAGTTGGCATGGTCATGGACCACGTCGTCAGGGGAGTGGAGCAGGCCGCCGCGGTACTCGAACTCACAGCCATCGCCCTGGTATGCCGCGACGAGACAGTCGGCCTCGTGGCAACGCCGGAGCGGGATCCCGCGTTCTTCCCACCCCGAGTGCAGGCAGCCGCACGGGAAGCGCTGGAAGCGGGCGCAATGATCTCCATGTTCGAGAACCCCCCGCACGACCCCGTGGGACAGGTGCTGTTCGCCTCGGTGCAGCGCGAGATCAGGGTCCGCAACCCGATCTATCCGCAGATGCTAGTGGAGACGCTGCGGGGCCTCTTCTCTGATCCCGAGGTCAACCGTGATTGCCAGGCGGTGATCGGGTGCACCGGTCTCGAGGTGGTCAGCGTGATGGAAGCGACACGGTCACTCCTCGTCGATGGCCTCACTCGTCGGTTCGCCCGCATGGAAGCAGCGAGAGACGCCAGCATCCCCTTCTTGGCCGAGTGGGAGAACGATCGGGCCTCTGCCGGGACGAACGAGGCCACCTACCGTGCCATCGCGACGGAACTGATGGCAGCGCTCGAGGACCTCACGACCACTATCGACGAGGCCGCTGTCATCGACACCCCGGTCGTGGCTGAACGGGCGGAATGTTCACCCGAGACCGTTGAGACCGTGATTGAGATGTTCACGCTCCGCGACCCGGGCGACGTCACCGAGGTGGCAGAACGCTTCTTCCACGGGGACAACCCGCTACGCACCGCACCGATCGTCGGTGATCTCACCGGTCGGCGGATGCTCGTCCACGACGCTCTAGCACTCCCCGCAGTTCGGGAGGTCCTTGAGACCCGACTGAACGAAGCAGGCAAATCAGCTGCCTACCTACGCCACCGTGGACAGTGGGTGGAAGACACCGCTCTTGACCTCCTCGCCGGAGTCTTCCCCGGAGCCACGATCCACCGTTCCTTCGAGTACTTCGTCCCGGATCCTCAGTCCGCAACTCCGCAGACTGATCCGGCCTCGTTTACCAAGCGTGTGGAGGCGGATGGGCTGATCGTTGTGGACGACGTCGCTCTGATCGTCGAGGTCAAGGCTGTCGCTCTCTCCCCAGGCGCCCGGGCCGGCGTAGGACGAAAACTGCAGGAAAAGCTCCGAGATATCGTCACCAAAGCAGCGGTCCAGGCTGAACGGCTGCGCGAACGCATCCTCACCGACAGGCAGCTCCGCCTCAATGATGGCGAGTGGCTCGACGTCAGTGGCATCCGCGAGGTGCACACCATCGCCGTGAGCCTGGAAGATCTCTCCGGGGTGAGTACCGCGACGGCACTTCTTGTCCAAGCTGGGGTACTTTCCCCTGGCGGGATTCCGTGGACCGTCTCGTTGCACGACCTGCGCATCATCTGCGACCTCGTCGACCGGCCCGCTGAGCTGCTGCTCTACCTGCGCCGACGAACACACCCCGAGGCCACCCAGAAGTACCTCGCTGTGGACGAGCTCGATCTCTACCTTCACTTCCTGGAACTCGGTCTCTATGTCGAACCTGACCCGCATGGGACAGCCGAGGCACTCCCGTGGTCCGGGCAACCCTCAGTGGCCGATCTCCGCCGTTACGCCGCCCAACATCGCGAGCTCATCGAGAGCCGGACTGACCCACTGGATGCCTGGTACGCAGCACGATTCGATCCCGAGGCCCCTCCAGCGCCGAAACCCGTGTGGGTAGGCGATCCGGCGCTCCTTCAGCTCGTCGACGACCTCGCTGCCATGCGTCGGGCGGGGTGGCTGTCCACGGCAGCGGTAATGATGGAGGGCAACGCGCACGCCCAACGCCGATTTGGACGACAAGCCCGTGATCTCAGTCGGATGGTCAAGGAAGACGGACAACAGCATTCGTGTACCCGTATCACCATTGACACCGCTGGCAACCCCGTCGTCATTGCCTGGGCGTGCTGTGGCCGCGGTGAGACCCTCGGAGAGGTCAGGGAGCAACTCGAAGGCTATCTGTCCGCCAAGAAACACCAGGTCCAGGCACATCGTGCCGCCCTCATGATCTTCGACACCGCGGGGACCACCCTCCTCGAACTGCTCTTTGACAACCGGGAACCAGGATCAGACCCCGACCTCGACGAAGCGGCACAGAGACTCTTCGCTCTCGACAAGGCGAAGCACATCCCCCCATCGAAAGCGACGCGCCGGAAGAAGAGCAGCGCGAGGCGGCGCAAGTGAGCGTGCTACAACGTTGTGATTGCTGCTAATGCTGTGAATGCTACTAATCCATGCAATCGCAGCTCCCACGGGTGGGAGCGCTTCGGGGAGGGTAGCTGCCCGTGGCAAGTTCCGCGTAAGGGATGATCAGTCAGGCTTCCATCGTTCAGTCGCCTGAATCGCGCGTGCGAGTTTCGCTATCTCCTCGCCGGTCGCCGCTGGCAAGGAGTGTGGCTGGGATCATCACGGGTACAGGAGGTGGCTGTGGCCCCGGATTAGTGGTTGTTGGCGTAGCTTCACCCGAACCGCCCGGCCCTTGCGCCTGGACCTGGTCGTCAGCCATGTTCCTACCCTTCTGTTAGCAGATGATCGAAGCCAAGACGGCGACGACCAAGAGAGCAGCCCCCACCGCTGTCATGAGGAGAGCCCATCTGATTGCCCGTTGACGCTTCTCCGCAAGTTGAACAAGCTCAACGAGGGGCGATGCTTGGTCATGGAATTGCAGCGATTCCTCGACGATGGCGGTTGCGGGATCGCTTGGACTGTACCCAGGGACTGTCTTCTGAGAGTGGTGAGCCTTCCACAGCTGGCGATAGCTCTCCACGTTGATACTCGCAATACTTCGCGGCGTCGCGCTGAAGAAGATGATGAAGATGGCGCTTGTCATCGCCAGCATGGCCTGGAGGCTGAGAACCTGAGCGGAACCGGAGAAGTCCCCGACGATCGGAGCAATAAGCGCAACAAACACGCCGTTGAGTCCGGCAAGCGCCCATGCGGCTTGTCCTGCGGCATCAAGTCGACGCTGAAAGTGGTCCATCGTCCACCGGACGTGCTCGAGCCACACGATTTCGGGAGGCGTTCCAGCGGCTATTGGGGTTTCGGGGTCCGGCACCAGTCAATGTTCTCAGGTCCCCCCGTCACGCATGCCTTGTTGGTGGACGATGGACCAGGGTTGAGGCACCAGGAATCTGGGAATCGATCAGTGGGCAAGTGTTCGGTACAGGGTGGTGCGGTCGACGCCGAGCCGGCGGGCGACCTCGGCCTTGGGGACGCCGGTGGCGATGAGTTCGCGGGCGGTGGCGAGTTGGTCGGCGGTGAGCTTGCGGGACCTTCCCTGGTAGACGCCGCGTTCTTTGGCGGCGCGGATCCCGTCCGCCTGGCGTTCTCTGGTGATGGCCCGCTCGAGCTGGGCGAAGGACGCCATGATGTTCAGCTGGAACTCCGCGAAGTGATCCGTGGCCCCGGGCTTGAAGGTGACGCGCTCGGTGAGGAACTCCACGACCACACCCTTGGCGACGAGCTCGGAGACGATCTGGTTCAGGTCGACGACGGAGCGGGCGAGGCGGTCCATGGAGGACACGACGACGGTGTCGCCGTCGCGGACGTAGCCGATCAGGTCGGCCAGGGCGGTGCGGCCGGTCCGTTTGGCGCCGGACTGCTTCTCCTCGTACAGCTTGTCGACGTCGCCGAGGGTGGCGAGTTGGCGGGCGAGGTTCTGGTCGGTGGAGGAGACCCGGGCGTACCCGATCCGCGCTCCGAGGCGTGGCGTCACCTCTAGAGTCTCGCACGGATGTGTTGCAAAAGACCGAAAACACACTTGGTGCAACA
>CAYMSA010000092.1:0-2695 GCA_964392965.1 uncultured Coriobacteriaceae bacterium
GAGCGCCTGCGCCGGCATCATGACGAGCGCATGCACGCTGTAGAAGCCGAGGTTATACAGATCGCGGAAGATCAGGTAGTGCACCAGCATGAGCACGACAGTCGCGGCGATCATGGCAACGCCGAACGTCGCCCGCCAACCGAGCTTCTTCACCCTGGGACCCTTCATCTGGAACCGACACGACCGTCGCGCGCGACGCCATCCCCGCAGCCGCTACTTGCCCCGCAGGATACCGCCGAGCAGACCGCGGACGATCTGCCTCCCGAGTTGTGTCCCGGCCGAACGAGCGAGGCTCTTCCCGAGCGCCTCGAGAGACGTGTCGCCCCTGCTCGAGGAGGGCTTCCCCGCGCGCGCCGCGCGCTCGGCCTCCCGAGCCGCCTTCTCAGCGTCACGCGCAGCCTTCTCCGCCGCCTTCTCGGCCTCGGCCTGTGCACGCGCGGCCTCGGCTTCAAGCGCCGCCTGCTCCGCCGCCTGCGCCTCCTTCTCGGCCCGCGCGGTGAGGATCTCGTGCGCGCTTTCGCGGTCCACCTCGGCCTCGTAGTGCCCGGCGACGAGCGATGCCGCGAGCACGGCCTGACGCTCGGCGGGCGCGATCGCGCCGATGCGACCGTGCGGTGGCACCACGAAGGCGCGTCGCACCGGCTCCGGGCTACCGTCGGCCTGCAGCACCGAGATGAGGGCCTCGCCCACTTTGAGGTCGGTCACCGCCGACTCGACGTCCACCTCCGGATTGGGCCGGAACGTCTCGGCCATCGCCTTCACGGCCTTCTGCTCGCGAGGCGTGAAGGCGCGCAGGGCATGCTGGACCTTGTTGCCGAGCTGGCCGAGCACGGTATCGGGGATGTCCACCGGGTTCTGCGTGACGAAGTAGACGCCCACACCTTTGCTGCGGATGAGCCGCACGACCTGCTCGATCTTGTCGAGGAGCTCGTCAGGCGTGTCGTCGAAGAGCAGATGCGCCTCGTCAAAGAAGAAGACGAGCTTGGGCTTATCGAGGTCGCCCGCCTCGGGCAGCCGCTCGAAGAGCTCCGAGAGGAGCCAGAGCAGCAGCGTCGAGTACACGCGCGGCGACGACATGAGCTTGTCGGCGGCGAGCACACTCACGTAGCCGCGGCCGTTCGCGTCGGTCTGCATGAAGTCGAAGAGGTCAAGCGCCGGCTCGCCGAAGAGACGGTCGCCACCCTGCTCCTCGAGCGTGAGGAGCGCCCGCTGGATCGCGCCGATGCTCGCGGCCGAGACGTTGCCGTACGTGGTGCCGATCTCCTTGGCGTTGTCGGCCACGTACTTGAGCATCGAGCGCAGGTCGTCCAGGTCCAGCAGCAGCAGCCCGTTATCGTCGGCAACGCGGAACGTGATGGTGAGCACGCCCTCCTGGACGTCGTTGAGCGACAACATCCTGCCGAGCAGCAGCGGACCCACCTCGGAGATGGTTGTCCGCACGGGATGGCCCTGCTCGCCGAAGACGTCCCAGAACATGACGGGCGCCCCGTGGAAGCCCCAGTCGCCGAGTTCGAGGTCGACGATGCGCGAGTCGACCTTCTTGTTGCCGCCGCCAGGCTGCGAGATGCCGGAGAGGTCGCCCTTCACGTCCTGCGCGAAGACGGGCACGCCGATGCTGCTGAACGCCTCGGCCAGCACCTGGAGCGTCACCGTCTTGCCGGTGCCCGTCGCGCCGGCCACGAGGCCGTGGCGGTTTGCCATGGCGGGCAGGAGCAGCAGTTCCTCGGCGTCCTTGCCGATGAGCAGGCCTTCAGTGAGATCGGTCATCGTTCGCTCCCCTGCGTCGATGGTCGTTGGGATGAGGATACTCGTGGGCGCGGAGCGGCGCCACATGCGAAGCGCCGCGCGGGGCTGGCTGATCGGAGGGCAGGCTCAAACGGGCATCTATACTCTAGACACCCGAGACGAAACGGCCCTGCCGATGGAACCCCTTCCCGCGGAACACCCGACGCCCCCGGATGACCCCACGCCCGCCGAGCGCCCGACCACGCCAGCCGGTCCGACACCGTCGGGCCCCCGCGCCGCGCTCGCCCTGCGACGCCTCGCGAGCGCGCTCCTCATCGCGGCAAGCGTACTCCTGGCACTCGCCGCCATCGGCGCGCACTGGGTCGACGGCGTCCTGCTCGACACGCCGACGTTCGTCTCGGCGCTCGAACCGGCGCTCGACGACCCCGCCGCCCGCGCCGCCACCGCAGACCGGATGACGAGCGGCATCACCGACGCGATCGACCTGCGTGCACTCGGTGCCGATCTGCCAGAGGAGTTCCTGCCGCTCGTGGAGACGCTAGCGACCGAGTTCGAGGAGTTCGTGCGTTCGCAGGTGCTCGCCGCGGTCTCCACGGACACCTACGGCGAGCTCTGGCGCGCCGACCTCACGTCCTGGCATACGGGGCTCGCAACTGCTGTCCGAGCTGATGACGGCGAGGCCGCCTTCGAAGGCGCCTCCGTGAGCGTCGGCATCGGGCCATACATCGACCTTCTTGCCGGGACCACCGACAGCCGACTGCTCCGATCGCTACTCGAGCAAGTCCCCGACCAGGTGCGCCAGACGGAGGTGGCGGTCTTCGATGCCGGGCCGACGGGCGCGTACCTTCCCCACCTGCAGCGCCTCGACCGGGCGCGACCCTACCTGCCATGGCTCGCCGCCGTGGCGGCCCTCGTCGGGATCGCCCTCGCGCCTCACCGGGGACGCGCC
>CAYMSA010000092.1:2795-6052 GCA_964392965.1 uncultured Coriobacteriaceae bacterium
GCCCCCGACAGAGCAGTAACCGGCGGAGCGCTCCCTGGCGACGAAAGAGCCCCCGGCCACTTCGTAGCGACCGGGGGCGATGGCGCGACCGGCGGGGCGACGCGGCAGGCGGGATGACGCAACGCACGATCGCCGACCGCCACCCCGCCTGCGGCCCTGTCAGCCGCTACAGCCCTGCCTTCAGCTGCGCGAGGCGCGCCTCGACCTCGGCATCGTCCTCGATGTCCTCGAGGTCCTCGAACTGCGCGTCGAGCGTGGAGGCCGCAAGTTCTGCAGCACCGCGGGCCTTCGCCTCCTCGCGGCGGATCTTATCCTCGAAGCGGCCGAGTTCGCTCGTGGGGTCGGTGATGTCGATCACCTTGATGGCGTCGGTCACCTGGTTCTGGGCCTCGGCCATCCGCGCCCGGGCGATGAGCTCGTCGCGCTTGGACTTGAGCTCCTCGAGCTTCGACTTCATGCCGTCGAGTCCCGTGCGGAGTTTCGACACGACCTCCGACTGAGCTTCGACCGCGGGCTTCATCCCCGCGATCTCCTGCTCGAAGTCGATCTGCTTCTTCAGGGCGAGACGGGCGAGGTTGTCGAAGCGGCCGGCTTCGGCCGTCTGACCGGCGGCGCGCATCTTCTCGGCCTTCTCGGCGGCCACCTTGGCCTTGGCGCCCCACTCGACGGCGGCGGCCTCGTCCTCACGCATGTCGTCTTCCATCATCCGCAGACCGCCGAGCGTCTGCGCCACAGCCGCCTCGGCCTCCTGGATATTGTTGGTGTAGTCGCGGATCATCTGGTCGAGCATGACCTGTGGATCCTCGGCCGCGTCGAGCAGGTTGTGGATGTTCGCGCGCGCGAGCTGGGCGATCCTGCCGAGGATGGACTGCTGTGATGCCATGGTGACCTCCGTTCTCCGGGGGCGATGCCCCCATTGCTGACCGTCTATGCTCTTCACGGAGTCCTTGCGAACCCGTCAGAACCGTCCCCCGCCTCCACGACGACCGCCGCCGCCCGAGAACGTGCGGCTCGCGCTCCTGCGGGCGCTCGAGCCACCGAACGAGCCCGGCGAGAAGCCGCCGCCCGACCACCCTCCGCCGCTCGAACCGCCACTCGAGCCGCCGCCGATCACGTCCTGCAGCACGCCCGCGATCAGGCTGCCGATGATCACCGAGCCGAGCCCGCCACCGCTCGCCTGCGGACTCTGCGCGCCGCCGAACGGGCCGGGACTGTACGCCGAGACGTCGTGCTGCGCCCACTGCACCGCAGCTTCCGCGTACTGCTGGGCGGTCTGCGCTTCCGAGAGGGCCTTCGCCGCATCGTGCTGCACGACCGCCTCGGCCGAGGCAAGCCGCGCCTTGGCCTCCTGCAGGTTGGCCCGCGCTTCGGCGCCGATCGCACCGCGGCGTGTGGCGATGAAGGACTCCGCCGAGGCGATCCGGTCGCGCGCGCTCGCGATCGCGCCGATCGCCGACGTGCGGGCGGCCTCGGCCCGTGCCGCGGCGTCCCGCAGTCCGCCGAGCGCCTCATCGAGCTGCGTGGCCGTGCGGCGCACCGCATCGAGTGCGGCGAGCGGGTCGCTCGGGGACTTCGCAAGCGCTTCACGTGTTGCGGCCGCCACGCGGAGCGCCGCCTGGGCGGCTGCCTGCGTCTCCGGCGACCCCTGCGCCTGCGTGGCCGTCCGCTCAAGCGCAGCGGCCTCCTCGAGAGCGTCGGTCCGGGCCTGCACGAGCCGGCCGCGCGTGTCGCCGATGGCTGCCAGCAGCCGCTCGGCCTGGGCCACGGCGTCCTCGGCAGCGCGCACCGTGAGGGCCGCCTCGCCCCGGTCGCCTTCCGCGAGAGCACCGCGTACGCCGTCGATGCTCGTCTGCGCGAACGTGATGAGGTCGCGCGCCTGGGTGTCGTCATCGATGACTTCGCCGAGTGCCGCCGATGCGTAGGCGTGCCGCATCTCGGCCAGAGTCGCAGCCGCCTGGGGATGAGCGGCCTCGGCGGCATCGAGACGCTTCGTCACAGCCTCGAGTACGCTCTCCGCACGGGAGGCGAGGTCGCGCAGCGCCTTGAAGTCGTCAGCCTTCGCATCGAGCGCGGCATCAGCGCCCTCCGCGAGTTCGATGATACGCTGCAGCATCTGGCGCCGCGTCGGCTCGTCTTCAGGCTGCGAGTCGTAAACCTGCTGCTGGATGTGGAACGCCTCGGCGACCTTCGCCTTCGCGTCGTCGAGCGTCTCGCGGTACCCGGCAACCGCCTCCGAGCCGAACTCCGCCTCGGCGAATCCGAGCTCCTGCTCGGACGTCTGAAGCGCGTCATCGATGCCGACGAGCGCCGCTCCCGCCCGCTTCTCGAGGTCCGCCGTGCTCATCTGTTGCTGTCCCGCCGCGGTGGGAGACCCCGCGGTGCGCTTGCGCCTACGGATGAAGAACACAACGGCGCCGACCACGATGACGAGGAGTGCAAGTGGCACTGCGCAGGTCGCAAGCGACGTGGTGCCGGTGGTGCCCGGGGTGTCCCCTCCGGAGTCACCGGGCGTGTCGCCCGGTGTCGTCCCGCCGCCGAGCATCGCGCTGTAGCCTTCGGCCGCGCCGAGCACCGCTCCCGCCCAATCGCTCCGCTGGAGCTCCGGCTCGATGTACTCGGTGGCGATCTCGTCGAGTTCGGCGTCCGAGAGCTCGAAGCCCGCGTCGACCGACCAGGCGTACTGGCGGTCCTCGATAGCCACGGCGATGAGCACGTCGTTCAGGCCCAGTCCGTTGATGCTCGCCGTCTCGTCCGTCCAGTCCTGCGCGGCGATGCCGTCGAATGTGCGCACGAACACCACGAAGACCTGGACCTTGTGGTCCTCGTTCAGCTGCTCGAGCGCGCGTTCAGCTGCCGACGCCTGACTTCCCAGGGCACCGGCCGCGTCGGTGATGTATCCGCTGCCGAGTCGGCCGGGCTGCTCCGCATACGCGGGAGCGGCCGCCAGACCGACGGCGAGCGCCACGATGAAGAGCGCTGCGAGCACCCGGGACGCGATGCCCGGCACCGCAACGCCAGACGATGAGCGCATAGCGAAAACCGCCCTCCCACCCCGTGATCGACACAGTGCGGCATTCGCCGCTTCCGTTCCGATAGTACCCATTCACATCCGCATGCGACCGTCACGCGCGCATACGACAGCGGGTCCGGTGTATCAGAGCGCGTCCTCGTGCAGGGCCGCTACACGCCGGCCGAGCGTGGGCGCATGCGCACTACCGACGCCCGCCGGCAGGTGGTCCGCAGCCGGGACATTAGGC
>CAYMSA010000093.1:0-2647 GCA_964392965.1 uncultured Coriobacteriaceae bacterium
ACGACGCCGACCTCCTCGTTGAAGCAGACGTCGTTGAACTCCCGCACCATCTGACCGGGACGGAACTCGCCGAGGTCCCCGCCGCGGCGCCCGGACGGACACTTGGAGTGCTGCTGGGCGAGCTCGGCGAAGTCAGCACCGTCGGCGATCTGCTGCTTCAGGTCGTTCGCTTCCTGCTCGGTCGCCACAAGGATGTGGCGCGCGTTCGCTGTGGTCATGATGTGTCTCCTCACTCGCTACGGTCATACCCTGGCGATTATGCCTGGCGGACGCGCAGTCCGCCACCACTACTCGACGCTAGAACGTGCAGTCCTCCAGCCGCTCGAAGAGCACGCCGCTCCGCGCGAGGAAGGCGCGCGGGTCGAAGATGGCGTCCAGTTCCTCGGCCGAGAGCGGGCACGCGGCGTCGGCCTCGAGGCGCTCGCGGAAGCCCGCGCCCTCACGTGCCTGCTGGATGTCGTCCCACACGGCCATCGCGCTACTCTGCACGATCGCGTACGCGTCCTCCCGCAGCATCCCGGTGTCCACGAGCGCGAGCAGCACGCGGCTCGAGTAGATGAGCCCACGCGTTGACTCCAGGTTCGCCCGCATGCGCTCCGGGTACACCACGAGCCCGTCGAGGATCCACTCGAGCTTGCCGAGGAGGTAGTCGAGCGCGATGAAGCTGTCGGCGAGGACGACGCGCTCGGCCGACGAGTGGCTGATGTCGCGCTCGTGCCACAACGCCACGTTGTCGAAGCCCACCTGCGCGTTCGCCTTCACCACGCGCGCGAGACCGCAGACGCGCTCGGCGGTGATCGGGTTGCGCTTGTGCGGCATCGCCGAGGAACCCTTCTGACCGCGCGTGAACGGCTCTTCTGCCTCGAGCGTATCGGACTTCTGGAGCGCGCGGATCTCGGTGGCGATGGATTCGGCGGTGGCGGCCACCGTGGCGAGTACCGCCAGCACGTGCGCGTGCCGGTCGCGCGCGATCACCTGCGTGGAGAGCGGATCGGGCACGAGGCCGAGCTTCTCACAGACGTAGGTCTCGACGAACGGGTCGATGTTGGAATACGACCCCACGGCACCCGAGATCGCGCCCCACGCGCAGGAGTACTGGCGCGTGGCGATCAGGCGGGACTCGGCACGCTTGAGCGCCCACGCCCAGGACGCCCACTTCATGCCGAACGTCATCGGCTCGGCGTGGATGCCGTGCGTCCGGCCCACGCAGAGCGTGTCCTTGAACTCCATCGCGCGCCGCACGCAGATCCTGCCGAGGCGCCGGACGTCCTCGATGATGAGGTCCTGCGCCTGCGTCATCTGGTAGCAGAGCGCGGTGTCGCCGAGGTCGGATGAGGTCATGCCGTAGTGCACCCAGCGGCTGGGCTTCGGGTCGCCCTCGGCGAGGCCGGCGTCGATATGCTCGGCCATGTTGGTGAGGAACGCGATGACGTCGTGGTTGAGCGTGGCCTCGAGTTCGTCGATGCGCTCGACTTCGAAGGCGGCGCGCTCGCGGATGATGCGCGCGTCCTCAGGCGGCACGATGCCGAGCTCGGCGTGCGCCTCGACGGCGAGGACCTCGATCTCCTTCCAGATCTCGAACTTGTTCTCAAACTCCCAGATGCGGCCCATCTCAGGGCGGGTGTAGCGCTCGATCATGGATCAGGCTCCTTCGTGTCGGAGTCGATGACATGCCGGCGTCCGATGCCGACCGTGCTGACGAGGGGCGACCAGAGCTCAGCGCGGGGCCGAGGTCCGCCACCACGAGCCGCCGCCGCCGACGTGCACGGTGCCATTATCGCCGACAACGTCCCGCGATGCTCGCATATGGCCGCTTCGGCTACACTCGCCCCATGACGCGCTACTCGCATACCTCAGCCTTCCACACGATGCACGTCTACGAGCACGCCGGCGCGCGCATCCTGCAGTTCGAGCGCAATCGGCAGTCGTCGATGCTGCTCGACGACCCGTACGAGACGGACATCGAGTACGTCGCGTACCTGCATCTCACGCTCGCAGTGACGCCGCACGCCACGCGCACCCTTGTAATCGGGCTCGGCGGCGGGTCGCTCGTCAAGCGGATGTGGCGCGACTACCCGTGGATGTCGATCGACGCCGTGGAGCTCGACGCCGAGGTCGTGGAGGTGGCGCGCGCGTTCTTCGAACTGCCCGAGGACGACGACCGCCTGCGCGTTATCGTGGGTGACGGCCGCGCGCACCTCGAGCGCACCGCGCAGACATACGACATCGTCGTCATCGACGCGTTCGACGACGACCACATCCCCCGCCCGCTCACCACCGATGAGTTCCTGCGCACCGTGCGGGGCCGGCTCTCGGCCGACGGCGTCGTGGCCTACAACGTCATCGGCGCGCTTTCCGGCCCCACGAGCCGATCGCTTCGCGCGCTCTACCGCACGATGGCGAACGTCTGGCGGCGGGTGTGGCTCTTCACCGTGAACGCGCTCGAACCGGGCGGCATCCAGCCGGAGAACGTGGTCATCCTCGCAAGCGACGCCCCGCTCTCCGATGAGGAGCTCCTCGCCCGCATCGCGAGCCGCGCGGATGGCCGAGTGGGCGTCCCAGGTTTCGAGACCTTCGGACGGGACCTCCACACCGCTCCGGTCCGGCTCGGCGACGTGCCGATCCTCACCGACCCGCCGGGGAGACG
>CAYMSA010000093.1:2747-5990 GCA_964392965.1 uncultured Coriobacteriaceae bacterium
ACCCCCTCGGCCGTGTTACAATCCGCCCGACGGACCACTGTCAGGACGCGACCCTGCAGGGCGTGTACCTGGGGACGGAGCACACCAGTGAGGCGCACCATGCTCGGCGGCAAGATCCATCGCGCCGTCGTCACCGAGGCGAACGTCGCCTACGAGGGCAGCATCACCCTCGACGAAGACCTTCTCGATGCAGCCGGCATCCTTCCGGGTGAAGTCGTCCAGATCTGGGACGTCACCAATGCCGCGCGCATCAACACCTACACCATCGCCGGTCCCCGCGGCTCCGGCTGCGTCTGCGTGAACGGCGCCGCCGCGCACCTCGTCCACGAGGGCGACCTCGTCATCATCGCATCCTACGTGGAGCTCGATGACGCCGAGGCACGCGCGTGGAAGCCCTCGGCGGTCTTCGTCGACGAGCAGAACCGCATCACCACCATCCGGCACGAAGAGGCGTTCCGCGCCTCGTAGGCGCCCGCGGTCACGCGCCCCAAACGTCGGCCGATGACGCCCCATCCGCTATACTGTCCCACCGAAGGGGAGTAGCTACCCGGTAGCGTTCACCGGGTGGCAGGGCCGTCATCACGGACGCTCACGTCCCGGCCCTGTCGGCGAGGTACCTCGCACGCGAGACCTTCAGGTCACGCACGTCCTGAAGTCCGTGAAGGAGGACCCGATGGCACAGCGCACGTCTTCGTCCACCGAGCAGCCCGAGGCTCCCAAGGTGGTGGACGCCTCCCACACGCTCCCTGCAGCGGACGCACTCGATCGCCTCGGCTCATGCGCCGAGGGCCTCACGCGTGAGGAAGCGCACCGCCGCCAGGAACAGTACGGGCCCAACGCGCTCCCCGAGGGCGAGAAGCGCTCGATACTCGGCATGATCGCCGACCAGTTCAAGGACTTCCTCATCCTGCTCCTGCTCGCCGCCGCCCTCATCTCGGGCGCCCTCGGCGAGATCGCCGACACCGTGGCCATCCTGGTGATCCTCGTGCTGAACGCCGCCATCGGCGTCTTCCAGGAGTACCGTGCCGAGCGCGCGATGGAGGCCCTGCGCGAGATGGCCGGCACGATCGCGAGCGTGCGCCGCGACGGCCAGGTCGTCGAGCTGCCCGCGACCGAGCTCACCCTCGGTGACGTCGTGCTCCTCGATGCCGGACGCATCGTGCCAGCCGACCTGCGGCTCATCGAGTCGGCCGGGCTCCGCGCCGCCGAGGCCGCCCTCACGGGCGAGTCGCTGCCGGTGGAGAAGCACGTGAACGCGGCGTGCGAGCTCGACGCCCCGCTCGGCGATCGGGTGACCATGGCGTACCGCGGCACGCAGATCGTCTACGGGCGTGGCGAAGGCGTCGTGACCGCGATCGCACTCGACACCGAGCTCGGCAAGATCGCCGGCCTGCTCGGCGCGGGTGAGCCGACGAAGACGCCGCTGCAGAAGCGTCTCGCGCAGTTCGGGAAGCAGCTCGGCCTCGCGGCAATCGGCCTCTGCCTCATCGTGTTCATCGTCGGCCTCATCCAGGGCGAGGAGCTCGTCAGGATGTTCATGACGTCGGTGAGCCTCGCTGTGGCCGCCGTGCCCGAGGCCCTCCCCGCGATCGCCACCATCACGCTCGCCATGGGCGCGAGCCGGCTCGTGAAGCAGCACACGCTCGTGCGGCGCCTGCCGGCAGTCGAGACGCTCGGCTCGGTCACGTACATCTGCACCGACAAGACCGGCACGCTCACGCTCAACCAGATGACCGTCGAGCACATCGCAGCGGGTGACGCGCTGCCGAGGCCGCTCGACTCCGTGGCCGACCCGTCGGCCTCCGTCGCCTGGCTCGGCTGGGCACTCGCCGTCTCCAACGACGTGGCCGGCGACGACGACGCACTCATCGGCGACCCCACGGAGATCGCGTTCTACCGCGCCGCACAGGCCGCCGGCTACGAGCCGCGCGACATCCGCACGGGGCTCCCGCGCGCGGCCGAGCTGCCGTTCGACTCGGACCGCAAGCTCATGACGACCGTGCACGAACTCCCCGACGGCGGACACGTCTCGTTCACCAAGGGCGCTGCCGAGTCGATCCTCGAGCGGGCCACAAACGCGCTGGACGCTGCCGGCAACGTCATCCCGCTCGACCGCGAGGCCGCGCTCGCGCTCGTGGACCGCTGGTCCGCCGAGGGCCTGCGGGTCCTGGCGTTTGGCATGCGGCGCATCGACACGATCCCGCAGGGTCTCGCGATGGATGAGCTCGAGACCGACCTCACGGTCATCGGCTACACCGGACTCGTCGATCCGCCACGCCCGGAGGCGTTCGACGCGGTGGCCACCTGCAAGGCTGCGGGCATCGTGCCGGTCATGATCACCGGCGACCACCCCGCCACCGCGCTCAGCATCGCGCGGCGCCTCGGTATCGCCGAGGATGTGGACCAGATGATCACCGGCCCCGAGCTCGATGCCCTCTCGCTCGAGGCGTTCGAGCGACGCGTGGAGGAGGTCCGCGTCTACGCGCGCGTGGCTCCCGAGCAGAAGCTCAAGATCGTCGAGGCGCTGCAGGACCGCGGCGAGTACGTGGCGATGACGGGCGACGGCGTGAACGACGCGCCCGCGCTGTCGCGCGCTGACATCGGCGTGGCCATGGGCATCACCGGCACCGACGTGGCCAAAGAAGCCTCGGACATGGTGCTCCTCGACGACAACTTCTCGTCGATCGTCGGCTCCGTGGGCGAAGGCCGGCGCATCTTCGACAACATCCGCAAGTTCATCAAGTACGCGATGGCCGCCAACTCGGGCGAGATCCTCACCATCCTGCTGGCGCCGCTGGTGGGTCTGCACATACCGCTGCTGCCGATCCACATCCTGTGGATCAACCTCGTGACCGACGGCCTGCCGGGTCTGGCGCTCGCCTCGGAGCCCGCCGAGAAGAACATCATGCGCCGCGCGCCGCGCAAGCCCACCGAGAGCATCTTCGCCGACGGACTCGGCATCCACATCGTCTGGGTTGGCATCCTCATGGGTGCGGCGACGCTGTTCACGCAGGCCTTCGCCATCAGCCAGGGCATGCATTGGCAGACGATGGTCTTCACGGTGCTCTGTTTCACGCAGATGGGACACGTCCTGGCGGTGCGCTCGGACCGCGAGTCGATCTTCAAGCAGGGCTTCCGCTCCAACATGCCGCTACTGGGGGCCGTTGCGCTCACCGTGGTGCTGCAGCTCGCCACGATCTACGTGCCGTTCCTCCACCCGGTCTTCAAGACCGACACGCTCAC
>CAYMSA010000094.1:0-5934 GCA_964392965.1 uncultured Coriobacteriaceae bacterium
GACGCGCAGAGGCGGCTCGCGGTCATGCGCGACAGCACCGTCGGAGCGTTCGGTGTCATCGCCGTGGTGCTCGTCGTCATCATCCAGGTCGCCGCCATCTCGGTGGTGCTCGAGCGTGGTGCGCTGTGGGCTCTCCTCACGGCACCGGTCGTGGCGAGACTTGCGGCGACCGTCCTGCTGTCGCTCGCTCCGCCCGCGCGACCTGACGGCCTCGGCGCGCGGTACGCTACGCGTGACACCGTCGTTGGTCACCTGGTGGCGGTGATGCCCGTGGTGGTGCTTGCGCTCCTTCTGCCGAAGGGGGCACTCGTGATCGCGGCCGCCCTGGTGGGGGTCGTCATCTCCTGGATGATCGCGCGCGCAGCCCGCCGTCTCCTCGGCGGTGTCACCGGAGACGTGATCGGCGCCACGATCGTCCTCACAGAAGCCGCGCTGCTGCTGGCGACCGCACTGCTGCCGAGCGCGTACGGACCCTGATGGTGCTCCCGCACACATCGCGCACGGTCTTGCTCGTCCGCCACCCGCAGACGGTGGCGAACGCGGCCGGGCGTTTCCTGGGCTCCAACGACTCGCCGTGGACGGCGGAGGGGGAGCGGCAGGCCCTCGAGCTGACCGCCCGGCTGCGTGCCTGGTCGCCCGGTGTGGTCTATTCGTCGCCCTCGCCTCGCGCCCTCCGGCTCGCCGAGTCGATCGCGCGGCCGGCGGCGCCCTCCGTGCTTGCCGGGCTTGCGGAGATCGACTTCGGCGAACTCGAGGGTCTCACATGGATTGTGGCGAGCGAGCGCGGCATCGCGCCCGTTCATGAAGGGAACGGACCCGTCGCACCGGGTGGCGAGCGTCTGGACGACTTCAAGGCCCGCGTCGCCGAGGCGGCCGAGACCGTCACCGCCTCTGCGCGGCCCGTGGTCGTGACGCACGGCGGCGTCATCCGCCAGCTGCTGACGCTCTGGCTGCGCATCTCTGCCGAGGCGGCGTGGCACATCGCTCTGCCCCACGGCTGCACTGTCGAGATAACCGAGCGCGATGGCTGGTGGCAGCTTGAGTCCCTGACGCCATCGGTTCTTCCTCTCGATTCCGACACTGGCAGGTAGACCGTCTGGGCGCGTCGACACCGCGGTCGTAGTGGGATTGCGACGTCACCCTTCTTGCGTCCTCGGCCGAGGTGGGGGACAATCCTTGCTACTCTCGACCCGCCGAGGAGTGACCATGCCCTGGAACGAACTGATCCGACCTGACCTGGACGGCCTGCGGCCGTACGCCCCCGGTCTGCGAGAAGATCAGGTCAGGGAGCGCAGCGGACGCGACGAGATCTCCAAGCTTTCGAGCAACGAGAGCCCCTACGGGCCGTTCCCCGCAGCCATCGAAGCGATGGCTGCCGTGCTGCCGGACCTCAACCGCTATCCCGACGGTGCCGCAGAGGAGCTCGCTGACAGGCTGGCCGCCCGGTATGGCGTCCCGGTGAGCCAGGTGATGGTGGGAAGCGGCAGCAACGAACTCCTCCGGCTCATCACCGAGGTCGTACTGCGGCCGGGCGATGAGGTCGTCTATCCATGGCCCTCCTTCATCGTGTACCCGATGTCCACCGATGTCTTCGGCGGCGTGAAGGTCCCGGTTCCGTTGACCGGGGACGACGTGCACGATCTCGACGCGATGCTCGCGGCCGTGACCGACAAGACCCGCATCGTCTTCCTCTGCAATCCGAACAACCCCACCGGCACCATCTACCTCCGCGACGAGTTCGACCGCTTCATCGAGAAGCTGCCGCATCACGTCCTCCTGGTGCTCGACGAGGCGTACATCGAGTTCGTCTGTGACGACCGGTTCCCCGATGGTATGGACTACTACGACGGGCACCGTCCGATCGTCGTTCTGCGTACATTCTCCAAGGTCTACGGGCTCGCCGGAGCGCGAGTCGGCTATGGCATCGCGCCCGAGCCGATCGTCGAGGCGGTCGCGAAGGTCCGTGAGCCCTTCAACGTCAGCACCGTCGCCCAGGCCGGCGCTCTCGCCTCGCTCGATGACGATGCCGAGGTGGCGCGCAGGCGGGCGATGAACCAGGAACAGAAGACGTATCTCTACGAGTGCTTCGATCGGCTCGGCATCCGTTGGGTGCCGTCGGAGACGAACTTCGTCTGGATCAAGACGGAGAGGCCGGTCGAAGTGTTCGAGGCACTCCTCGAGGGAGGAGTGATCGTCCGCAACTTCGGAACGGCGAACGCGCTACGCGTGGGCGTCGGCGCACCCGAAGACACGCAGCGGACGATCGAGGCGTTCGAGGCGGCCGTCGCCCGGTTCGGCAGCGTGTAATCGCGCAGCAGAGGCGTAGGGCGGCCGCACAGGTCAGCAGCTACGCACGCAGGCGCGTGCCGAAGGGGTGAACAGAATGCTTGTCGTCATGCGGGACCACGCGTCCTCCGCTGAGGTCTCTCACATCGTCGAACTGCTCGCAGAAGCGGGTGCCGAGGCCCATCTCTCTCAAGGTGAAGTCAAGACCATCATCGGCGTGATCGGAGACCGGGAGGTCATCTACACGCTGGAGCTCGAGGGCCTGCCCGGCGTCGAGCAGGTCATCCGGGTCCTGAAGCCGTACAAGCTCGTGAGCCGTGACTTCCAGCCGGAGCCGACAGTCATCAGGGTGGGCGATACGTCGATCGGCGGTGACGCGTTCGCGGTGATAGCGGGCCCCTGCTCGATCGAGTCCGAGGAGCAGATGCTCGTCACCGCCCGCGCGGTCAAGGCCGCCGGCGCCACGATGCTCCGGGGCGGCGCGTACAAGCCCCGGTCGAGTCCGTACGCCTTCCAGGGCCTCGGTCTCGAGGGGCTCCGCATGCTGCGGGCTGCAGGCGATGCCGTGGGGCTCCCGGTGGTGACTGAAGTGCTCGACGTCCGTGATGCCGAGGTTGTTGCCGAGTACGCGCACGTGATGCAGGTCGGCGCTCGCAACATGCAGAACTTCAGGATGCTCGACGAACTCGGCACGATGGACAGGCCCGTCCTTCTCAAGCGCGGACTGGCGGCGACCGTCGAAGAGCTTCTCTCGGCGGCCGAGTACGTCATCAAGGGTGGCAACCGCGAGGTCATCCTCTGCGAGCGCGGCATACGGACGTTCGAGACGTTCACGCGCAACACGCTCGACCTTTCCGCCGTGGCCGGTCTGAAGCTTCTCACGCACTTGCCGGTGCTGGTGGACCCCTCACATGCGGCGGGCCGGCGCGATATCATCCCGCCGCTCGCGAACGCTTCTGTCGCCGCGGGAGCCGACGGCCTCATGATCGAGGTACATCCTGAGCCCGAACGGGCCCGCTGCGACGGTCCTCAGTCCCTCACACCCGCCGCCTTCGAGACGCTCATGGCCGGTCTCATGCCACGACTGGCGCTTGAGGGCCGCGTGCTAGGAGGTCACCGGTGACGGCAGCCGACCTCACGATCGTGGGGCTCGGGCTCATCGGCGGATCGATCGCCGCAGCCGCCCGGCGGGCTGGCCATGCTCCGATACGGGCGGTCGATCCCGACGTAGCTGCGCGTGCCCACGCGCTCGATGCGGGCCTGGCGGACGAGACACTCTCTCCTGATGAGGCGATCGCGGCGGGGTGGTTCGGCCCAGCTGCTTCGAGGCTGCTGGTTCTCGGGACTCCGGTGCAGGCGACGGTTGCGTGGCTCGACCTCCTGGCGGAACTGGGCTATGCGGGTGTCGTGACCGATGTGGCTTCAACGAAGGCGACGGTCGTGAGTGCTGCGTCGGCCGCCGCGCAGCGGATGCTTGACTCCGGGTGCGTTCCGTACCGCTTCGTGGGGGGGCATCCGATGGCCGGCTCGGAGCGCGTCGGCGTCCAGGCGGCACGCGAGACCCTCTTCGATGGCGCGTATTACGTGCTCGTCACCACCCCGGACACGGACATGCAGGCCTACCGCAAGGTGCATTCGTTCGCGACCTCGCTCGGAGCGAGGGTTCTCTCGCTCGACGCGGCGTCGCATGACGAGGCGGTCGCGATCGTGAGTCACGTGCCGCATATAGCGGCGGCCGCGCTCGTGCGTCTCGCCGCCTCCCGTGCCGAAGGAGCCGACGCCGACTTACTGCGTCTGGCTGCGGGCGGCTTCAAGGACATGACACGGGTCGCAGCCGGCTCTCCCGAACTCTGGACGGGCATCTGCCTCGATAACGCCGAGGCGCTCGCGTCCGGGCTCGACGAGCTCGCCACCGTGATCGGCGACTTCGCCGGGGCGGTGCGCACTCGGGACCGGGACGCGATCTTCGGCCTGCTGCTCGATGCCGCGCACATACGCCAGGCGCTGCCCGCCCAGTGGGTTCCCGCCACAGCCCGTCTCGTGCAACTGACCGTCCCCGTCACCGATCGTCCGGGCACCGTAAGCATCGTCACCACAGCCATCGGCCGGGCAGGCGCCAACATCCAGGACATCGAGATCGACCACCGCTCGGAGGACAGCGCCCTGCTCCGGCTGATCCTCACGGATGAAGGCGATTTCGAGGCACTCGCCGACGACCTGCGGGCGCACGGGTTCGCACCCCTTCTCCGTCCGCTCGACACACCGGAGGACTGATGGATCTCACCGTCGTACGGGCTCCCGGTCCCCTCCGGGGGAGCTGCTCGGTACCCGGGGACAAGTCACTCTCGCACCGGGCCGTACTGTTCGCGGCGATGGCCGAGGGCACGTCCGCGCTCACCGGTGTCCTCGACAGTCTCGACGTGCGTGCGTCCATCGAGGCCGTGCGTGCGCTCGGGGCAGGGGTGGTTCTCCGGAAACGGGACGGCGGAGCGCTCGACCTAGAGGTGACGGGATGGGGGACGGCCGGTCCGGTCACACCCGGCACCTCGATCGACTGCGGGAACTCGGGAACCACCTGCCGCCTGCTGGCGGGCATTCTCGCGGGCTGGCCGGTGGATGTGACGCTCGTCGGCGACGAATCGCTTTCGCGCCGTCCTATGCGACGGGTCACGGAGCCGCTTTCCCGCATGGGCGCCAAGTTCGAGACCGGACCGGATGGGACGCTGCCGCTCCGCATCTCCGGTGGCGCGCTCACGCCGATCACCTACGAATCACCGGTCGCAAGCGCCCAGGTGAAGACGGCCGTGCTCCTCGCGGGTCTGCACACATCGGGGACGACCACCGTGACCGAGCCGGTGCTCAGCCGCGACCACACCGAGCGACTACTGCCGGCCTTTGGCGTCCCCGTGGCCACTCGCAGTGTCGAGTCCGGAGACGGTTCGGGGGCTCCTGCGAGGCCCAGTGCGTCCGTCACAGGCCCCGTCGTCCCTCGTGCCTGCGACATCGAGGTGCCCGGTGATCCTTCCTCGGCGGCGTTCCCGCTGGTCGCGGCGATGCTCATTCGGGGAAGCGAGATCGTCGTCGAGCACGTGTGCGTGAACCCGACCCGGATCGGCTTCGTCGATGTCCTGCGCCGGATGGGTGCCGATCTCACGGTGGTGCCCGGCCAGGGGCCCGGATCGGAGCCGACGGGCAGCATCCGGGCCACCGCTGGTGCCGTCCTCCGCCCGACGGTCGTCACCGGCGTCGAGGCGCCTTCGCTCATCGATGAGCTCCCGATTCTCGCTCTCGCCGCAGCGCAGGCCGAGGGAACGACGCGGTTCGAGGGCATCGGCGAGCTTCGAGTCAAGGAATCCGACCGCCTTGCGGCCATCGTCGACGGACTGACGCGTCTCGGTGGCAGCGTGGAGGCGGGCGTCGATTGGCTTGAGGTCACGGGGCCGTCTCAGCTTGTGGGAACGTCGCTGAGCTCACTCGGCGACCACCGGCTTGCCATGACCTGGGCGGTGGCGGGCCTCATCGCATCCGGGGAGACGGTCGTGCGGGACTTCCAGGCGGTGGACGTGTCGTACCCCGGGTTCCTCGAGACGTTCGCGCGACTGAGCGTCCGGTAGCCGGGAGCGCCACGGGGGTTGCGGCGCCACTTGG
>CAYMSA010000095.1:0-5866 GCA_964392965.1 uncultured Coriobacteriaceae bacterium
TGCCGACCGCCCCCGACGCGCCTACCGGTCGCGCTCGATGAGGTAGTCGGCGAGTGAGAGCAACAGTCCGAGCGCCGGCGTCTGCGGAAGCGCCGCCTGAAGCGCGGTCTTCGCCTCCACCACCAGGTCACGCGCGTACTGCCGCGCGAAGTCGATGCTGCCTGAAGCCGTCATGATATCCACGGCCTCGTCGTTCACCGCAGCAGCTCCCGATCGGCTCGCGAGGATCTCGAGCAGCCGGTCGCGTTCGGCAGAGTGCTTGAGCGCGTGCACGACGGCGAGCGTGCGCTTGCCTTCGGTGATGTCGTTGCGGAAGTCCTTGCCGGTGGCCGCTTCGGAACCGACGAGGTTGAGGATGTCGTCCTGGACCTGGAACGCGAGCCCGATGGCCTGGCCGAACGAGCGCAGCACCTCCACCTGTTCGTCGGTGCCGCCGCCGATGATCGCGCCGATGGCGAGCGGCATGCCGCCCGAGTAGAAGGCCGTCTTGTGCTCGGCCATGATCAGGTAATCGTCGATGGTGAGGTCGAACCGGTCGTCGCGCGCCCAGCCGATGTCGAGCGCCTGCCCCTCGATGGTGCGCGCCGTCATCCGCACCATCTCCTTGAGCACGCGGATGCGGGTCTCGGCGGAGAGCGCCTCATCGTCGGTGACGAGGCCCGTCACGAGCGAGATGGCGAGGTCGCCCGCGTTGATCGCGATCGCGTCGCCCTGCTGGATGTGCATCGTCGGCAGGCCCCTGCGCGTGAGGGAGGAGTCCGCGATGTCATCGTGGATGATGGCGCCGGTGTGGAAATGCTCGATGGCCGCTGCCGACGACCACGCGAGCCGACCGTCACCGCCAACGGCCTCGCACGCGAGCACGCAGATGAGCGGGCGGTGCCGCTTCCCCGCGTTGCGCAGGTACTCCTCCAGGGGGCCGTACAGGTACTGCTGCATATCCGGGTGGATCCCATGAGGGAGCGTGCTTACCAGATACTCGCCGAACTCCGCGGACGTACGCGACAGGTAGTTCTCGAACTCGCTCATGGCCCTCCAGAGGCACCGTGACAGCCGACGGCGCCCTATGTGACATCACCCTGCCAGTGTAGGTCTCCGGTGACGTTCAGGCAACGGAACGGCATCGACATCAGCGCTCGCACGACGACTCCCGCAGCCCCGGCTCGAGATACACGCCTTCGGCGGTGAACCGCTTCCGGTATATGAGCAGCAGCGCCACGATGGCGCTCACGGCCGTGGCCGCTGAGATCATCAGGAGCACGACGATCTGATATCTGGCCGCTCCCTCGGGGTCCACCCCGGCGAGCACCTGACCGGTCATCATGCCGGGGATGAACACGATGCCCGCCGCCGCCATCGAGTTGATCGTGGGCATCAGGCCCGCCCGCAGCGCCGAGCGAAGCGACGGCAGCGCCGCCTCGCGCACACTCGCACCGAGCGTCGTGAGGCCGAGGATCTCGCCCGAGCGCGCGTCGAGGTCCGCGAAGAGGCGCTCGGCCGTGAGCGCCACGCCCGTCATCGAGTTGCCGATGACCATGCCCGCGATCGGCAGCACGTAGCGCGCCTCGTACCAGACCGGCACCTTCACCACGATGCCCGTCACGGCGAACGTCACGATGACGCCGCTCAGGAACATCGCCGCTGCAGAACTCAGGTAGAGGCCTCGCGGCGCATTGCGTGCCCGTCGCACGACCGTCTGCGCCGCCACGAGCACCATCACGAGCAAGATGGCCGCCACGATCGGCCACGTCTGGTTCACGAAGACCCATCTGAGCACGAGGCCAAGGAGCAGCAGCTGCACGTACGTGCGGACCGCGGCGAGCGCGAGGTCCTTCTCGAGCCGCAGTCCCATGACGAGAGAGATGACGCCCGTGAGAACCACGAAACCGGCGGCGAGCAGCAGCTCGGCGGTACCGATGGGAATGGAGCCGCCCACGGCCTCAGGCATCGGGCACCTCCGGAGCCTCGAGAGCGGCCGATGCACCCGGCGCCGGCATCCGCGTGAGACGCCCGTCCGCCATGCGGTAGCGCACCGCGGCCGACGCATCGGCGCGCACGTGGCTCACGCGCACCGCGGCGCCGCCGCCGGCTACGAAGTCCCCCGTCACGCGGGCCACCTCGGCGGCGCTCGCGTCATCGAGACTCGCGTCGGGCTCGTCGAGCAGCAGCACGCTCGGCCGGGCGAGCACCACGCGCAGGAGCGCCACGCGCGCGGCCTGCCCCACCGAGAGACGCGCGGCGTCGCGGTCGAGCGAGACGCCGCCGAGGCCGACGGTCTCGAGCGCGCGAGCGAGTTCCGGCTCGGCCGGGGGCACCTCGTGCGCGCGCACCCTGAACGTCCACGGCAGAAGCAGGTTGTCGGCCACCGTGCCGGGCACGAGCGCCGTCCGCTGCGGCAGGAGCGCCACGCGCGTGCGCCACTCGGCAGGAGGGATCTCCCCCGCGGGCCGGCCGGAGAGAAGCAGCTCGCCGCTCACGCCGGGCAGCAGCCGTGCGAGCGCGAGCAGGAGCGTCGTCTTGCCGCTGCCCGAGGGGCCCGCCACCTCGACGAGCTCGCCTGCGGCGAGCGCGAGGTCGACGCCGTCGAGGACGGCGACCGGGCCGCTGTCTCCCGCGCGATGCGCCGTGATGCCCCGGGCCTCGAGCAGTGCGGTCACCAGCGCTCCCGGCGGACGAACTCGGGCCGGAAGCGATCGGCGGGCTCTCGTCGCGCCGACGGATGGCCGATCGAGAGCATGCAGAACGGCTCCACGCCTTCGGGCAGACCGAGCAGCTCCTTGAGCGGCGCCACCCGCTCCGGCTGCGGCCAGATGCCGATCCACACGGCGCCCAGACCGAGCGCGTGCGCGGCGAGCAACGTGTTCTGCACCGCCGCCGAGCAGTCCTGCTGCCACATGCCGGGGCGCTCGAGGTCGTGAAGGTCGCCGCACACCGTGATCGCGAGGGGCGCCTTCGTGAGCATGCCGCCGAAGGGGCTCACGTCCGCGAGCCGGTCGATGAGCTCTCGTTCGGTGGTCACGACGAAGCGCCAGGGCTGCTGGTTCTTGGCCGAGGGCGCAGCCATCGCCGCACGCAACAGGGTCTCGATGTCCGCCTCGGACACAGGGTTCTCGGTGTACGAGCGGATACTCCGCCTCGTCATGATCGCTTCGATCGCGTCCATGTCACGCCTCCTTCTCGTCTGCGGGCCGCGCACCCGCCCCGTCCGCCTGCTCCCGGGCTCTCACCCGCCGCTTGTCACGATAGAGGACGGGGCTCGTGCCGAAGAGCAGGTCGTTCTCGAACCCGATACGCTCGAGACCCACGACCTCCTCGGCGATGGTCGTCACATTGCGCCGCACCTCGGGCGAGCGCACCGTGAGTCCGTGCAGGTCGACGCCGTCCAGCTGGCCCTTCTTCACGTAGTGAGTGTACGTCTTCCAGAGCGCCGCGGTCGCGCGCTGGCGCGTCGTGGGCAGCCGCAGCGCGTCGAGGATGCGGGCGCGCTCGGCCTCCAGCTGCTCGATGGGTGCGCGCTTCGGCAACCCCGCGAGCGACCGGCCGATGCGGTCCGCCTTGGCACGCTGTGTCTCCTGCAGGATGAACTTCACGACATGCCACGCCTCGGTGAGGTCACCGTTGTTCGCGATCGTGCGGTCCGAGAGCCACAGCCACGCGTGCAGACGGCGGCGCCAGTCCCACCACGTGAGCGCCGAGTCGAACGCCGTGCTCGGGATGAGGAACCAGCCGGTCTCCTCGAGCATGGCGGCGAACACGCCCGCGCCGAGCGCGCTTTCGCGACGCCGGGAGCCGATGCGCACCTTCTCCAGGCCGCAACTCGGCGACGCCTCCTTGAGGATCACCGCACACACGCCCGCCCGTTCGAGCGCCTCCACGCACGCTGTTGAGCCGGCGATGAGCTGCTCGGTCACGTCGCGACCGCGATGGCTCACCACGCGCGCCGAGCCCGCCAGCACGTCCTGGCCCGGACCCGTGAGGTCGATGGGCTCACGCGGCACGCCGAACCCGGCCATGCACTCGGGACAGACGGGCGTGAACACGAAGTCGCCCCGCTCGCGGCCGAGCATGGCGAGCGGGTCGAAGCGCTTTCCGTTGTAGCGCACCGGACAGTCGTAGAGACACGCGCTGACACCGAGGTGCGGCCGTTGGGTGATAATCTCGGTCAAGGGACTCCTCCTCGCATGGCGAACCGGCATGCTACCCGCAGTCTGGTTCTACCCGTACTGGTCGCGCAAGTGGACGAAAGGGACGCCGATGGCCGAAGTCGCGATCGTGTGGCTCCGCCGGGCGCTGCGGCTCGCCGACAACCCGGCGCTCTCGGCGGCGCTTGCCGGGGCGGCAACGGTGCTCCCCGTGTTCATCGACACTCCGGGAGATCCGCTCTCGGGCGCTGCGGGGCCGGCGGCTCGCGCGTGGCTCGCCTCCTCGCTGCGATCGCTCGGCCATTCGCTCACCGGGCGTGGCTCGGCGCTCGTGGTGGCCGAGGGCGATCCGGCCGACGTCTTGCTCGCGCTCGCCCGTGAGACCGGCGCGACATCGGTCCACGCCGACCACCTCTACGACCCGGTGTCTCTCGGGAGCGACGCCCGCATCGAGAGGGCACTCGGGCAGGCAGGCATCCCGCTTCACACGCACCGCTGCGCGCTTCTCGGAGAGCCCGACTTTCCGCGCACCACGACCGGCGGGCCCTTCAAGGTCTTCACCGCCTACCACCGCGCTCGCCTGCGCGAGGAGCAGGCGCCGCTGCCGACTCCCGCGCCGGAGGGCATCCCGCTGCCGCCGCTCGTGCGCGTGCACCGCGACCTCTTCGAGCGCGCACCCGCGCTGGCCGCCGACATCGCAGACGCGCCGCCGCTCCTCCTCGAGCGCTTCGAGCCGGGCGAGGCCGGTGCGCACGCCGCGCTCGGCAGGTTCCTCGCCGGGCCCGTCGCGCAGTACGCCCACGACCGCGACGCTTTCGGCACCGACGGCACGTCGCGCCTCTCGGCACACCTCGCCTTCGGGGAGATCGCGCCCTGGCGAATCGCCGCCGCGGTGGATGAGGCGGTGGGCGGAGATCCGTCGCTTCGTGAGGGCGCCGAGGGTTTCCTGCGCCAGCTCCACTGGCGCGAGTTCGCGCACCACCTGCTCCACCACTTCCCGGAGACCGTGGCGCGCCCGCTCAGGCCCGAGTTCGAGCGCTTCGGGTGGGCCGAGGACCCAGCGGGGCTCGAGGCGTGGAAGGCGGGCCGCACCGGCTACCCGCTCGTGGATGCCGGCATGCGCGAGCTTCTCGCCACCGGCTGGATGCACAACCGCGTCCGGATGATCGCGGCATCGTTTCTCACCAAGCACCTGCTGCTGCCGTGGCAACTCGGCGCGGCGCACTTCACGGAGCGTCTCGCCGATGCCGATGTGGCCAACAACACGTTCGGCTGGCAGTGGGTCGCAGGAAGCGGCGCGGACGCCGCACCCTACTTCCGCATCTTCAACCCGGTGACCCAGGGTGAGCGGTACGACCCGCCCGGCACGTACGTCCGCACGTGGCTACCCGAACTTGCCGGACTTCCCGACCACGTCGTGCACCGGCCGTGGATGGCCCCCGCCGAGGAACTCGATCAGGCCGGTGTGGCCCTCGGCGAGACATACCCGCTGCCGATCATCGACCACCGCGAGGCTCGCGAACGGGCGCTTGCGGCCTACCGAGAGACGAGGCGCTGACGGACGGACGTGCAGGGGAGGCGCGTGTGAGTCCGTTTCGCACGAATCCGCCATACCGCCTCGATCACCCCGTCTCTCCACGAAGTCCGCAGGTGGGTCAGGACTCGGGTCTGATCAGCAGCACAGGACAGGGCGCCGAGTGGACGACCTTGTTGGCCACGCTGCC
>CAYMSA010000096.1:0-2233 GCA_964392965.1 uncultured Coriobacteriaceae bacterium
GTTGATGCCGTAGCTCGAGATCTCGCCGTTGTGGACGATCGACCAGTCGAGCAGCGTGAAGGGATGCGCGCCGCCCCACCAGCCCGGGGTGTTGGTGGGGAACCGGTTGTGGCCCACCCACGTGTGACCGGCGTACTCCTCGAGGCGGAAGTAGTGGCCGATCTCCTCGGGATAGCCCACGCCCTTGAAGGCGCCCATGTTCTTGCCCGAGGACGCAACGAACGCGCCGTCCACCTCGGCGTTCACCTTCATGACGACGCCCACCACGAAGTCCTCGGGCGTGAGCTCGCGCTCCTCGAGGAGCTCCTCGCGCGGGGTCATGAAGTAGCGCCACAGGATGGGGGCGTCGGTGATGCCGCGCACGGCACGCGTGGGCATCGGCTCGGCGCGGTCGATGACGAAGGCCGCCTCGAGGATGTCCTCGGCGGCGGCACGCGCCGAGAGGTCGTGGTACATCATGTGGAAGCAGAAGTGGTCCGGGAACTCGGGGTAGATGCCGTAGCCGGCGAACCCGCCGCCGAGGCCGTTGCCGCGGTCGCGCTGGACGGCCATAGCGAGGATGGGCACCTCACCGCTCATGAGCGCGCCGCTCTCGTCGCAGATGCCCATGAGGCCGCAGCCGCCGTGGATCTTGAACGGCGACTCGTCCCGGTAACGCGCCGGTGCGAAGGATTCGTATCGCTCGAGGTCGTAGGCCATGTCACTCACTCCTCTGTCGTCGTCAGCAGCCGGGCGATCGCGTCGCCGCCCCCTTCGGGCAGCGGTGAGAGGCCGAGCTTCTTGCGCGCGGACTCGCGGGGCTTGCCGAGCGCGCCGGTCTTCAGGAACTCGCCGTACGCGGCGGTGACCGACTCCGGTGCCGTGCCGCGGGCGATCGCGAGGTCTTTCAGGCGGCGGAACGTGTCCGCCATGCCAAAGCGGCTCGGGCACATCTCCTGGCAGGTGAAGCACTCCACGCACTTCCAGAGCTGCGTGTCCGCGAGCACGTCGTCGAGCCGCCCGCCGATGAGGTCCGCGATGATCTCCGTGGGCTGGAAGGCGGGGTCGATCTTGCAGACCGGGCAGTCGTCCTTGCATGCCTGGCAGGCGTAGCACCTGCCGAGGAGCCCCACGTCGAAGTGCCCGGCAAGCGCCGCCCGATCCGAGCTGCGCGCCTCCCACTTCTCGAGAAAGGGGGTCACGTCCACGCGGTGCATGTCGAGCCCGAGGCCCGCCGACTCGTGCCCGAGGGCGAGCGCGATGAGCTCCGAGATGTAGAGGACCGGGACGTTCACCGGCTCGTTGGCGCGCTGGAGAGCGGCCTGGTTGAGGTCGAACTGCTGGAAGCACGAGGGACAGGCAACCACGAGCGCGTCGACGTCCTCACGCATGAGGTCGGTGAGCTTGCGACGGCAGAACGCGAGCGAGCCCTCGCGCTCGCCCACGCGGTCGAGCGCGCCGCCGCAGCACTGCATCTTGCTCGGGTAGTCCACGACCTTCGCGCCGAGTGCGGCCACGAGCGCCTCGAGCTTGGTGGGGTGCAGCGGGTCGTCCCAGCGGACGGCCGGCTGTGGGCGCAGCAGGTGGCAGCCGTAGTGGACGGCGATGCGCATGCCCCACAGCGGCTTGGTGACGCGTGCGCCCACAGCACCCGCGCCGATCACGTCCGAGAGCCACTCGGCGAGGTGCATGATGCGCAGGTTGCCGTCGTAGCGCAGCCCCTCGGGGGCGATGCGGTCGTTGATCGCCTCGCGCTCGCGCCAATGCGTGCCGAGGTGGTTGGCGGCCTCCCTGAACGTGGAGTAGCAGCCGTTGCACGGCGTGACCACGTCGAGCCCGGCGCTCTCCACGATGGCGAGGTTGCGCGCCGCCGCCGTGTAGAACGCGTCCTCGCTGTTGGCCTTCACGAGCGTGCCCTCGGGGCAGCACGTGTGCCCGGTGAGCTCGTGGATCGTGGCGCCGAACTCGTCGAAGACCACCCGCGTCGCCTTCTCGATGAACGGGAAGCGCGCGGGGATCGTGCATCCCCAGAAGACCGCGAACTCCCTCATGCGTGCACCGCCTCTCCTCGCGTGCGGGGCCGAGTGACACCTGCAGCCGACCCCGGAAAACGAAAACGCCCACCCAGACCCCGAAGGGTCCGGATGAGCGTCATTGCTCACTATTGGATTGCGGCTCGCCGTTGAGCCGTTACGCGCAGTCTAGCAGGTGGAGAGCCGTTTGGGAATCCGGAGGCGAAACGCGGTGGAAACGC
>CAYMSA010000096.1:2333-5827 GCA_964392965.1 uncultured Coriobacteriaceae bacterium
GTCTCCGGATCGGCCTGATCTCGCAACTCAACAAGCACCACTCGGCCCTGACGCGAACCGACAACAGGAGCCGAGAACAGACAGTATGAACCATCGGGAATCTGGGGCTCCATGGAGCAGCCAACCACTTGGACGACGAACATACCTTCTCGGATCCTGGCTCCTTCTCCAAGCTCAACCCACTGCCATTCAGCAAGGACGCCAGCATCTTGCCACTCGCCGAACACTCCTGCCGCCGCGGTAAGAGGCACCAGGGGCACCGCCGTCTTCCAGCGTTCTGCCGGCGAAGGCGCAACGAGCCTGAGTACAGCTCGAAGAGTGGTCACTGCCCCGTCTCCTGCTCGTGCAAACCAGCTGTCGTCGTCCTTCACTTTGGCTCGCAGATCCGTCGCTCCAAGATAGCCCGCAAGGCGCCTGAGATGACGCGCCATGGCGTCCTTATCATCAAGCTGGTTCGCGGGAATCTCGATGACTTCCCAGCCATGCCCGCGAAGCCAGTCGCGGATCAGACGGTCTTTGGCTGCGGTAGCGGGATTACCATGGATGTGGCGACTCATCCCGTCCAGGTAGACAGCGACGCCTTCATCGGCGTCGTGATACGACGCGCGGTAGATGACATCCGGGGTGGTAGTGCCGATCGCTGCATCCAGACGAATCTGCTCGCCTCGCACGCCCTCCTCGAACCCGGCTGCGAGCAACAAAGCTCTCAGCCTCTGCTCGGCCGCGTTGACCGGATAACTGCCGTCGTCAGGTTCCCGAGATGGTTGCTTCGGGGGAATGGGGTGCATCGCAGTAAGCGAGCCGCCCCATGCATCGATGAGCTCTATCGCCTCGTGTCGATCCAGATACTTGTGGTAGAAGCCATTCCGGAACGTCTGGAGGCAGTCGATACATGAAGTGGCACAGGCAGCCGGGCAGTCCTCCACGATCGACTTCGCGATGCCGACCACCTCACTGAAGCGCCCGAGTATCTGATCGACGAGACCCGATCCGCCCGGCATCGGGTCCCAGAGCATGGCATCCACTTCATCGCGGTCCACATAGCCGATCACGAGAAGCTGAAGATCCTCGCGGTGCATATCGAGCAGGCTGGAGGCCGCCATGCGTAACGCTTCAAGCACGCTGTAGGCTGCGGTCCGATCCGCGACGCCTCGCAAAACCAGAGCATCCGCTGTCACATCGGCATGGAAGCCGATCGGTGTGATCGGCCTACCACAGCGCTCAAGGTGATCGGCGTCGAACTGTGCACGCTGATGTTCCGATGACAGCGGGGAGACGCTCTGCCCGCAGACAGTGCAAATCGGATACCCAAGCTCTGGCTCCCTGCGAGCGATGACGCTCGATGCCCCCACATTCACAAGCCGCAGACGCAGCCCCCTGATCTTCTGAACCGACTGTGGGCCCCAGGCATAGTCCTGACCGCCGTTGTGCTGGTCTCGTTCAACACCGTAGACCGCCACACCGAGTTGGAAGCGCAGCGTCTCGTCATCTGAGATGTGCGACTGGTGAACGAGATCCACGTCACACACTGCGATGGTCTGCAGCGCCGAGGAGCCAAGCGTGGCGGAGGTCCCGGAGAGATTCGTCTCCTTCACCGCCTGTCGCTCTACCGAGACCTCAAACACTGGCATCTCTGCGCGAGTCTCGTCTATGTCTCTATGGAACCGACGTGCAACAAACCGATTGCCGTTGGCGTAGATGAGGTTGCCCGGCACGTACTCGCGTAATGCAACGCTGGGTGGACGAGGTAACACGAAATCCATCGCACCAAGGCGCCAGAACGGGATCTCGGCAGTGCCGAGTATCGAGCCGACTTCGAGGCCGTAGCCAGGCAAAAAGCCCTCCGCCGCCAGCATGCCATAGGTGTTCGTGTCGTCGTAACCCTCCGCTTCCCTGCGCGTTCGTCGCACAGTCCCTTTCAAGCGTTTTATCAAGCGGTCACACCGCCTGAAGAGCGCCTCGTCCTCCTGATCAAGCGTTCCTTCTCGCTCGCGCACAGCATTGAGGCGCCTGATCTGCTCCATCGCCCAGAGCAGCCGCCTCCTCAAGCGAGTCAGCACCTCACCAAGCTCCTCGCCCATCCCAAGGATGTAGCCGCGCAGGCGCTCATCGGTCACGACGCCTTCATCCGCCCGGGGCCAGCCCTGCTGGAACGCATCCGCCACATACGCGGCCAGGTCATCGATGTTCGCAGCGATCACGCGGGCCAACGGCGCGACGTCGAATGGGCCGTCGCGCAGAACGCCCCCCTCGAAGAGATACGAGGAGACCTGGTTGGGCAGGCACGTCGCAAGTGCGCTGGCGATCACTTCACGCTCCTGGAGGACCCGGGATGTATCACGTACATACTGATGCAGGCGGGTGATCACCGTGGCGTGAACGTGCTTGGAAACCATCGCCTCGTTCGCCAGGTTGAAGGCAGGTGGATCCACGCGGCCGGCGAGAAGCTTCACAGGATCAGTGAAGTACGCCCTGTCATGCGACACCGGCCGACAGTACGTGATGTCGACGGCCATTCGGTGCCGTCGACCGGCGCGTCCCGCACGCTGCCAGTAGTTCGCTGGGAGCGGTGGCACGTTACGCATGAGCACCGAGTCAAGCTGCCCGATGTCCACTCCAAGCTCGAGAGTGGGCGTACAGACGAGCGCGTTGACCGCATCGGACGACCCCTTGAAGAGGTTCTCGAGTCGCTCACGCTCCTCCGTGGGCACCATCGCGGTATGCTCCTCCGGGCGCAGCATGGAATACCCGGAGTCGAGCATCTGTAGGTTGTAGTCGTCCGGATCTTCGGCCACCCACTCAAGCTCACCGCTGCAGCGCCACGCGGGACAGAGCATGTGCGGTGTCCTGCGAGAATAGCGCCTACGACAGCTCCGACACCGATACACCCCGTGGCCGCCGCTGAGGCGAATCCGATCAGCGTCTACCTGGAAGACCTCACTGACACTGGGGAGAATCTTGCCCTTGGATCCCTTCAAGCGCACAGGAACAAGCAGCCCTTCCCGCACGAGCAGCTGAAAGAGATCCTCAATGAACTCCTCTACACCTTCAGCGGCAACACCCCATTTCTTGACGATCTGCCGAAGCACAGTATCGCCTGACACGCTCAGCCATTGGACAACGAGCTCCTTCTTCTCACCGGATGAACGACGAACCTTCGTCCCGACAGGCGCCTTCAGGGGCGGCAGATAGCCCTGCTGCACCTCTAGGTCCCCATCCATCCAGTACTTGCTGAAAACCTCGTATTCCGGATCATGCAGTGCCCGTTTGCGCCGCAGATAGTCGAGTACAGCGGCGACGCCATTGCGCAAGTCCTCGGGAGGAAGACCCAGCTGATTGGCTGTCGACTGGATCCACGGGAGAGAGTCGTCCAACCCCCGGTAGTCGATACGCAGCCGACCCCATGGCTCCAAACCGATTGGCTGCCGCGACGACTGAGACACCTCAAGCATGATCTGGAATCGCAGGAACTTCCGCCGCTGCTCCTCGTGCTT
>CAYMSA010000097.1:0-5681 GCA_964392965.1 uncultured Coriobacteriaceae bacterium
TGTGAGCTGCGTGATGACGCCCTCGATCGAAGGATCGCCCGCAGGCGGTCGTACCGGGCCGAGCGAGCACCCTGCGACCGCGAGCAGCAGCAGGAGGGCCACCGTGGCGATGAGGTGCTGCGCCTTCGGCGTCGCTGGTCTCCGATGCATGACGCGCTCCTTTCTGGAAGCTTCCGATGATGATAGGACGCAGGCGGCCGGGATGTCGTTCGTGTTGAGCGCTCGGAACAGCCTCAGTCTCTGCGCATGCATACTGAGTACTGTTGTGTGTATGCTCCGATACGCGATAATCACACGCATGTTCTGCATACGCCGGAACCTGATCGGTTCGTTACCGCTTGAAGGAGCTCGCATGCCACACCGTTACTACGAGGACGTCCGCGTCTCCGGCCACCTTATCGATTCCCGGATCATGTCGGAGATCATGGATGTGATCGTCGAGCTTGACGGTGAGTTCGAGACGCTCTTGTTCGAGGTCGGACGCACGAACGAGGACGTGTCCACCGCGTGCCTGCGCCTGCGCGGGCGCGATGAGGCGCATGTCCGGGCGCTGGTACTCGCGGTCACGCATCTCGGCGCGGAGCCCGTCGACCAGGCCGATGCGCGCCTTCGGCCGGCGCCGACCGACGGCGTCTTCCCCGACGGCTTCCACGCGACGACGAATCTCGAGACGACGGTGCGGGTCGGTGGTCGCTGGATACACGCGGAAGGTACCGAGATGGACCTCGGCATCGTCGTGGAGGGCGAGCAGGCGCGCATGGTGCCGATGGCCGATGTCCGCGCGGGCGAGCTTGTGGTCGTCGGCCATGAAGGGGTGCGCGTTCGGCCTCACGAGCGTCCGCGTAATCGCCAGGACTTCGAGTTCATGAACTCCGAGGTATCCTCGGAGAAGCCGAAAGCGCTTGTCATCCGCGATGTCGCCCGCATGCTTCGCAGGGTGCGCGAGCGCGGTCAGAAGGTCATCGTGGTCGCAGGACCGGCAGTCGTCCACACGGGCGCCGCCGGACACCTCGCGCGGCTCGTGCGTACCGGCTATGTGTCGGTGCTCTTCGGCGGGAACGCGGTGGCGGTGCACGACATCGAGACGGCGCTCTTCGGGACGTCACTCGGCGTGTCGATGCGCGGCGGCGCGCCCATCGCGGGCGGGCACGAGCACCATCTGCGCGCGATCAACACCGTACGCCGGTGCGGCGGCATACGCGAGGCCGTCGAGCAGGGCGTGCTGTCCGAGGGTCTCATGCACACGCTCGTGACGACCGGGACGCCCTACGTGCTCGCGGGCTCCATCCGTGACGACGGCCCGCTCCCCGATGTGATCACCGACGTCCTCGATGCGCAGCGCGCGATGCGGGTGCACTGCCAGGAGGCAGGCGCGTGCATCATGCTTTCAACGATGCTTCACTCGATCGCCACGGGCAACATGTTGCCGGCGAGTGTGACCACGGTGTGCGTGGATATCAACCCCGCAGTGGTGACGAAGCTCGCCGACAGGGGAAGCTTCCAGACGATCGGCATCGTGACGGACGTCGGCCTGTTCCTTGAGATGCTCGCCGACGAACTCGAGCGTGGGACTGAGGAGTCCTGACCGACGTCCAGCGGACGAGTGGGATGACCTGGCCGCAGGAGGGGAGCCCCGATGAAGCGGTATGAGATCGAGCGCACGGACGCCGAGTGGAAAGAGTTGCTCACGCCCAGCCAGTACGCGGTCTTGCGCAGGGCTGCGACGGAGCGGCGGTTCACCGGCCAGTACGTCAAGCTCGATGCGGATGGCATCTACCGGTGCGCGGGCTGCGGTAATCCGCTGTTCAGCTCGGAGACGAAGTTCGATGCGGGTTGCGGTTGGCCGAGCTTCTCGGAGACGGTCTCCGATGGCGCGGTAGAAGAGCGTGTCGACACGAGCCACGGCATGCGACGCACGGAGATCGTCTGTGCGCGGTGCGGATCGCACCTCGGACACGTCTTCGACGACGGGCCCCGGCCCACGGGGCTCCGGTACTGCATGAACTCGGTGGCACTCGACTTCGAGCCGGCGGAGGACTGACGCCCGCCGAAGGGCGCCATCGGCACCGGCCGAATGGCGCGTCCGGTAGCATTCCGTGCTCCGGGGGCGGTAGGATGGAATATCTCCAACGGAGAAGCTTCACGGAAGGGCAGGCGTTTGAGCGAGACATCGCACCTGCAGGAACTCGGCTTGACCGAGTCGATCAGCGCCCACATCGCCGGGCACGACCCGGCGCTCACACCGGGCCGCGTCATCCGCTCGGACAGGGGCTTCGTGTTCGTGATGACGGACGCCGGAATCGTCATGGCGAGGCCCGCCATGCGTCTCGTGAAGCAGGCCGAGGACGGTGCGCTCCCTGTGGCCGGCGACTGGGTGCTCATGGGCGGCGGCGAGGGGGAGCCGCTCGTCGAAGCGGTGCTGCCGCGTTCCACGGCGATCGTGAGGCGCGATCCGGGCAAGGCGGCCCGTGTACAGGTGCTCGCGGCCAACGTGGATCTCGTGTTCATCGCCCACTCGATGGAGGAGGGTAGCCCGAACCTCTCCCGCCTCGAACGCGAGCTGGCACTCGTGTGGGACAGCGGGGCCACCCCTGTGTTGGTCTTCACGAAGTCCGACCTGTGCGCGGATATCCCGTCGTTTGTTCTGGATGCCGAGCCGGTCACCACTGGTGTCGACTTCGAGGTCACGAGTGCCGAGTCGGCAGAGGGCCTCGAAGGACTCGCTGCTCGCCTGCGCCCCGGAACGACCGTCGCCATCATCGGGCCGTCGGGTTCGGGCAAGTCCACGCTCGTCAACAGTCTCGCAGGCGAGGACATCCGCAAGACGAGCGAGGTCAGGGTCTCGGACCATCGCGGCCGGCACACGACGGTCTCACGCGAGCTTATCTCGCTTCCTGGCGGCGGACTCATCATCGACACGCCCGGCCTGCGTGCCGTGGGTATGTGGGATTCGTCCGACGGACTCATGCAGGCGTTCGCCGATATCGCCGAACTCGCGGTGCACTGTCGCTTCCGGGACTGCAAGCACGACGGGGAGCCGGGATGCGCGGTTGAGGCGGCGGTCGAGGCGGGGGAGCTTCCGGCACGGCGCCTGGAGAGCTATCGCGAGCTCCAGGCCGAGATCGCGCACGTGAACGACCAGCTCGACATGCGGGCCCGTCAGGAGCGTAAGCGCGAGGACAAGCTGCTCGCCCGGGCGATCAAACGCTACTACAAGGACCGATGAGCACGACCCCGGGCGTGCAATGCGTCTCCCTTGATGCGGTACGGTAGAGTGATGAAGCGCTGGCGTGGTACAGTGCGGTGACCGTCGGCATCGGTGCAGAGCACTAGATCGTGGCGCTGATGCCGGCTGTGCCTCCGTTCACGGGAAGGACATCCGATGCTATCTCTCGCACTGCCCAAGGGGAGCCTCGAGGAGCAGACGATGCTGCTCTTCTCGGAGGCGGACCTGCAGGTCCGCAAGTCGAGCCGGGCGTACAACCCGACGATCGACGATCCGCGTATCGCGAGCGTGAAGATACTCAGGCCGCAGGAGATTCCGCTCTACGTGGCCTCGGGTCACTTCGACATCGGCATCTCCGGTCACGACTGGGTCACCGAGTCGGGTGCCGACGTCGTCGAGGTGGCGGAGCTCCCGTACGCCAAGACGGGCACCGGCTGCGTGAAGCTCGTGCTCGCCGTGTGCGATGACTCACCCGTGCGCTCGGCGGCGGACATCGCGCCGGGCAGCCGCATTACCACCGAGTTCCCCAACATCACGCGCGCGTACTTCGAGCAGCTTGGCATTCCAGTGGACGTCTCGTTCAGCTACGGGGCGACCGAGGCCAAGGTGCCCGAGCTCATGGACGCGCTCGTCGACCTCACCGAGACGGGCTCCACGCTGCGTCGCAACGGGCTGCGCATCGTGGAGGTCATCCTCCAGTCGACGACGCGCCTGCTCGCCAGCCGTGCGGCATGGGAGGATCCCGTCAAGCGCGAGGCGATCGAGGAGATCCGCACGCTGCTGCTCGGCGTCATCGAGGCGCGCGGGCGGGTGCTGCTCTCCATGAACGTCCCCGCTGGCTGCCTGGATACCGTGATCGCGGAGCTTCCCGCCATGAAGCGACCGACGGTCAACCAGCTCTACGGCTCGGACGACTACGAGATCGAGACGGTGGCCGAGAAGGCGACGGTGAACATCCTCATACCGCGCCTGAAGGCGGCCGGTGCCGAGGACATACTGGAGATTCCGATCAGCAAGATCGTGCGGTAGGAGCCGGCGGGGGCCGAGGCGCACTGCCGCGATGCAGGAGGTGTGGCGATGACGTCGGACCGTGAGAGATGGAACCGCCGCTACGGAGAGAGGGAGTGCGCGATGGGCGAGGAGCCCTCGCGCTTCCTTGCAGAGCAGCTGCCCGCGATTCTGCGGGAGGTCCCCGGTCGCGCGGCACTCGACGTGGCGTGCGGCGAAGGCAGGAACAGCGTGTTCCTCGCCCGCGCCGGTTTCGACGTCGTGGGTGTGGATGGCTCGGATGTCGCGCTCGGCAAAGCGCGGGCGTGGGCGGAGCGCGAGTGCGTGACAGTCGAGTTTGAGCAGGCGGACCTCGCCGTGGAGCCTCTGCCCGAAGGCCCGTTCGATGTGATCGTCATGTTCAACTTCATGTTGCGGGAGCTCATCCCCGAACTGTACGAGCGGTTGAGCGACGGCGGCTTCCTGGTCGTCCAGGCGCTTCTCGCCACGAAGTCGGGCTCCCATACGCGCAGCGCGGAGCACGTCCTGGCGCCCGGCGAGATCCTGCGTCTCTTCGATGGTCTCGCGGGCACCGTCGTCTTCTGGGAGGACGATGAGGGGGCCGAGCGCGCGCGCATCGTCCTCCGCAAGGCCGGGCGGTGAGCGTCCGGCGGCAGCGCGTCGCCGGACACGGTCGACGGCCTGTCGAGCGCGTGGGGTCAGCGCTACCCGGCGGTTCTCCACCAGCCGGTGAAGTCGTGCACGAAGAACTCGAGTTCGTGACGGTTGAGGAGCTCACCGAGGTAGCCCTTCACGGTCGTGACTGCCAGCCAGTAGGCGGCAGCGTTCTCTATGAGGTCTCGGTCCCGGGCGACGAGCGCCACGGCCTGCTCGGTGGTGTGCGGTTCGCGAAGCCGGTCGAGCAGGAGCTCCTCCACCGAGCGGATCTGCCGGATGTGGAAGTCGATGTCGTCGAGGGCCTCGTCCCGGGGTACCGGCCGCCCATGACCGGGCACGACCCACTCGCACGGAATCTCCCGGATTCGCTCGAGTGAACGGACCACCATGCCCGGGTCGATCGCGTACGGGATCGGGTGTACCGCCCAGAGGTCGCGCAGGTAGAGCGCGTCGCCGGTGAAGAAGACGCCGTCGGCGGTGAGGAAGCCGTGGTGGCCGAGCGTGTGTCCCGGGAGCGCGACGGCCGTCGCGCGTTCGTCGGCGAAGTCCTCGACATACGAGTCGACGCCGCAGGGCGTGCCCTTGAAGAGCTTGGTGACCATCCGGTCGTTGGGCCGGGCCCAGGAGAACATGCCGCGCACGTTGATGTCGGGGTTCTCCACGAGCGAGGCGTCATCGCGCGCGGCGAACACGCGGGCTCCTTCGGCACGCAGGACGTGACCCACGGAGAAATGGTCGGCATGGCCGTGTGTGATCGCCAGCGTGTCGACGGTGAGCCGGCCGTAGGGCG
>CAYMSA010000098.1:0-5655 GCA_964392965.1 uncultured Coriobacteriaceae bacterium
CGCGCGGGGGTGTAACCGCTGGTGGTGGGCCTGCGCCGTCGTGGTGTCTCGGCGCGCGCGTCAGAGTCTGCCCGCGTCCCGCTCGGCCTTGACCCACTCGCGGGTGAATCCACTTACGAGGGCGATGCCGGCGTTCCAGAACCGGGCGAAGTCCGGGTGTCCCTCGTCGCAGGTGAGAGTGATCGTTGCGCTCGTGAACCCGTTCGCCGCCGAGAACGTGGGCGGCTCAGACATACCGAGCGCTGTGGCGAGGGCGGCGCGCATCTGGGCAACCTCCGCCGTGGGGTCCTGCGAGGTGGGGCGTGTTTCACTCATGGGTTGTTCCTTCCAGTAGTCCGGCGTCCGTGTGACGCCGTGGTCTCGGTGATGGCGGTGGTTCCCCGGTCGGGTCTCCAGTCCGACCGGGGCCGCCCATCCTGCCCTTTCGCGCGCCGTGTCTGCCGCCTGAGATTCACTGTCTCCGGGCTCGGCGCCGGCAGGAAGTGTGTTGTGTGGTGGGCCGGGGCGGGAGGGCTCCATTCCCCCACCCCGGCCCGCCCGTGTGGCGTTTCCAGGGCCACGCGGGCATGGGGGCGGCCCCGGCCAGGATTCCGCCCCCAGGCCATCAGCCGCGGTCCTCCGGCGGCCAGGTGCCGCGGATGCGCAGCCGGTCCGCCTTGTCCCGCTCGGCGTCCACCTGGGCGGCCCGCATGCGATCCAGCTCCTCGGCGCTCACCCCGTACAGGGTGGGCCGCGGCTGGTGGCCCGCGGCGAGCCTCACCCGCTTCAGTGGCCGGTGCGCGGCCTCGTCGTCGGCCGCCTCGAGTGTGGCGTCGTCGGGCACCGTGACGGGCTCGGCGTCGTCGGCCGGCTCACCCGCCGCGCGGCGATCCATCCAGGCTCGCAGCGCACCGGCCGGGGTGATGGCCCCGCCCCGTGGCACGCGGCCGGGCCGGGGTTCGGGTTCGGTCAAGTAGACCCGGCTCACGGCTGCGCCTCCCGCCACGCGGCGGCCAGCTCGGCGCGGGACCGGCCATCCGGCCCCAGGGTGGCGGCCGCTTCGGCTCGCAGGTAGTCCGCCAGGGCGGCGGCGCACAAGCCGCACGCGCGGAACGATGCGCCCCCCACCCCGCGGTGCGCCACGGCGTGCAGCTCGGCGCCGTGGATCGAGTGCCACCGGACCGTGTTCACGTGATCCCGTGGGAACGTCCCACCGCAGACTTCGCACACGGTGTCGGCGGCCGTGGCGGCGCGGGTGGCGGCGTTGCGCTGGGCGCGGGCGTGGCGCTTCTCGGCGGCTTCGAGCGCTCGTAGGTGCGCGCCGTAGGTGAAGTCCTCGGTGGTGAGCTGCTTCTCCAGGCGGTCGCCCTCTTCCACGTCGGGCTGGTAGGTCTCCGGCCTCCGGTCCGCCAGGATGTCCCGCTTCACCCGGTCCGACATGTTGTGCGGCAGGCGGCGGGCCTCACGGTCGAGGACCTGCTGCCACTCGTCGGGGTGGGCGGCCAGGTACTCGCGCCGGATGCGGCGGGCCAGGGTGCGGGGCGCGTGCGGATCGGACCGGATTGCCAACATGCCGCCGATCGGGTCGAAGTTGTAGTGCTCGCGTAGGTGCTCGGGCACGTACAGCCGGTTCGTGGGGTCGGTGTACTCGGGTGGCAGTCCGTGCGTGTCGTGGTCCTCCGGGGCCGTGGCGGCCGCCGTGGTGGGCTTCTTGAACATGGTGTTTTCGTTCCTTCCTAGGTGATCTTCACGAAGTCGCGGCCGTCCCAGCGCCACGCGGTTATGCCCACCGACGCGGCGAGCTCGGCCACGCGGCGCAGGTGGTCCGCCGTTGCCGGCGCATCCGGCAGGTGGGTGGGCGGCAGGGCTTCCCGTAGCCGCGTCGTGGTGGTGATGGTCATGGTGTCCTCTCGGCCCAGGCGGGCGGTGTGGTGGGTTCGTGCCGGGCGAGCACCCGGCCGTTCGGGGAAAGCGTGATCTGCGCCTGACACGACCAGCACGTCAGGGTTCGGCGGCCGTCGGGGTGCTTGCGCGGGAGCACCAGGGCGCGGGGGCATCGCGGCCAGTGGGGCAACGGGTCGCGGGTCACTCGTGCGGTCCGTCGACGGCGCACCGGCACGCGTCGAGCGGCCATCGGCACGACGGGCAGAACCGCAACGGCTCGCACGACGGGCACGCATACCTGAGCCACGGCGGCCCGGGGTCGAGGGTGACCGCGGCGCCCCACCGGCCGGGCGGGTGGTCGTGATTCGCGGTCGAGGTCATCATTGGGCATCCTTCCTCGCGGGACATGATCGGGTGTGGCGCGGGAGAGTCATCCCGCACCGGGGGCAATAGCCGGGATCCTCGACGGCGGCGCGCGTGTCGGCGCTCACGCGTAGAGGTCCGGCGAGAAGTCCCAGCCGATGCCCCCCGGCTCAGCGGGCGGCACCACGGGCGCGGGCCGCTCACTCTCTCGGCGCCCCAGGGTGTGCCCCAGGGCGGCCGCCGCGGCGCGAATGTGCGCCCACTCGGGCGGGCCGTCATCATCGGGCGAGGGCGGCGCGGGCGCGGGAGGCGGCGCGGCATGCTCGGGCGCGGAGGGCGTCGCCCATCCATCGCGGGCGAGGGCTTCGAGGTCGGGCGCGTCGTCGTCGGGGGCGAATGATGATGACCAGGAATCAGGCTCTGAATCGTCATCATCACGCGCGCTTGTGGAAGCTTCCACATCTAGGCCCGTCCAGTCCCGTCCCGTCCCGTCCCTTTCGGTTTCGCTTTCGCTTAGCGATTCGGTTTCTGAGGGTCGGGGCGTGCCGTGCCGCTCTCGCCCCGGCTTCCTCGGGCGGCCGCCCTTCGCGCCGTTCGTGGCGTTCGCGGATTGCTGGTTGAGCACAGCCTCGCGGGTGCGCTGGTAGGTCGCGTGATGGCGGATCACGTAGAAGCCGTCATCCGTGAGGACCCACCACCCGACATCCACCAGCTCGGGCGCGGCTTCGGGATTCTTGGCGAACCTGCGGAGGTCGTCGGCTGGGATCACGCAATCGAGCAACTTGCGGTTGCTCCACACCAGGGCTTCCGTGTGCAGCCGAAACGCGGCGTCGCTGAGGGTCCAGCAGTCATCGCTGTAGTCGTCGCTGAGCTTGGTCCAGGTCATGCCGCACCCCCCTCGTCGAGCCGGGCCACCAGGGCGCCGTCGACGACGGCAACGGCGGCCCGGTAGCCGGTGGCGCGGGTGATGCTCGCGGCCAGGTGAGCGGCGCACGTCGGGCCTAGCTCGCGGCGGCAGGATTCGGGCGCGGTGAGCGGCCGGCGGCAGATTCGGCAACGGGCGGCGGCGTCGTGGTCCGTGTGGGTGTCGGGTGCTACCGTGGGAGCGGTTGTGAACCCAGCTAGCGGCGCCCCCGCCCCCCGGTGGCGCCGTTCGGCTTGTGTGGGCGGCGGTGCGGTCACGCGGACTCGCCCCCCAGGGCGTCGAGGTCGTCGGCGGCGTGCACCATGTCCCACGTCGGGGAGGCGATGGGCTGCGCGCGCTTGAATCGTTCGAGGTCGGAACGATACACGCGGACATGTCGTTTCCCGATGCGGTAGCCGGGCAGCTCGCCGTTGGCGATCAGCCGGCGCACCGATGCGGGGTGAATGTTGAGCTCGGCGCCCACCGTGGCGGGGGAGAGCATTTCGTCAGGCGGCGGCGTAGTGGCCGTGGGCATGGCTGGAAACCCTTTCTAGGTCTCGCGCCTGCCCTGACGCTGCGCCGGATATCCCCCCGGGCGGGGTGGCGCCTTTCGGCTGGCCTGGTGCATCGGAATGTGCAGTTGTTGCGCTCACATCATAGCGCGCGCCATATCACACCTAACGTCGAGACACGCGCGAAACCTGCGCCGATATGTGCGAGCCCTCGCGCGCGGTGGCGAGTAGCCGGCGCAGCTCGGCGCCGTCGAGGTCGTGGCCCTCGGGGTGGGCGCGGCACGGGACGGGGATCCGCGTGCCGTCGTCGGCGTCGAGCGGGCCGGCGTCGAGCCGGCGCACCGATGGCCGCGCGAGCGGAACCACGACCAGCCGCGGGGCGCCCGTGATGCTCCCGCGCTGCACCTGGGCGATTCGGCGGCCGCGGCAGAAGATGACGACGGACGCGGGCCGGTCCAGGCCGGCAATCACCCCGGGATGACGGGCGAACGAAACGCCCTCGTGGTTGTAGCGGTAGCGGGTCACGCTTGCTCCCTCCTGGTGAGCGGCACGACGGGCGCGCCCATGATGACCACGGACTCCGACACGAGGTCGGATAGCCGCGCGAGCCGGTCGTCGTCGGCATGCTGATATCGCTGCACCGTGGCGGCGTCGCTGTGCCCCCCATAGCGCTTCAGCTCCTCCAGGGTGGCGCCGGCCATGCCCACCCGTGAGAGCGCCGTGTGTCTCAGGCTGTGGAAGTTGAAGCCGTCGAGCGTGGGCAGCTCGGCCGCGCGGCGCCGGGAGTTCACCTCGTCGCGGGCGGCGTTGAAGTGGGCGCGTAGCGTGTTGGGATGGGTCCAGGCGGCGGCGTCGCGGGCGCGCGGGAACAGCAGCCCGTCCGCGCCCCTCGTGGCGTGTGCGGCCAGGTGGGAGCGCAGCACGGGCACCAGGGCGGCCGGGATGGGCACGCGCCTAACGCCGGCGTCAGACTTCGGCGGGACCTCGTGCAGCCCGCCAGTGGCGCCCTTCGCCTGTACCTGGCGCGTGATGTCGAGCCAGGTACGCGCATCCGGGCCGGCGCCCGTGGTGAGCACGTCCCGACGACGGAGGGCGAGCACTTCGCCTAGGCGCAGCCCGCACCATGCCGCCAGGTGTACGGCGAGGGCCAGCCGGGGCGGCATCGCTGCGGCCAGCTCGGCTACTTCCTCCGGGGTGGCAACCTTCCGCGCCACCACCCGAACGGGCCGGTGCTGCTCGGCGCCGGGAATCTGGCAGGGCGACACGCTCACCCGGGGCGGCGTGCCCCTCCCCTGCCCCTTCGCCTTGCCCGTGGCGAACGTGTACATACTCGAAAGCGTCATGTAGGCGGGCCGGGCGACGCCGTTACCGTGCTCGCGGTCGAGCTCGTCGCGCCACAGCTCCACTACCTCCGGCGTGAGGGCGGCCGCCGGCATCGCGCCGAACGTCGGCAGAATGTGCGCCGTGAGCCTGGCCCGGTAGGTGGCAACGGTCGAGCCGGCCCGCCCCTGACGTTCGAGGAACGCGAGCCAGTCGCGCGCCAGGTCCGCCACCGTGTACGCGGCCGCGGCGGCTTCCTCGGCGGCCAGGGCGGCGGCGGCTTTGCGGCGGGCCCGGATGACGGCGGGCGGCACGAAGGTCCCGCGTGCAGCCTGGGCCCGGGCGATGGTGAGGGCGGCCGCCGCATCCCCCTTCGTGGCGTAGCAGCCAATCGAATACTGGCGGCCCTGGTAGGTCATGCGGGCGCGGTAGCTCCCGTTCGGTTCGAGGGTGATTCCTCGCGGTAGTGGTCGCTTGGCATCGCGCGGCAATCCGACACGCTCCCCGAATCGTCTAGACAGTGGCACTTCCTATGCTACATTCAGTCACGTAACGCGCGTTGGATGCGACACGCGAGACACCCGGGAACCGCGTCATTGCAACGAAACGCCCGGTATCGCTGGGATACCGGGCGCGGCTGGTGGAGATGGCGGGAATCGAACCCGCGTCCGATGACATTGAACCAGGGCTTCT
>CAYMSA010000099.1:0-3691 GCA_964392965.1 uncultured Coriobacteriaceae bacterium
CCGGCGGTGCGCTGATGGCCGCTCCCCGGCTACCCGAGAACACCCTCCGGAGCGTCCTGCGGGTCATGCGCATCGGCCTTGCGGCCGTCGTCATCCTCGCGGCCGTGTCCGTCGCCGTCCTCGCGAATCGCGAGGGAGTGGCCGAGGCGCTCCCCGCCGTTCGGTGGTGGGGGATCGTCGGCGCGCTCGCGCTGGCGGTCGTGAGCGCCCTTGGAGAGGGGGCTGCGCTCGCGTTCCTGGCGGGCGACGTCCGTCCGCGCTCCGTCTTCGCCATGACCCGGGCATATGTGGCGGGCGGGTTCGTGGGCTCAGTCACGCCCTACGCGCTCGGCGGTGCGCCCGCCTGGCTGTGGGCGCTCTGCCGCGAAGGCGTGGGCGTAGGGGAGTCGGCCGCGCTCGTGCTTGGCCGCTCCATCATCGCCGCCGTCTTCTTCGCCGTCATGGGCCTGCTGCTCGCGATCGTCGCTCCGGGGACGGCTGGCCTCTCCGAGGCGGCCGCGTTCGCCATCATCGTCCCCATCGCCGTCATCGCCGCGTTCCTCTACGCGGTCCGCAGGCCCGACCGCGCGGCCAGCGCCGTGGCCTCGGCGGTGCGCGCACTCGGCCTCCGGCTGAGGAGTCGCCGTCTCGTGAGGTATGCACCCCGTGCCGCCGCCGAGGTGCACGAGTTCGCACTCGTCCTGCGAGACCTGATGACCGGCAAGCCGCTGCAGATGGCGGGCGCGTTGCTCTCGGTGACCGTGTCGCGCTTCGCACAGCTGCTCGCCGTGCCACTGCTCCTTGCAGCGCAGGGGCACGTCATCCCGCTTGCCGAGTCGCTCAAGGCGCTCATCATCGTGTGGGTGATCTCGTCGGTCACGCCGGCGCCGAGTGGCGAAGGAGTTGCGCAGGCCGTGGTCGTGAGCGTCTTCGGTTCGCTCGCGGACCCGCACTCGGCCGCCGCTGCGGCGATCGTCTGGCGCGCCACCGTCTTCTACTCGACGTTCCTCGTGGGCGGCGTGCTCTTCGCGCGGCTCGTGCGCGGCACGCGGAAACGTCTCGTGGCGGCCGGTGCCGAGGGGGAGCCGGTTCTCGGCCTCGGCGATGCGATCGAGTGCGGACATGAGGGAGCTGGAGACTCCACAGCGCCGGCCCCTCCCGACAAATCGCCTGCAGGCACGCCGGCCCGCGCGCTCGGCTACGGCGACACTCCGTGACCGGCTGCGGAGCGCACCCTCACTTGGTGTAGCATCTGTGCCATGCAGGCTGACTACGACTTCATGGGACTCGCGCTCGAGGAGGCGCGCGCCGCGGCTGCCGAGGGCGAGGCGCCCATCGGCGCGGTCGTCGTGTGCGACGGCGAGATCGTCTCGCGCGCTCGCAATCGGCGCGAGTGCGACACCGACCCCACGGCGCACGCGGAGCTCATCGCGGTGCGGGAGGCGTCACGGCGTCTCGGACGCTGGCGTCTCTCGGACTGCACCGTCTACGTGACGCTCGAGCCCTGTCCGATGTGCGCCGGCGCGCTCGTGAACGCGCGCATCGGTCGGCTCGTCTATGGCGCGGCCGATCCCAAGGCCGGCGCCGTCGGCTCGCTTCTCGACCTTTCCGCGGACGCGCGCCTGAACCACCGCTACCCGGTTACGTGGGGAGTGCGTGCCGAGGAGTGCAGCGCGCTTCTCAAGGAGTTCTTCCGGAGCATCCGTGACGCGAGGGAGAGTACACGATGAGGCTCGGTGCAGTGAGCGTGCGTGCGTTCTGGGTTGTGGCCGCATTGCTGGTCGCGGCGGGGATAGCACTCGTCTCGCCGCCTCCGGCGCACGCCAACGAGTACAGCGTCGAGCGCATCGCCATCGAGGCCGAAGTCGCGCCTGACGGCTCGATGCTCGTCACGGAGGAGCGCACGCACGACTTCGATGGCGACTTCACGTTCGTCTACTGGCAGATCGACACGAGTGCGGCCGAGGGCATCGAGGTGCTCGGCGTCACCGGGCCCGAGGGCGCGTATGCGCTCACCGAGGACCCGCAAGCGCCCGACTCGCGCCCTGCCGGTACGTACCAGGTGACACGGACCGGCACGTCGACGGAGATCCGCGCGTACTTCCGCGCGTCGGACGAGGAGCACACGCTCACACTCGACTACCGGATCCTGGGCGCGGCCAAGCGATGGAGCGACACCGCCGAGCTCTACTGGCAGTTCATCGGCGCCGAGCATGAGGTGGCCATGCACGACGTGAGCGTGCACGTCGTCCTGCCGCCGGGCTCGGCGGGCGACGTCCGCGCGTGGGCGCACGGCCCGCTTACCGGCCTCGTGCAGCCCAACGCCGACGGCACCGTCGACCTCACGGTGGACACCGTGCCCGCAGGCGTGTTCGTGGAGGGCCGCATCGCGTTTCCCGCCGCCGCGCTCGCCTCGGCGCCGGTGATCGACACCGCCCGGCTCCAGACGATCCTCGACGAGGAGGCCGCCTGGGCCGAGGAGGCCAACGCCGAGCGCACGAAGGCCCGCATCCTCACGTGGGGGCTTGTCGGGCTCGTAGGCGTGTTCGCGCTCGTGGCGTTCGTGCTGACGCTCCGCTACTGGCTGCGTCACGGCAAGGAGTACAGGCCGCAGTTCCAGGCCGAGTACTTCCGCGACCGCCCGGCCGACCTCACGCCCGCGCAGGTCTCGGCGCTCCTCAACATGGGCCCCGCGTCGGACGAGGCCGTGACGGCGACGCTTCTGGACCTCATCGACCGCGGCGTCGTGCGCATCGAGCGCACACAGGTGGAGAAGCGGGCGCTCCTCGGCCTCATCTCCAACACGGAGGACACGTACCGCCTCACGCGCGTGCCCGCCGCCGAGTCCGGCCTGCTCGTGAGCGAGCACTCACTTCTCTACCTGCTCTTCTCCACGGCGGGAACCGGTGACAGCTTCACGATGGAGGACCTGAAGGACGCCGTGAAGCAGCGCAGCGCGGCCGACGCGTGGGGCAAGGGCATCGCCGAGTTCAAGGAGCGGGCCGCCACGGAGATCGAGCAGCTCGGACTGCTCGAGGAGAAGGGGCGCTCGGCCAAGGGCGGCTTCATCTTCCTGGCCGCGATCGTGTTCTTCATCGGCTGGGCGCCGCTCGTCGTGACCGGATCGGGGCTGGGGCTCATTCTCACCGTGCCGGCTGCGATCGCCATCGGCATCCTCGGCGCGAACATGGCCCGGCGCAGCCCGCAGGCCGCCGAGCTCGCCGCGCAGTACGCGGCGGTGCGCAACTATCTCAAGGACTTCGGGCGCATGCAGGAGAAGCCGCCGGACTCGGTCATCCTGTGGCGGCACTTCCTCACGCTCGCGGTCGTCTTCGGCATCGCCGACCAGGTCATCAAGCACCTGCAGGTGAGCGCGCCAGACGTGGTGCGCGACCCGATGATGGGCACGATGCTCTGGATGACGATGCCCGACCGCAGCGGCGTCACGCCGATGTCGGCGCTCTCGAGCGGCTTCACCTCGATCGCGAGCGTGGCCGCGAGCCACAGCTCGTCGGCCTCGGGCGGCGGGGGAGGCTTCTCCGGAGGCGGCGGCGGTGGAGGCGGTGGCGGCGGAAGCGGCGCGGGGTAGCCGCGCGCCCGTCAGCGGCGGCCGAGCAGATCCTTGAGCGCCGAGTCCACGTCCGGAAAGCGGTACGTGTAGCCGCTCGCGAGCGCTTTGGCCGCCGACATGCGCTGGCTCATGACCGTGTAC
>CAYMSA010000099.1:3791-5556 GCA_964392965.1 uncultured Coriobacteriaceae bacterium
GCTTTGGCCGCCGACATGCGCTGGCTCATGACCGTGTACGGCGCCACCTCGCCGAGCACGAGCTTGAGGCCGAACGTCGGCACTGGTAGCCACGAGGGGCGGTGGAGCGCCCGGCCGAGCGCCTTCGCGAAGTCGCGCATCCGCACGGGCTCGGGTGCGCCCGCGTTCACGGGTCCCGAGACGCTGTCGTTCTCGAGCGCGTGCACGTACAGGCCGACGATGTCGTCGACGTGGACCCAGCTGAACCACTGTCTGCCGCTGCCGACAGGGCCGCCCACGAAGAAGCGCATCGGCGTGACGACCCTCGGCAGGAAGCCCTCGCGGCCGAGCACGATGCCGGTCCGGAGTGTCACCAGGCGGCAGCCGCTCGCTGCGACCTTCTCGGCCTCGCGCTGCCACGCGACGGCGAGGTCTGCCAGGAAGTCGCCGCCGGTCTCGGCCTCCTCGGTGAGGACCGCGTCGCCCTTGTCGCCGTAGATGCCTGAGGCGTTCGCGCAGACGAAGACGTCCGGGCCAGCGCCAGCCGAACGCGCCGATGCGATGGCGGTGACGAGTGCCGACGTCGTGTCGATGCGGCTGCTCAACAGGAGCGGCCGCGTCTGGTCGGTCCAGCGGCTGGAGATGGGGTAGCCGGACAGGTTCACGACGCCGTCCGCCGAGGCGACGACGTCGGCCCAGGCGTCGTCGGCGACCTTGGGGTCGAACTGCACCTCGAGCACGGAGTCAGGCGGGGTCACACGTCCGGTGCGGTGTGAGAGCCACGTGACCTCGTGGCCCCGTCTGAGCAACTCGGCCGTGAGCGCCGAGCCGATGAAGCCGTTCCCGCCGGCGAGTGCGACATGCATGGTGGCTCCTCTCGGGGCAGTGGCGTGAGGCCACCGCAGCGGACCGCGCTCGCGCGCGTCACCGGTATCGTACCCGTAGGCGGGGTGGATGGTCGCTCGGAGCCCGCTCGTTGCTTCACGACCCTCCTGGCCGGTATACTCGCCTGTACGCGCGGCGCCAGGTGCCGCGCGATGGAGAGCTGACCGAGTGGCTGAAGGTGCACGACTGGAAATCGTGTGTGCGGTGTTGAACCGTACCCAGGGTTCGAATCCCTGGCTCTCCGCCAGAAGCAGCGCACAGGGCGTCCCGCCGAGGGGCGCCCTGCTCTTTGTCACGGGTACATCCTCCGTGTAGGCCGGCTCACTCCCGTGGGTCGATCGAGTCTCCAGCACCCGGGAGGGCCCATGGCGCGCGAACAGACGATCGTGGTGGCGCTCGGCGGAAACGCGCTCCTCAAGCGTGGCGAACCACTCTCGGCCGAGGCGCAGGAGGCCAACGTCCGCGTCGCGGCACGGGAGCTCGCGCCGCTCGCGCAGGAGTACCGGTTGGTCATCGCGCACGGTAACGGGCCGCAGGTGGGGCTCCTCGCGCTCCAGGCGGCGGCCTACACGGGCGTGGCTCCGTATCCGCTCGACGTGCTCGGTGCCGAGTCCCAGGGCATGATCGCGTACATGCTCGAGCGCGAACTCGGCAACCTGCTTCCCCCCGACCGTCATCTCGCCACCGTGCTGACGATGGTCGAGGTGGATCCGGACGACCCGGCGTTTGGCGACCCGACGAAGTTCGTGGGACCGGGCTACCGCCAGGCGGAGGCCCGCGAGCTCGAGAAGCGCCGGGGCTGGGCGATGCGGCGTGACGGTTCGCTCTGGCGCCGCGTGGTCCCCTCGCCCGAGCCGAAGCGCATCGTGGAGATCGAGCCGATCAGGTGGCTGGTGGAGCG
>CAYMSA010000100.1:0-5524 GCA_964392965.1 uncultured Coriobacteriaceae bacterium
AGATCCTCCGGTACTTCCTGAGCGCGACGATGTTCAGCACGAAGAACAGCAGCGCGAACGCCCAGAGCACCGCGAGGTCGCCCGCGATGCCGTCGATGCCGCGCCCACGCAGCATGACATCGCGCATCGCGTCCGCGCCGTACGTCACGGGGAAGCACCTCGAGAGCACCTGCATCCACCGCGGCGTCTGCGAGAGGTCGAACGCGCCCGAGAGCAGGATCTGCGGGATGACGATGATCTGGAGCAGCTGTATGACCTGCAGCTCGGTCGATGCGTACTCGGACACGAGGATGCCGAGCGTGAGGGAGACGAGCGCCATGCTCTCGGCCACCACGAGGACGAGCAGGAAGCTTCCGGTGTTGGTGAAGCCCACCCAGTAAACAGCGGCGAGCGCCACGATGAGCGTCTGGATGAGCGAGAACACGCCGAAGCCGAGAATGTAGCCGAGCACGATCTGCCAGCGGCGGATGGGCGTGGCCATCACGCGCTCGAGCGTGCCGCCCGTGCGTTCGCGGACGAAGCTGATGCCGCTCGTGATGAACACGAAGAAGAACACGAAGATGCCGATGAACACCGGGCCGTAGAAGTCGAAGCCCTCCATGTCCTCGCCGCCGTGCACGTAGGTGACGTCAGGCGCCGAGGGCGGCTCGAAGTCCGACATGTCCAGTAGGCCTGAGATGTCGATGTACTCGGAGAGGTCGATCTCCATGCCTCCCGGGAGCGTGAACGTGGGGAGCTCCACCGTGGGCGGCTCGACGGTGTCCCGCATCGCCGAGGCCACCGCGCGCACCACCTTGCCGGTCCTTGAGGGGTCGGAGCCTTCGACCCACACGGCGTAGCTGTCGCCGTCCGGACGTACGAACGCGTCCGCGTCGGCCTCCTCGAGGCGTGCGAGCGCCTCAGCGCGCGATGCCGTCTCCACCCGGACGTCCGCGTCCTCGAGCGCCTGCGAGAACTCGGCGCTCACGCCCTCGGTCAGGACGAGCGGTTCGTAGGCGGGCGACCCGAACATGACGTCGAGGATGAACAGTCCGATGATCGGCGCGATGATCATCATGAACAGGGTCCGACGGTCGTGCTTGAACTGCCGGAGAATCCGCAGCATGACGGCGAGGGCGTTACGCATCGTCGCCCCCCTTCGCAGGAGTGACGTCGGGCGTTGTCGCGAGCGCGAAGTGCAGGAAAGCGTCCTCGAGCGTGGCGGCCGCGGCCCGGGTTTTGAGGTCCGCAGGCGTGCCCTGCGCGATGAAGACGCCGTCGCGTATCATCGCAAGCCGGTCGCAGCGTTCGGCCTCGTCCATGACGTGCGTCGTCACGATGATGCTGGTCCCCCGGGTGGCCATCGCGCGGAAGGCGTTCCAGATGTCCGCGCGGTGCAGTGGGTCCAGGCCGATCGTGGGTTCGTCGAGGATGAGCAGCTCCGGCTCGTGCAGCAGGGCGGTCGCGAGCGAGAGCCGCCTACGCATACCGCCCGAGTAATCGCGCACGAGCTTGTGCGGGTCCACGGTGAGGTGCGCGGTGCCGAGCGCGCGGACAGCTGCCTCCCGAAGCTCGGCTCCCCGCAGCCCGTAGATCGCGCCGAAGAACGCCAGGTTCTCCGATGCGGTGAGGTCCATGTAGAGCGCGTCCGACTGGGCCATGTACCCCATGCGTCGCATGAGCGCGAGCGACGGCATGCGCTCGCCGAATGCCGTGACCTAGCCGGAGGCGGGCTCGGCCACCCCTGCGAGCACGTTCACGAGCGTCGTCTTGCCGGCGCCGGACGGCCCGACGAGGCCGAGGATCTCCCCGGGCTCCACGTCGAGCGAGAGGCCGAGCAGTACCTCCTGGCGACCGAAGCGTTGGTGTACGTCACGAGCGGAGAGCACGGGCATGGTCACTCCTCGGCGGTGGACGGCCGGACGCGACACAGAAAGCGCATGAGAAGGCCCACACTGCGGCGACCCCGACACCATACTGCTCCTCGGGACGCCGGCGCTCAAGAGCGCCGCGCGCGTACAGGCTTGCCGTCGGCTCGAAGGGGTAGATTCCCTGCGTGCTTACTCGTCAGCCGCGTTCAAGGAGGCAGGCCGTGTCACGTCGTGCGCGCATTCCGGTTGTGTGTGCGGTGCTTGCCGTAGCGCTGGTGGCAGCGCTCGTCCCGCTAGGGTATGCCGCCCCGGTTGCGGGGGAAGGGGATGATGCCACCAGGCGCTGGACGGGATCGCAGCAGACGCTGGGGCACTCGAAGGATCCGTTCGTTCAGGGCGAGGTGCTCGTCAAGTTCAGGTCGGGCGTGGCGGGCACCGCTGCGGCGACGAGCGCGCACCGTGCCGTAGGAGCGACGCGCCTGAAGGGCTTTGACGCTGTCGACGGGCTCGAGCTCGTTCGGCTCAAGCCGGGTGCCGAGATTGAGAAGGCGGTCGCCGCCTACGAAGCGATGCCTGCGGTCGAGTACGCGCAGCCCAACTACCGCATCAAGCTGTCGGCGACCACGCCCGATGACGCCCTGTTCCCCCAGCTGTGGGGTCTCGACAACACCGGACAGACGGTGGGGCCCAACCCGGGGACGCCCGACGCGGACATCGATGCGCCGGAGGCCTGGGATGTGACGACTGGCAGCGCTGATGTGCTCATCGCGGTGATCGACACGGGCATCGACTACTCGCACCCCGATCTCGTCGGTAACGTGTGGACGAACGCCGGCGAGATTCCGGGAAACGACACCGACGATGATGGCAACGGTTGGGTCGATGACGTGTACGGCGCCGACACAGTGAACGAGGACGCCGACCCGATGGACGACTACGGGCACGGCACCCACTGCGCCGGGACCATCGGTGGTGTCGGCGATAACGGCATAGGCGTCGCGGGCGTCAACTGGGACGTCTCGGTCATGGGCGTCAAGACGTTCGACGCAGGAGGATGGGGAACCACCGAGGACATCCTCGAGGGCTTCGCCTACGCGCTCGACGCAGGAGCGACCGTTCTGAGCTGCTCATGGGGCGGATACGACGAGGATCTCGCAATCTATGACGCTATCGCCGCTGCGCCTGACGCGCTCTTCGTCGTGGCTGCTGGCAATGACTCCTCGGACATCGATGGCGAGTATCCGGCCTATCCGGCGGCGTTCGACCTCGAGAACATCCTGACCGTCGGTGCCACGGACCCGAACGACCTGCCGGCGTGGTTCACCAACTACGGCGCGACGAGCGTTGACGTGTTCGCGCCGGGCGAGACGATTCTCAGCACGGTCCCGGGCATCCGCTCGCTGCTCTTCGACAATGACCTCACGTTCGATACCCTCTACGCGGACGACCTCTCAGATATGGACGACTGGGTGTCGAGCGATCCGTCCGCGCCCTGGGAGCTCACGGCAGAGTACTTCGTCTCAGCGCCAACCGGCATGGCACGTCTCGGCTATGGCAACGATGAGGCGTCGTATGTGGACGGCACCGTGCCGATCGACCTGAGCACGGCGATCGCGCCGTATCTGGTCTTCGAGCTCGGTGGCATCATGGAGATGTACGCGGATGTGGCGGTCGTGGGTGTGTACGACGTGTCGGAAGACCGGTACACGGCCCTCAACACGTTCTGGGAGCTCGGCACGTCCGGCTTCCAGACGCAGTACGTCGATCTCAAGGCCTGCATCGGGCAGGACGACCTCTACCTGTGGTTCGGCCTGCAGTCCGATGCGTCGATCTCCGCCGACGACGGGTACGAGGGCGTCTGGGTGGACGACGTGCGCGTGATCGACATCGGCACCTCTTTGGGGAATCTCTTTGCCGATGACTTCGCGGGCCTGACCGCCTGGAACACGACGCAGTACATCAACTCGCAGTGGGTACACGACCCGATGATCGGCTCCACAGCTCCAGGCTCGGCGGCTATCGCGTCCTACGCACCCAACGAGTGGTCGGTCATGCTGCTCGACACGCCGATCGATCTCTCACAGATGGGCGCGACGCTCTCATTCGACGCTCTGTACGACATCGAGTCCTACTACGACACCGTGATCGTCGCGGCGACCAGCGACGGCGGACAGAACTGGTGGTACCTCGACCAGCTCACCGGCATCAGCGGCGGTGGCAGCACGATGACCTGGGAACACCGCAGCGTTTCGCTCGCCGAGTTCACCGGCGCTGAGAGCGTGCAGATCGCCTTCCATCTGATGTCCGACGGCATGGAGCGTGACCGTGGTGCGACTCGCGGGGCGTGGATCGATGACGTCTCGATCGACCAGTCGCCGTGGGTCATGAGCGAGCCGGACTACGAGAACGCGTACCAGTACGCCGACGGCACGTCGATGGCCACTCCTCACGTGGGCGGCATCGTCGGCCTGCTGTTGGCCGAGCAACCGGGCGCCTCGGTGGCGGAACTCAAGGCCGCGGTCATGGATACCGTCGACCAGCACGAGTCGCTCGAGGGCCTGTGCGTGACGGGCGGTCGCGTGAACGCGGCCTCGGCACTCGTGGCGCTCGGGAATCAGCCGCCGATCGCTGTTGACGATGAGTACATCACGGAGCAGGACCTCGAGCTTGTGGTAGCGGCGCCTGGTGTTCTCGGCAACGACACCGACGCCGAGGACGGCACACTCACGGCGGCCGTCGTGGTGGAGCCCGAGTTCGGGGCGCTTGCCCTGAACGAAGACGGGTCGTTCACATACACACCGGGCGAGGGTTTCAGCGGCGACGACGGTTTCGTCTACCGAGTGAGTGACGGCATCGAGCCCTCGGCGGACGCGAACGTGATGATCACCGTCATGCCCAAGAGCACGCTTGAGGACTCAGCGGTGGGCGTGACGTTCGATCGCTTCGTGCCTTCGACGTCGGTGGCGTACTCCGGCGGTACGTATGTGTACGGGCGCTGGACGGGAACGCGGCTGGATGCGCGGTTCACGGGCTCGGCGATCCGGTGGATCGGCCCGAAGCAGCCCGGATATGGCAAGGCCGATGTCTATATCGACAACGTGAAGATCGCGACCGTCGACTGCTACGCGCCGGAGGCAGACAAGACACTCTCGGCGGTGCTCTTTGAAAGCGAGCCGCTCGAGGACGGACGGCACACGATCTCAATCCGCCTCACCGGCGCCAAGAACGTACTCTCGAGCGGCTACGTGGTGGTGGTCGATCGCTTCGAGGCGATCAGTGAGGACGCGGTGGGTGGCGCCGTTCGCACCGATGATGCGGCCGCCGACTTCGCCGGGCCGTGGATTCGCGGCTTCAGCACGACCTACGTCGGCGGCGGGTATAGCTACAGCCGTTGGCGGACGGCGTCGGTGCGGCATACGTTCAACGGCACCCGTGTGGCCTGGATCGGCCCGCGGATGAACACCTACGGCCGTGCCGAGGTCTGGATCGACGGAATCTACCGGGCGACCGTCTCGCAGTTCGGGCCGACGGGCTGGCGCTGCCGGGTCTGGGAATCGCCAACGCTCGCGCCGGGCGTGCACACGATCGAGGTACGACCGACCGGTCTGAAGGACGCAGCCTCGCTCTACCCGAACGTGGTGGTGGACGCTTTCGACGTGACGCCGTAGCCGCGC
>CAYMSA010000101.1:0-5459 GCA_964392965.1 uncultured Coriobacteriaceae bacterium
TGGTGGGTCGCCCGTCCAGAGCGAGCTGGACCGCACGATCAACCGGCTCTTCCCGGGTGTCGTCGTGCGCAAGGACCTGGTGAAGGCGGTCAAGGGCAACGCGATCGTGCCGACCTACGTGCTGGAGTACCTGCTCGGTCAGTACGCGGCCACGGACGACGAGGCCACCATCCGGACTGGTATCGAGTCGGTGCGCAAGATTCTCGCCGATCACTACGTGCACCGCAACGAGGCCGGCCTGATCCGTTCCACGATCAGGGAGCGGGGCCGACACAAGGTCATCGACAAGGTCAGTGTCGCCTTGAACGAGAAGGCCGACGTTTACGAGGCGGAGTTCGCCAACCTGGGAATCAAGGGTGTGCTCGTTGAGCCCGCGACCATCAAAGCGCACCCGAAGCTGCTGGTGGGCGGGGTGTGGTGCATCTGCGACATCGAGTACTCCCACAGCGAGGACGCCCGCGTCGTGCCGTGGATCCTCGGATCGGTCAAGCCCATCCAGCTCTCGATCTTCGACTTCGACGGGTACTTGGAGGCCCGCCGCGGGTTCACCACCGCGGAGTGGATCGACCTGCTGATCCAGTCCATCGGATTCAACCCGGAACTGTTCGGCCGACGGGCCAAGCTCCTCCAACTCGTCCGGCTCATCCCGTTCGTGGAACGCAACTACAACTTGGTCGAACTCGGGCCCAAGGGCACTGGCAAGTCGCACATCTTCTCCGAGTTCTCACCCCACGGGATGCTCATCTCCGGCGGCGAGGTCACCGTCCCCAAGCTGTTCGTCAACAACTCCAACGGCCGCATCGGCCTGGTCGGGTACTGGGATGTCGTGGCGTTCGACGAGTTCGCGGGCAAGAAGAAGCGCACCGACAGGGCGCTGGTGGACATCATGAAGAACTACATGGCGAACAAGTCCTTCTCCCGCGGCGTCGAGACCCTCGGCGCAGAAGCATCCATGGTGTTTGTCGGCAACACCTCCCACACCGTGCCCTACATGCTCAAGCACTCGGACCTGTTCGACGAACTGCCCGAGAGCTACCACGACCCGGCGTTCCTCGACCGGCTGCACCACTACATCCCCGGCTGGGAAGTCGACATCATCCGTGGGGAGATGTTCTCCTCCGGGTACGGCTTCGTCGTCGACTACATCGCCGAGGTGCTCAGGTCGATGCGCTCGGCGGACTACTCCGACCGCTACCAGCCGTATTTCACGCTCTCCTCCGACATCTCCACCCGGGACCGCGACGGCATCCACAAGACGTTCTCCGGGCTGATGAAGATCCTCCACCCCCACGGGGAGGCCAGCGTCGCGGAGATCGAGGAGATCCTGCGGCTGGCGATCGAGGGCCGCAAACGGGTCAAGGACCAGATCCTGCGCATCGACAAGACCATGACCCCGGTCAGGTTCGAGTACACCGACAGCGCGGGCGCCGGTCACATCGTGACCACGCTGGAAGAGGACGAGTATCCGACGCACTACAAGACGACGCGGTACGCCCAGGCTGACGAAGGCGAGCTCGCTGACGACGCGGCACCCGGCGGGGTGGAGGCCGCAATGCTGGACGAGACCCCCGCTGCTCCGAAGCGAGAGCCACTCTTCGAGGGGCATCGTGAGTACCAGGAGAACCAACGCGGCGTCTCGTACGACACCCTGCTGCTCCCGTACCTCGAGGGCGCAACAGAGATCACAATCGTCGACCCTTATGTCCGCCAGTTCCACCAGGCAAGAAACCTCATGGAACTGATCGAAACGCTCGCCGTCTCAAAGGACCCAGCCGAGGAGCTGAAGGTTTACCTCATCACCAGTGAGAATACCGACGGCCCCGAGAAGCTCCAGAAGCAGATGGAGTTCTTGCTTCGTGTGAAGCACGCTGCTGCGGTGGCCGGCATCACCCTTGACGTGAAGTTCGACGGCACGATCCACGACCGCAGCCTCGTCACGGACACCGGTTGGACGATCCTCCTTGGCCGCGGCCTGGACATCTTCCAGCACGTCCCATCGGACACCTTCGAGCTCGCCACCCGAGTCCAGGAGTACCGACAAGTCAAAGCCTTCGGGATCACTTACCTCCGCGGGACTAGAGAGTAGATACATCTCCCGCCTGCCATGTGCTGCATGACGCCTACACCAGGTGCGACGAATGCACTTGCGGCGCTGGTGCCCAGGGGCGTCGGCGCGCCAGCGGGGGCTCCGCCTTCTCTCACGGCTAGTGTCAACGCATACGGCCACGCAGCAGACTGTGGGCTCGCCGAAGCCGAGGAGAAACCGAACGAGACATGAGAGTCCGTCAGCTCAGCATCGAGAACTTCCGTGGCGTCAGACGCGGTGAGGTTCGCTTCGAATCGCACACCCTTCTAGTCGGCGGAAACAATGTGGGCAAGTCCACCATCTGCGAAGCACTGGACCTGGTTCTTGGTCCTGAGCGACTGAACCGGCGCCCGATCGTCGACGAGCATGACTTCTACAAGGGCACCTACCTTGAGTCCGCCCCTGACACACCTGTCGAGATCTTGATCCGGGCTGTCTTGATCGAGCTCGACGCCGTCCAGGAGCGCCGCTTTAGCTCCCACCTCAGGCGGTGGGACGACGCCACCTGTAAGTTCATTGACGAGGAGGCTGGTGGGCTCGAAAGGGCAGACTCGCAGGGTGTCCTCTGGGCGCTGCCAGTCGTCTTCTTCGGGCGGTACGACGCGGAAGAGGACGACTTCGTCGGCGAGACGTTCTTTGACCACCCGGTGCCACCGGCAGACGAACTCGATGAAGAGCAGAAGGCCCAGCTCGGAGCTGGTCGTGATCGCTTCGACGTCCGCAGTAAGCGCATGTGTGGCTTTGTGTTTCTACGCACTCTCCGAACAGGCTCGCGAGCATTAAGCCTGCAACGCGGCTCTCTGCTCGACACCATATTGCGACTTGCCGGTGAGGGATCGGCGCAGATGTGGGAGGAGACGCTCGACTCAATGCGTCACCTCGACCCGGCTATAGGCGACATCGACAAGCTGAAGACCATGCGGTCGGAAATCCGAGCTCAGATGGGTCGCTTTGTGAATCTCGCTTCGGGCGAGGAGGCAACGGCCTTCTACGCCTCCGACCTGACACGTCAGCATCTCCGTGACGTCGTACGGCTCTTCGTAGCCACCCAGCCGAGCGAGTACCCAGTGCCCTTCGCTCGGCAGGGCACAGGCTCGATCAACATGCTGGTCTTTGCGCTTCTAACCATCATCGCCGACATTAAGGGCAAGAAGTCAGTCATCTTCGCGATGGAGGAGCCCGAGATTGCCCTGCCGCCCCACACCCAGCGGCGAGTGACGCGCTTCGTGCTGCGCGAGATGGGCCAGTCGATCGTGACCTCGCACTCGCCCTATGTGATTGAACAGTTCAAGCCGGGCGACGTGGTCATGGTCCACAACTCCGGCCATGCACTGACCAGTTCCCAGCTCGATGCGAGCACCCTCAAACCGAAGACCTACCAACTCAAGAAGCGTCAGTTTGCCGAGGCGATCCTGTCTCGAGCGGTCTTGGTGGTCGAGGGGTCGACGGAGGTGGCTGTCTTCAGCGCGGCATCGTCAGCCCTCGAACGGCTCGGCGTCGAGGGTTACGTGCACTTCGACTTGGCCGGTGTCTCGCTGTTCGATGCTGATGGCGACAAAGACGTGCCCAAGTACGCCCCGATCTTCAAAGCGATGGACAAGCAAGTCTTCGGAGCTTGGGACAAGCAGACGTCGGAATTCGATGAGGCCGCAAAAGCCAAGATCGCTCAGTTCGACAGCCACTGGGAGGCGCCCGAAACTGGCATAGAACGAGTGCTCGTGAAGCAGACGACCACGGCCGTGTTGCGACGTTTCCTCGATGAGGTCGTCGAACGAGATGACTTCCCGACGCACGTGCCGTACACCTCGGCGACGCCCGACGCGAGTCTGGAACAGGTCGTCTACGACGTGCTCAAAGCGCGCAAGGGCGAGGCGGCGGCCTACGCTGCGACTCTGCTTGACCAGTGCGAGGTAATCGAGGAGGTGCCGGAGTTCCTGCGCGTCGTGCTCGTCGCGGTCAATGAGGCGCTACAGCCGATGACCGAGGAGTCCGAGGGGAGGCAAGAGTCGATGGCCAAGGAGCTTGAGCACTTGATATGACGATCACGCTCTCAGCCCGTGGTCAGGCAATTCTTGCTGAGCCGGGCCCGATGCTCGTACTCGGCGGTCCAGGCTCGGGCAAGACCACAATCTCGCTGGTCAGGAGCAAGCAGATCATCGCAGACCTCTCGGATGAACAAGAGATCTTGTTCCTAAGCTTCTCGAGATCGGCGGTACGCCAGGTATTGATCAGGTGCAAGGACGTGCTGACCAGTGCCGAACGCAAGCGGATCGCGGTTAAGACGTACCACGCCTTCTGCCTCGAACTTCTGCGCGCTCACGGCAAGCTCCTGACCGGCAAGCAACCCCAGATCAGCTATCCAGCCGCAACCAGTATCCAGAAACGGGCGCTCGGCGATGCCTGGCCCAGAGAGGAGGTGCGGCTAGCCGATGAGGAGGGTGTGTACACCTTCGACCAGTTTGCCCGCTCGGCAACACGCCTGATCGGTGAAGCCGAGGCGGTGGCGGAACTTCTGGCGAGCCGGTACCCGGCGATAATCCTCGACGAATTCCAGGACACCAGCGACGACCAGTGGGCACTCGTCCAGGTGCTCGCCAAACGCAGCTTGTTGCTCGTCCTCGCTGACCCCGATCAGCGCATCTTCGAATACGACGACCGGGTCAACCCTGAACGTCTGAACCAACTGCGTGCTGTGGTGAACCCGGCCGAGTACGACCTCGGGCCCGCGCTGTCCGACTGTTCAGGGCTACCGATGAAATCGGTGGTCGGCTACGCGACGAGTGGGATCGCTCAGGAACGTATGGCCACGCCACCCGGATCGTTAGGCGTGCTGTCGAAGCCAACATGATCAGCGGAGAGCAGCGCGAACCTCGCGGCTGCGTCGTAATGACTCTTCACAAGTCGAAGGGCAAGGAGTTTGACGGCGCTATCCTCGTCGAGGGTCAGTATGTTGCTCAGTTCTTCAACGACAAGGACGAGAAGGACAAGCCGCTCTTCCGGTCCGCTCGTCGCCTCCTGATGGTCGGCATCACCAGGGCGCGTCACCGAGTGGCAATCGTCCGGCCTCGCGGCGCGCCCCCCCTGACGACCAGTTAGCATCTTGCCTCGGCGGCGCAGGGAACAGTGGTTTCATACTCGTCCCAGCGTCCGATTGCTGGCTCGGTCGTCGGTTCTTCTGCGGATCGTGAAGCTGGCCGACCGGGGGGTGGTGGCCATGTAGCCGAGAATGTAGCCATGAGACGCAGTTCGCCCCAGTTCCCGGGCATCGGTAGGTGTCGGTGAAGTGGTCGTGACCTGCGGTGATGTACTGGTCCGGACGGGTGCGGATGGGCTGCCTTGATCTGGGGGTCAAGGGGTCGTGGGTTCAAATCCC
>CAYMSA010000102.1:0-2621 GCA_964392965.1 uncultured Coriobacteriaceae bacterium
GAAGAAGCCACGCCCCCCACACCGCACCGTGTTCGCACCCGAGACAGGCGAGGCTCCTGTCTACTGGGAGTGCGGGTCGTGTGGGCACATCTCGGGTGACCAGCGCCTCGCAGAGGCGGACTCCCCATGCCCGTTCTGCCACGAGCGCCATGCGAGCCGCCGCACCTACCCGACCGACCGCATCCGTCGGCTCGACGAACGTATCCGTCAGTATCACCACGACGGCGACCATGAGATCGTCGTCATCCTCGTGATGGCGTTCCTCGAGACGGTCCTCGAAGACATGCTCGACCGCCTCATGGAGTCGCACGGCGCCGACCTGCCGCTCCGGAAGATGATCATGGACGCCGAGCGCGCTATCGGGGTTCGTCTCGGCAAGCTGTTCCCCGCGCTGACTGGCGCGGAGTTCGAGGACGTGGCCGCCGAGCTCGGCTACCGCGAGTTCCCCCGCCGCTGGCGCACACTGCGCGACGCGCGCAACGCGTTCATCCACGATTCGCCGTACAACGGCGCGCGCGAGACGCTGCAGCCGTCCATGGGCGACGACGCCATGGAGCTCCTCGACCAGTCGTACAAGCTCTTCGTACTCGTGAACAACAAGTACGTCGCCGACGGCTTCCATCGGGAGTAGCGACGTGCGCGCACTCTCCGTGCAGGTCACGGGCATCGTCCAGGGCGTCGGCTTCAGACCGTTCGTCTACACCCTCGCCCGGGACCTCGGCGTCCGCGGCTGGGTGAAGAACACGACTGCCGGCGTGACGTGCCATGCCGAGGCCGACGACGGTACACTCGTCCGCTTCCTGCATGATCTACGCGAGATGGCGCCGCCGATGGCGGTCATCGACTCGCTCTCCGCCGAGGAGGTAGCGCCCGAGGGCTTCCAAGACTTCACGATCGTCGCCTCCGAGGCGCTCGAAGGCGCGATGACGCTCGTCTCGCCCGACATCGCGACCTGTGATGCCTGCCGCGCGGAGATGGCCGACCCAGACGACCGGCGCCACGGCTATCCGTTCACCAACTGCACGAACTGCGGACCCCGGTTCACGGTGATCGAGGACGTGCCGTACGACCGGCCGATGACGACCATGCGTGACTTCGTCCTGTGCGACGAGTGTGCCGCCGAGTACGCCGACCCGGCCGACCGCCGCTTCCACGCACAGCCCAATGCCTGCTTCCGCTGCGGTCCGCGGCTCTACCTCAACCTCGCCAGCGGGCCGCCGAACTCCGCTCTCGGGCTCCCCGACGATGCGACCTGGACGCGCGACTGCGAGATCGCCCCCCGCCCGCACCGCGACCCGGAGCTCGAGCGAGCGCGTGCGAGCGCACTGATCGCGACGGCCGTACAGCTCCTGCGGGCCGGGTCGATCGTGGCCGTGAAGGGACTCGGCGGCTTCCAGCTGGCGTGCGACGCCTGCGACGAGGTGGCGGTCCTACGCCTGCGCGAGCGGAAGAACCGCTGGGGCAAGGCGCTCGCCGTCATGGTGCGCGACCTCGAAGAGGCGCGCCGACTCGTGGCACCCTCGGCCGATGAGGAGGCGCTACTCGCCGGCCCGCAAGCGCCCATCGTGCTCTCACGCATGCGCGAAGGTGACTCCCCTCTGGCCCCGTCGCTCGCGCCCGGACTCGCCGAGCTCGGCGTCATGTTGCCGTACACGCCTCTCCATCACCTGCTCCTGGAGGCGTTCGGCGGCCCGCTCGTGATGACGTCGGGCAACCGCAGCGATGAGCCGATCGCCACCGACAACGCAGAGGCCCTCGAGCGCCTCACCGGCATCGCCGACGCGTTCCTGCTCCACGACCGCGCGATAGCCACCCGCTACGACGACTCGGTGGTGCGCCATACGCCGGACGTGGGCGTGGAGTTTGTCCGGCGCGCTCGCGGGTACGCCCCCTTCCCGCTCGAGGCCCCGTTCCACTCGGCGGTCACGATCCTCGCCGCAGGACCGGAGCAGAAGAACACGTTCTGCCTCCTCACGGGCGAGCGTGCGTTCGTCTCGCAGCACATCGGCGATATGGAGAACGCCGAGACGCTCGCAAGCTACGAGGACACGATCTCACGCTACGAGCACCTCTTCCGCGCGCGGCCGACACTGGTCGCCCATGACCTGCATCCGGAGTACCTGTCCACCAAGTTCGCGCTCGCGCTCGGCCTACCGACGATCGGCGTACAACATCACCATGCCCACATCGCGAGCGTGACGGCCGAGCACGGCGTCGCGGAACGGGTGATCGGCGTGGCGCTCGACGGCACCGGCTACGGGTCTGACGGCAGTATCTGGGGCGGCGAGCTCCTGCTGGCCGACTGGAAGGGCTTCGAGCGCATCGGCCATCTCGCGACGATGCCGCTTCCAGGCGGAGCCGCGGCGATCCGGCGGCCTGCGCGGATGGCGCTCGGCGTGCTGGAGGAGTTCGGGCTGCTCGAACACCCCGGAGCCGCGCCACTGCGCTCACGTCTGCGCGCCGGTGAGGAGGAGACCGTGCTCGCCATGATCGCGCATGGCATCAACACGCCTCGCACATCGTCGATGGGGCGGCTGTTCGACGCTGTGGCGTCGCTCGCCGGTGTGCGCGACGACGCGCTCTACGAGGGCCAGGCGGCCATCGAGCTCGAGGCGCTCGCG
>CAYMSA010000102.1:2721-5408 GCA_964392965.1 uncultured Coriobacteriaceae bacterium
GGCGGCGTCTTCTTGAACCGCATCGTGACGCGCGGTGCCGTTCTCGGGCTCCGCGAGGCGGGCCTGACGCCCCTGGTGCATCGGAAGCTTCCCGCGAGCGATGGCGCCATCGCCTACGGCCAGGCGGTCGTGGCGTGGGCCTCGGGCGCTGACGGCGGGCAGGATATCTGACCGGAACGACCATATCCGCCAGCGCGGCTGGCACGTACGTTGGAGGTACCGCATGTGTCTCGCCATCCCGGCCAAGATCGTCTCTGAGCCGAACGAGATCCAGATGGCCGAGGTCGACATCCTCGGTGTGAAGCGGCACGTGAGCGTCATGATGACGCCGGGTGTCGTCCAGGGCGACTATGTGCTCGTGCACGCGGGTTTCGCGATCCAGATCATCGACGAGCAGTTCGCGAACGAGTCCCTTGAGATGCTCTCGCAGATCGGCATCAAGAGCGCGGCCGAGCTTGAGGCCGAAGAGCTCGGCGGAGCGGAGCTCGATCCTACTGACAGCGAGGCGGCCAGCTCCGGGGTGACGGCGTGACGGAACACTCCGGCATGACGCTCGACGGCTTCCGCGACCCCGCGATCGCCGCCCGCCTCATTGAGGCGATCCGCGAGACGGCGACGGAACCGTGCACGCTCATGGAGGTCTGCGGCACGCACACGATGGCGATCGCCAAGAACGGCCTGCGGGGCGTGATGCCTGAGACCGTCACGCTACTCTCCGGGCCCGGGTGCCCCGTGTGCGTAACCGCGAACCCCGACATCGACCTCGCCATCGAGATGGCCCGGCAGCCCGGCGTCATCCTCACGACCTTCGGCGACATGATGAAGGTCCCGGGCTCCTATTCCTCGCTTTCGCGTGAACGCGCCGAAGGCCGGGACGTCCGGGTGGTCTACTCCCCGCTCGACTCGCTCGCCATCGCCGCGGCCGAGCCGGAGAAGCACGTCGTCTTCCTCGGCGTGGGCTTCGAGACGACCGCGCCGGCCGTGGCGCTCACCATCCGCGAGGCCGCGCGACGCGAGCTCCCCAACTGGTCGGCGCTGTCGCTGCACAAGACCGTCCCGGGCGCGCTGCGCGCGATCGTCGACGACCCCGAGGTGAACGTGACCGGCTTCATCCTGCCCGGCCACGTCTCCACCATCATCGGCGCCGAGCCGTACCGCTTCCTCGCTCGCGACCACGGCGTTCCCGGTGTCATCACCGGATTCGAGCCGGTGGATGTGCTCCTCGGCGTCTGGATGCTCGTCAAGCAGCTCGCCGAGGGCCGGCGGGAGATCGAGATCGCGTACGGACGCGGCGTGAGCGCCGAGGGCAACCCGGCGGCTATGGCAGCCATCGAGGAGACCTTCGATGCGTCGGACGCCGAGTGGCGCGGCATCGGCGTGATTCCGGGTACCGGCCTCGCGCTGAAGCCCGCGTTCGCGCAGTACGACGCGCGCCTCCGCGTGCCGTGCACGCCGCCCGAGTCTCGCGAGGTGACCGGTTGCCAGTGTGGTGACGTGCTGCGCGGCGTCGTCCAACCGTACGAGTGCCGGCTCTTCGGCAAGGGCTGCACGCCGGAGCACCCGGTGGGCCCGTGCATGGTGTCGAGCGAGGGCTCGTGCGCGGCCTACTACCGCTACACCGACTACGGCAGAGCCTAGGCTCGGCCCGCCGCAAGGGAGGACCATGCTACGCCAGGACCGGATTCTGCTCTCACACGGGAGCGGCGGGACGATGATGCGGGACCTCATCGAGGAGCTGTTCGTGGCCGAGTTCGGCGACGCGACGCTCATGCGCATGGATGACGCCGCAGCGCTCGACTTCCCCGCCGGGCGCCTGTCGTTTTCCACCGACACGTACGTGGTGAACCCGCTCTTCTTCCCGGGAGGCGACATCGGGCGCCTCGCGGTGTGCGGCACCGTGAACGACGTCGCGACGGCCGGCGCCCGCCCGCTCTACCTCTCGGTGGGATTCGTGCTCGAGGAAGGGATGGCCGTGGAGGACCTGCGGCGCATCCTCGTCTCGATGCGGGAGAGCGCCGCCGAGGCTGGCGTGCGCATCGTCACCGGCGACACGAAGGTCGTCGAGCGCGGGCACGGCGACGGCTGCTACATCAACACCGCCGGCGTGGGCGTGCTACCCGACGGCCTCGACCTCTCCGGCTCGCACTGCCGCCCTGGCGATGTCGTACTACTCTCGGGCACGCTCGGCGACCACGGTATCGCCGTCATCTCCACCCGTGAGGGCCTCACGTTCTCGACCGACATCCGCTCGGACGCGGCGCCGCTCAACCGGCTCGTCAGCGCCGTGCTCGAGGCGGCCCCGGACGTCCGCTGCTTCCGCGACCCCACCCGAGGGGGCCTCGCGAGTACGCTCAACGAACTCGCCGGCGCCTCAGGCGTCTCGATCACCGTGGAGGAGACCAGCGTGCCAGTGCGCGATCAGGTGCGCGGTGCGTGCGAGATGCTCGGCTACGATGTCTATCAGGTGGCGAACGAGGGCAAGATGGTGACCGTCGTGCCCGGCGAGCAGGCCGCCGCCGCACTCGACGCGATGCGCGGCGCCCCGTACGGCGAGGACGCCGCAATCATCGGCCATGTGACCGAAGGACCGGCTGGCAAGGTCTACGTGAAGACCGGCTTCGGCGCCACACGCATCATGGACATGCTCGTGGGCGAGCAGCTGCCGAGGATCTGCTGAGAGTCGGCGG
>CAYMSA010000103.1:0-4097 GCA_964392965.1 uncultured Coriobacteriaceae bacterium
GTCGCCGACCTGCTCAAGGTGAGCGCTGGCACCGTCTATGAGCTCATCAAGCGGGGTGAGATCGACTCGTACCGCGTCGGCCGCAAAGTCCGTTTCATGCTCAAGGACGTGCAGGCGTACATCGAGCGCTCGAAAGCCCGTCAGGCACCGGCGCCTGCGCCGCTTGAGCCCGGACTGAGCCTCTCCGGCGCACGGTACGAGCAGGGCTTCGTGATCTGCGGCCAGGATCTCATCCTCGATGTGCTCTCCAACTACCTTCGGCTCAACGGCGTACCGGCGCTCCGCGCCTACATCGGGAGCTACGAGAGCCTCGTGTCCCTCTACCAGCGAAAGGTACGCGTCGCGACAGCCCACCTGTGGGACGGCGACGACAACGAGTACAACGTCCCGTTCGTCCGGCGGCTCGTGCCGGGAATCCCTGCCGCGATAATCCACCTCGCCTGCCGCATGCAGGGCTTCTACGTGGCCGAGGGCAACCCGAAACAGATCACGTCCTGGGAAGATTTCCGACGACCCGACATCACGATGATCAACCGCGAGAAGGGCGCCGGCTCACGGGTTCTGCTCGACGAGCACCTGCGACTGCTCCACATCAACGGCAGCTCGATTCGCGGATATGACAGGGAGACACAGTCACACCTCGCGGTAGCCGGAGCGGTCAGCTCGGGAGACGCTGACGTGGCGATCGGCAGCGAGAAGATCGCCCGCCAGGTGGACAACATCGACTTCATCCCCATGCAGGAAGAGCGTTACGACATGGTCGTACTGCACGAGGACATGCAGACGCCCGAGGTACAGACGCTTCTGAGGATCGTCCGCTCCCCCGAGTTCCGCCGGGAGTTCGAAAGCATCGGCGGCTACAACACAAGCGACATGGGTCGTCTCGTCGCCGTGACCTAGGAAGTCGCCGGCTCGGTCGGCCGTCCGCTCAGCCTGCGCTCCTCCTTGTAGAAGAAGAGCGACCCGAGTCCGATTGCGGACATGAGCGCGACGAGACTGAAGAGCTGCTGGAAGCCCTCGCCTAGTCCTCGCTGAAACGCCTCTTCGATTGGCGCCCTGCGGCCCTCGATCTCCTCGAGGTAGCCAGCCTCAGCGCCGTCGAGCGCCGCGGGAACCCCCGCCTTCACGGCCGCCATCATCTCATCGACGCCCGCGACACCGGGCGCCGCAGCCTTCATCCCGGCGGCGGCCTGGTCCAGGCCGGCTTCCATGCCTGCCTCGATCTGCGGGCGCATGCCGGTGAACATGGCCGAGGCGAGGACCTTCGTGCTGTCGACGATCGTGGTCACGTCCGAGTCCTGCATGAGTCGTACCAGCTCGGGGGACAGCTCCTGTGAGTCTCCTGAGCCCATGTCGAGCTTGATCGTCCGGGCGCTCGTCAGGTCTCCCATGCCCGCCATCGGCGCGCCGTCGGTGCCTGCCATCGGGACCTGCTGCATCTGCGACATGAGCTCCTGGGGGATCGCAATCGCGGGCACGCTCACCTCGGCGGGAAGCTCCGCCATGACGTCACTCTGGACGGCGACCCCCGCGTGCGCCAGGAAACCCACCATGATCGCCGGCGCCACGGCCGTGCCGATGGAGCGGACGAGCGACAGGGTGGCGAGCGCCGAGTTGGACTGCGAGTCGTCGGTCTTCTCGAGCATCATGTAGTTGAGCGGCGTCCCCATGGTGAACCCCATGCCGAGGCCGATGAGGACCAGACTGACCACGACGCTCACCAAGCCCGGGTTCACCGCCGCCACGAAGACCAGGAAGAGTGAGCCCGCGATAGAGGCGACCAGGCCGAACCCCAACACCGCCTTCACACCGAAGCGATCGATGAGCTTACCCGAGACGGGGGCGCCCACACCGGCGAAGAGCGCAAGGATCATGACGAAGTAACCCCCGCTTCCCGAGGACAGCTTCAACGCATTCTCGGCGAACTGCGGGATGAAGATCATGCCCATCATCACGAAGCCAGTGACGATGGACAGAAAGAGCGTGACCAGGATGCTCGGGTTCGTGAAGTAGTCGAGGTCGATCACCGGGTCCTGCGCGCGACGCTCGGCCAGCACGAAGAGCGGCACCAGCACGACGAACGCGATCAGGAACGGATAGACGTCGGTGGACGTGACGGTGGCCGCCAGATCGAAGAAGTCGATGTTCTTCAATCCGTACAGCAGACTCAGCGTCATGGCCGTCAGGACGGCGATACCCCACACATCGACGGGCTTGACGTCGCGTTCCACCGTATTGGGGAGTACCACGAAGCCCGCGGCCAGTATGAAGATCACAATCGGGATGTTGACGTAGAAGATGAACTGCCAATTCTGCGTGCCGAAGATGTCGAGGATCGCCGAGCCTGCGGAGGCACCGAAGATGTTGGCGATGCCGTACACACCGCCCACCAGACCGAGCGCCATCCCTCGCTTCTCGGCAGGGAACGTCGTCCCGAACTCGGCGGTGGCGACCGGCAGTATGCCCCCCGCGCCGAACGCCTGGACCGCACGCGCGACGAGCAGCACCTCGAAGCTGGCGATGTCCTGCGCGAGTCCGCAGAAGAGTGAGCCCAGGCCGAACAGGAAGATGCTCGCCAGGTAGACGTACTTGCGGCCGTTCTTGTCGGCGAGCTTGCCCATGATCGGAATGGATACAGCGTACGCGAGCGTGTAGATGGTGATCATCCACACGCCGTAACGCGCATCGACGCCGAGCGCGGTCTGGATGACCGTTCTCGCCGGGGTGACGATTCCCGTGTCCAGCGCTCCCATGAAGATGCCGAGCAGATAGAGCGCCAGAATCAGTCCGAGATGCCCCTTGCCGCCTTCACGTTCACTCCGCCTCATCGGTTCACGCCTCTCCATGTATCAGCTTGATCGAGTTGCTCGCCACCGCTGCGAGCGTCGCTTCGAACTCCTGCACCTGCACTTCGGTAAGCCCCCCGAAGACACCTGCGTGCCACTCGCGGTAGACGTCCCGCATCGTCGTGATCAGCGCACGGCCGCACGGCGTGAGCGCGATGAGTTTCTCGCGCCCGTCGGCCGGATTCGTGGTGCGAACGATGAGTCCTTTCTCCTCGAGCTTCGCGACCGTCTTGGCGACAGCGCCCTTGTCCAGCTCGAAGAAGCGTGCGATGTGTTCCTGGTTGACGTCGCTCTCGCCCGCCAGGTACATGACGACGCACTGTTCCGGAAAGCCGATCCCGGCTGCCGCGAGTCGCCTCTCTGCGAACGTCCGCATGTGACGGACCATGATCGAGATGTCATTCATCAACATGCCGCCCTCCGCCTCCTTCACCCGGCGCATCCTGTCCGTACAACGACTGCGAACGGATCCGCACGCCCTCGCGATACTGTTGTATTTACAACCGTTGCAAGGGCTACGATTCTACCGCGACGGGCTGCCGAGTCAATCCCCGGTGACATACACTGTGTGTGCTGTCCGGGTGTCGACCCTCCAACGGGACAGGTACACTGGACGGACGAGGGACACACGTGCCGTGACACACATGGGCACGACACTACAACGGGCTGGAATCCGTGCCGAGGGGGCGAAGTGACACTGCAAGACGACAGGGTGACCAGCGAGCCCATCTTCACGCGGGACTTCCTGCTCATCACCGTCGCTAACCTGTTCATCTTCTTCAGCTTCCAGATGCTGCTGCCGGTCGTCCCGGTATACGCCTCGGTGCTCGGTGGCGGAGACGCGTGGGCGGGACTGGTGGTGGGCGTGTTCGCCGTCTCCGCCGTGGCGATCCGCCCGGCGGCCGGGCGTCTGCTCGACGGCAAGGGCCGCAAGACCGTCTTCATCATCGGCCTGGCGGCACTGGTCATCTGCACGGCCTTCTATGGCCTCGCCGCCAGCATAGTCGTCCTGCTTCTCGTCCGGTTCATCCACGGCTTCGGGTGGGGCATCGCCAGCACCGCATCGAGCACCATCGCCACCGATGCGATGCCCAAGGCGCGCCTCGGCGAGGCCATGGGCTACTTCAGCCTCACCACCACGCTCTCGATGGCCTTCGCTCCCGCACTCGGACTGACTCTCCTCGAGACGGTGAACTTCTCGACACTGTTCCTGATCTCGGCGGCGCTCGTGATCGTCGCCATCATCTGTGC
>CAYMSA010000103.1:4197-5306 GCA_964392965.1 uncultured Coriobacteriaceae bacterium
CTCTTCATCGGGCGCATCGTGGACCGCCACGGTTACGGGTTCGCCATCTACCCCGGCATGCTCTGCTTGTTCGTCGCTATGCTGCTGCTGTCATTCGCTGACACGCTCCCCCGCTTCCTCGTGGCGGCCGTCGTGTTCGGATTCGGCTTCGGGGTCCTCCAGCCAACCCTGCAGGCGATGGCGGTCCGCGACGTGGCCCCCCGTCGACGCGGTGCGGCGAACGCAACCTTCTACATCGGCTTCGACACGGGCATCGGACTGGGGGCGGTCATCTGGGGCTTCGTCGCGGAGGCGCTCGGCTATCAGGCGGTGTACCTCGGAGCGACGATCCCGGTCGCCATGGCGTTCATCCTCTACGTGCTCATGCAGACCGGACGGGGCCGGCGGCTGACCACTCCACAGCCGAGCTATACCGTGCTGTATGAGACGTCGTCACCTGCCCAAGACGACGAGAACTGAGCTGTCCCACGCAACGATCTCGCAACAGAAGGGAACGCGATGGACTGGCACCATGAAGACGGCCGAGTCTACAGCACCGACGAGGATGGCCAGGTGCTTGCCGAGGCAACGCTCGCCCATACTGCCGAAGGCATCGTCGACGTGACGCACGTCTATGTGAGCCCCACTCTGCGGGGGCAGGGCGTCGCGAGCGAGACCATGCTGGCGATCATCGCGCACCTGCGAGATCACGGACTGCGCGCGACCGCCAGCTGCTCGTACGCGAACAGCTGGTTCATGAAGAACCGGGAGCAGGTTTCCGATGTGTTCGCGGAGGAAATGGGAGACCTGCCAGCCGCCTGCAGAATCGACGGGCGGCACTGAGCCAACGAGTCGACGTTGGCTCAGGCAGCCAGGAGGCACGTGATGCCCCGCATATGCCCCGTGCATCGGCCACAGCAGCTCAGGTGGTGGAGCAACAACGACAACTCAGTTGGTGCGTTAAGAAGCCGCAGGCGCAGTAGGGAGAATGGCAAATCCCCAGCTCAGAGATGCAAACGACCGGCCCGCAAGGGCCGGTCGTCATCATATTCGATGGTGGCCAGAGACGGACTTGAACCGCCGACACGGGGATTTTCAGTCCCCTGCTCTACCAACTGAGCTACCTGGCC
>CAYMSA010000104.1:0-5262 GCA_964392965.1 uncultured Coriobacteriaceae bacterium
AAGCTCGTCAACTACATCATCAACAAGGCCGTGGCCGACCGGGCGAGCGACATCCACGTCGAACCGCAGGAGCATGACCTCAGGGTGCGCTACCGCATCGACGGCGTTCTGCACGAGGTGATGCGGAGCCCCAAAGCGACCCAGTCGGCGATCATCAGCCGCTTCAAGATCATGGCCGAGCTCGATATCGCGGAGACCCGCAAGCCGCAGGACGGCCACACCGCGCTCACCATCGGCAACCATCAGATGGACTTCCGCGTCTCGACGCTGCCTACGGTTTATGGCGAGCGCGTCGTGCTCCGTATCCTGCGCAAAGACAACATCCTGCTGCGTCTCGAGGACCTCGGCTTCCTGCCCGAGTCGCTCGAGCGCTTCGAGTCGTCGTTCCGCAAGCCGTACGGGGCCATTCTCATCACAGGGCCCACCGGCTCGGGCAAGTCGACGACACTCTACGCTGCCATCAACGTGCTGAACGACGTGAGCAAGCACATCCTCACGGTCGAGGACCCGGTGGAGTACCGCCTCGCGGGCGTGAACCAGATCCAGACCAACACCCGCGCAGGACTCACGTTCGCCCGCGCACTGCGGTCGTTCCTGCGCTGCTCCCCCGACATCATCCTCGTGGGTGAGATCCGCGACACCGAGACCGCCAAGATCGCCATCGAGTCGGCGCTCACCGGCCACCTCGTGCTCTCCACGCTCCACACCAACGACGCCGCGAGCGCCGCGACGCGCCTCACCGAGATGGGCGTCGAGCCGTTCCTCGTCGCCTCATCGCTCGACTGCGTGCTCGCCCAGCGGCTTGCGCGGCGGCTGTGTCCGGACTGCAAGGAGGAGTACGCGCCCCCCGCGCGGTTGCTTATCGACGCCGGCTACCCGGAAGACGCGCTGCCGGAACGCCTCTGGCGCCCGGTTGGCTGCCGCAAGTGCAGCAACACCGGGTACCGTGGTCGTCTCGGCCTGCACGAAGTGATGCTCATGTCCGAGGAGATCGGCGACCTCACGGTCAAGGCGGCCACCGCCGAGGTCATTCGCGAGGCGGCGATCCGTCAGGGAATGCGTACCCTGCGGCGCGACGGTCTGGAGAAGGCGCGGCTCGGCCTTACGTCACTTGAGGAGGTTGCTCGGGTCATCGCCTGAGGCCGTGCGCGGAGTATATGCGGTGGTGCGACCAGCCGGGGCGGATCGTCGGCCGAACCGGCGTTCACTTTAGGATGGCGCGGTTCTGGCCGATGCAGTACGTTGTGGACTCGTATGGACTCCGACAGGAGGGTGCTTCGTGGCGACCATATCCTTCAGGTACAGCGTGCGCGACCGCAATGGTCAGCTCGTCAAGGGCAAGCTCGAGGGTGACAGCCGTGAGGCCGTGGCCACCAAGCTCCGCCAGATGGGCTACATCGTCCTCGACCTGCAGGAGGACCGAATCGGGCAGCTGAACAAGATCACGTTCGGGACGACGGTGAAGACGAAGGACCTCACCGTCTTCACGCGCCAGTTCGCCACGATGATCAACGCGGGTCTGTCCCTCACCAAGTGTCTCGGGATCCTCGCGGTGCAGACCGAGAGGAAGGAGTTGCGCGAGGTGATCGGGCAGCTGTCGCGCGATGTCGAGGCAGGCCAGTCACTCTCCGACGCGCTCATGAAGCACCCCAAGATCTTCCCGCCGATCTTCTACAACATGGTTCGTGCAGGTGAAGTGGGCGGTGTGCTCGACGAGGTGCTGCTGCGTATCGCGGACTTCTTCGAGGCCGATGCCAACCTCAAGGCGCGCATCAAGTCGGCGATGACGTACCCCATCGTCATCGGCATACTCGTCATCGGCATCCTGATCGCCATGATGGTTTTCGTCGTGCCGACGTTCCAGGGCATGTTCGAGGCCGCCGGTCAGGACCTGCCGCTACCGACGCAGATGATCGTGAGCCTCTCCGAGTTCGTCCGCGGGCCCGGCGGTATCGTCCTGGTCGTCGTCATCGTCGCACTGATCTTCATCTTCCGCTGGTGGAAGGCCACCGAGAAGGGTCGGTATCTCTGGCACAGCTTCCTCCTGAAGGTGCCGATCGCGTCGCCCATCATCCGCAAGACAGCCATCGCCCGCTTCACGAGGACGTTCAGCACGCTCGTAACGGCTGGCGTACCGATTCTCACCGCCATGGACATCGTCGGTGATACTGCCGGCAACGAGGTCGTGGCGCGTGCGGTCAGGTCAGCCCGGGCCGCCGTCAAGGAAGGCGAGACGATCGCCCGGCCACTCGGCGAGACACCGGTCTTCCCGTCGATGGTTGTGCAGATGATCGCCGTGGGCGAGGAGACGGGCGCGCTTGACGAGATGCTCTCCAAGGTCGCCGACTTCTACGAGGCGGAGGTGTCCGCCGCCGTGGATGGCCTCACGTCCGTGCTCGAGCCGCTCATCATGGTGGTCATGGGCGTCATCGTGGGCTTCATCGTCATCGCCCTCTACCTGCCGATGTTCCAGTCCGTCACGCTTTACAACGGCTGATGGGTTTCCAGTGAAGAAACTGGAATCCGACCGCTAAAGTCCGGACATGCGACGCCGATACATGCTTGTGAGCGGGCAGGAGCCCGGACAGTGCGTGAAGGAAGAGAGGTGGGGCATCGTGAAGATGTTCAGGAAGGACGAGGGTTTCACTCTCGTAGAGCTCATGGTCGTCGTTCTTATTATCGGTATCCTTGTTGCGATCGCTATCCCCGTGTTCAACAACGCCAGTGACTCGGCGCGACTCAAGACCTGCCAGTCCAACCAGCGCACCATCGAGGGCGCCATCCAGCAGTACCTGGCCTCAAACCCCTCGTTGACCTGGGCAGCCGACACCATCGACGGCACGGACGTTCTCACCACCGGTGGCGCCTATCTCAAGCAGGCTCCCAAGTGCCCGACCACCAATGAGAACTACGTGGTGAATGATGCAGGTACTGTCGTGAGCGACCAGGCAACAACCGACGCCACGGCTTTTGTTGCTGGACACACTCACTACTAGGTCGACAATCGCTTCACACCAGCAACTCAGGGCCGGCAGCTTCCGCTGTCGGCCCTGAGTTCGTTTCGCGCTGCACGGAAAACCGCTACCCTGTTGCCAGTGCATGACAGACGATGTGGGGGCATAGGGTGAGTGGGATTCCGTTCACGTTCGCAGTGGTGCTCGCCGCCGTCCTCGGCCTCCTCTTCGGCAGCTTCGGCAACGTCGTCATCTGGCGCGTGCCGCGCGGCGAGTCGGTCGTTGCCCCGGGGTCGCACTGCGGTTCCTGCGGGCACCCCGTGCGCTGGTACGACAACATCCCCGTGGTTTCCTGGCTCGTCCTCCGGGGCCGGTGTCGTGACTGCGGTGTCCGCATCTCCCCGCGCTACCTGATCGTCGAGATCGCCTCGGGCGTGCTGTTCGTCGCCGCAGTGCTCGTGTGGGGTGCGAGCGTCCGGGCGGTGTTCGGGGCGGCGTTCCTGTGGTTCCTCCTCGTGCTCTCGCTCATCGATCTCGAACACTACCGGCTGCCCAACGCACTCGTCGCGGCACTTGCGGGTATCGGTATCCTGGGCGTCGCGGTCTTCCAGCTCGGCGTTGCGCCCGCGGTGCCGCTCACGCCGCTCGCGCCGGTCGCCTTGCTCGCCTCGCCGCTCGGGAACGCGCTCGTGGGCGCGCTCATCGGCATCGGCATATCGGGAGGCACCGCTGCCCTCTACGCACTCGTGCGCCGTCGGCGCGGCCTCGGCATGGGGGACATCAAGCTCCTCGGTGCGCTCGGCATCTTCCTGGGGCCGTACGTCGTCCTCGCGCTCTTCCTGGGGAGTGTCCTCGGCGTCGTCGTGGGCCTCATCCTGCGCCGGAACCGTACGCTCGCCGAGACGCGCATCCCCTTCGGCCCATGGCTCGCGGCAGGAGCGGTTCTCGCCGCTCTCTTCGGGCCGGACATCATGCGCTGGTACTTCGGCCTCGCGGGCCTCGGGTGAGATACCGGTACTTGACAGCGGGAGCACTCAAGTGGCAGACGATGGATGCCGATGTAGCGGATTAGCGGATGATGCACCGTCCGGACGACGGTGCTGTTCTGGAAGCGGAGCCATGGCGCGCACACGACGACATATGACACGTGATGATGGCCTGACCGTCGTCGAGATCCTTGTGGCGATCACGGTCCTCTTCATCGCGGTCACGGCGATGCTGCCGATGCTGCTCCAGACGACGAACTCGGCCTCTCAGGCCAAGGTCAAGACGGTGTTGACGAACGCGATAAGCACCTATGTCGAGGAGGTTCGTGCGCTGCCCTACGAGCGGATAGCGATCGTGGGGACGGCGCCTGATGCGTCGGTCGACGCCACGCGGCAGGTGACGGTAGGTGGCTACAGTATCGACATGACGGCCACGATCACCGCCGTCGACGACCCCGACCTCGAAGGACCGGACAACTACAAAGAGCTCGTCGTCACGGCACGGGCCCTGCTGCCTGGTGGTCGTCCGGTGACCTCGACCGTGAGCACGTATGTCTGGGGTGTTCAGAACCAGGACCTCTCGCTGCCCACCGTGGCGTTCAGCACGCCGTCGCCCTCCGACGGGGAGATCGTCGACCCGTACGAGACCGTGTCCGCCCAGGCGGGGGTGACCGCATCGGGAGCGAGGATCACCAAGGTCGAGTTCACGCTCGGGTCGGTGCTGCTCAGGGACGCGTTCGGCGGGCTCGCGTCGTTCAGTCCGGGAACCGAATCGTGGGCTGACTCCTTCTCGTGGCACACGGTGGCCAAGGATATCGACGACGCACTGGTCTTCGTCGATGGACCACAGGTGCTCAAAGTGCAGGTCTGGGACAACTTCGGCAACACCACGTACGTGACGCGCACGGTCATCGTGGACAATCTCGCGCCAGACCCCTGCACGGACGTCGCCCTCATCGCGCAGGGCCCGACGTCGCTGCAAGGAACCTGGAACCAGGCGACTGACGGCATCGGCTATGCCGCTTCGTACAACTACCGGCTGCACACGTCGCCGCTCGCGTACGCGCTGCCCGCCGAGTGGCCCGCAGGCAGCTGGATGAACGTCTCAGTATCCGGTGCCTCGATCACAGCCTCGCCGTTCACCCGCTACTACCTCGATGTGCAGCCGGTGAGCACCGGCGGCATCGCACGCGAGGACTGGGTCAGTTCGGATATCACGGTGACGAATCCTCTGCTCGCCGGCAGTTACACGCAGAGCGTCACCGAGGTCAAGAAGAACAAGACGTACCGGATCACGACGAACGTGACGGCCAGCGCCACCG
>CAYMSA010000105.1:0-5214 GCA_964392965.1 uncultured Coriobacteriaceae bacterium
TACATCGGCTACCGCGTACCGACGCGGAAGGAGGTCGAGCAGGACGGTCCGGAGAAGGGCCCTGTCGAGGCTCGATCGGATCGGGCGCGTGCCCTCGCCGCTGCCACGGACATACACGGGATGCGACGCTGCGAGTGACTCGTGTGCATTCCAAATGTGGCTTCTGTCTGGCCTGTGTATGTATATCGCTACTTCATGCGTATGCGTGTACAATCCATCTGGATACACTCGCATGGGCCGGAACACTGGCGCACAGGCCCAAGGTCTTATAGACTTCGCAGAGCGATTCCCGCAACGGGACATCGTCACCCTACGGAGAAGGAGCTCAGATGAGCTTCGGCCGGGCCTCGGGCAGGACCGGGCACGACGACAGGAGGGCGTATCAGAATGAAGCGAGTCTCTGTACTGTTATCACTCATGATCGTTGCAGCACTCGCACTTGCAGGCTGCTCTTCGGGTTCCTCAGGCGGTGGGCAGGCCAGTGATGAGAAGATCATCATCGGCACCGCCCTCTGCCAGACGGGCATCCAGGCTCCGCTGGACGAACCACAGCTCCGCGGCGCCCAGCTCGCCATCGACGTTCTCAACAAGAACGGCGGCATCCTCGGCAAGCAGGTCGAGCTCATGGCAATCGACGGCAAGAGCGACCCCGTGACGGCGGGTAACGCCGCCAAGCAGCTCATCGAAGCCGGCGCCGTCGCGATCATCGCGCCGAGCGACTTCGACTTCGGCGGCCCCGCCTCGCGTGAGGCGCAGGCAGCTGGTCTCGTCGGCATCTCGCCGGCCGCGTCGTCCCCGCTCTATGGCTCCGCCGCACTCGGTGACAAGCAGTTCACCATGTCCATGTGGAACACCACGATGGGCGCGGTGACCGCCGAGTATGCGTTCAACGAGAAGGGCTGGAAGAGCGTCTACGTCATCACCGACGACTTCATCGACTACACCAAGAGCCTGTCGCGCTACTTCATCGTGCGCTTCAAGGAGCTCGGTGGCGAGGTCATGTTCGAGGACACCTACACCCAGGGCCAGGCCGATGTCTCGGCGCAGCTCGCCCGCATCAAGGCGCTCCCCGAGCAGCCTGACTTCATCTACATCTCCTCGTACATGCCTGACCTCGGTCTCATCATCCGCACGCTGCGCGAGAGCGGCGTGAACCAGCCGATCGTCGGCGGCGACGCCTATGACGATCCGGCCCTCTGGGAGGCCCTCGGCACGCAGTACGGCAACGAGATCTACTACGACACGCACTGCTTCTTCTCCAACGAAGCCAACCCTGGTTATGAAGAGTGGCTTGCCGCTTACAAGGAGAAGTACAACGCGGACCCCGATACTCCGATGATCATGATCGGCTACGACGCGGTCATGGTGCTTGCCCAGGCCATGGAACAGGCCGGTTCGACGGACGGCACCGAGATGGCCAAGGCCATGGAGGAGATGACGTTCGATCTCTTCACCGGTACCCTCGAGTGGTCTGACGCAGCCAGTGGTCACCAGCCGAACAAGGCTGCTGCCATGATCGAGATCAAAGATGGCAAGACCGTGTTCCTCGGATGGAGGACCCCGGAGAGCATTCCGGCTCCCTGAGTGACATCCAGCTGCAATCTCGATCAGGGAGGGGCCGCCACCGGTCCCTCCCTGCATCGTCCGAGAGCTCTGTCCGTACTACGAACATCATGTGGAGCAGCGAATGGATCAACCGCGATCTGATCGAACGTGCACGCTGGAGGTGTCTCACCTCTGCAAGTCGTTCGCCGGTCTGAAGGCCGTCGATGATGTCAGCTTCACGGTTAAGACCGGTGACATCCTTGGCCTCATCGGTCCCAACGGCTCAGGAAAGACCACACTCGTCAACCTTGTGACCGGCCTGCTGCCCGCCACGAGCGGAACGGCGCACGTGGACGGCCAGGAGACCACCGGCAGGCCGGCCCATCGGGTCGCGCGCGCCGGCATCTCGCGGACCTTCCAGACGATCCGCCTGTTCGGTGAGCTTTCGGTTCTCGAAAACGTCGAGGTGGCGGCGGTGAGCATGGGGGAGTCGCGCAGGAAGGCGAAAGCCCGTGCCGTGCAGCTACTCGAGGACTTCGGCCTGAGCGAGTACGCCGAGACCATGGGCAGCGAAATACCCTTCGGTCATCAACGCAAGCTTGAGATCGCTCGCGCGCTCGCGATGGGGCCCAAGTTCGTCTTCGCCGATGAGCCAGCGGCGGGACTGAACGAAGAAGAGTCCGAGGCGCTCACGAACCTGCTCCGGGCAATACCCGACACGTACGGCGTCGGGCTCGTGGTGATCGAGCACGATATGCACCTGATCATGAACCTTTGCCCCCGGCTGCACGTACTCAATTACGGGCGGACGATCATCGAGGGGACGCCGGCCGAGGTTCGCGCCAATCACGAGGTCGTGACCGCCTACCTGGGGAGCAGTGCATAGCCATGGCTACGATACTCAAGGTCGAGAACCTGGTCGCGAGCTATGGGGTCATCCGTGCGCTGCACGGCATCTCGCTCGAGGTCGCCGAGGGCGAGATGGTGGCGCTTCTCGGCATCAACGGCGCGGGCAAATCGACGACGCTCAAGTCCATCGCCGGCCTGCTGCGGCCCCAGTCCGGTACCATCACGTTCCTCGGCAAGGACATCACAGGCCGCAAGCCTGAACTGATCGTCAAGCAGGGCATCTCGCTCGTTCCCGAGGGACGGGAGATCTTCGGAAAGCTGACGGTCGAAGAGAACCTGCGACTCGGCGCCTTCGTCTCCTACCAGCGTGATCGCTTCCGGGAGGATCTCAAGCGGGTGTTCGAGCTCTTTCCGATCCTCGAGCAACGCTTCACGCAGGCAGGCGGCCTGCTTTCCGGCGGTGAGCAGCAGATGCTCGCCATCGCGCGCGCACTCATGGCGCATCCGAAGCTCATCATGCTCGACGAGCCGTCGCTGGGACTCTCTCCCGCGATGACGGACCAGATATTCGAGCTCATCACGCAGCTCAGGGAGCAGGGCTCGACCATCTTGCTTGTCGAGCAGAACGCGGAACGTACGCTGCAGATCGCCGATCGTGCGTACCTCCTCTCCAATGGCGAGATAGAGCTCTCCGGCACGGCCGATGAAATCGAGCGCCGGGTCGATATCGAGTCGGTCTACTTCGGTGACGAGGACACGGAGAGTTGCGAGGTGGCCCGATGATCGATCTCGAATTCGCCATCAACACGCTGAGCCTGGGCAGCCTCTATGCGCTGCTGTCGCTCGGCCTCGTCCTGGTCTTCGGTATCCTGAAGCTCGTCAACTTCGCGTACGGCGAATACCTGATGATCGGCGGCTACGGCCTCTATCTGTTCGGTGGCGTCGCGGGGATGCCCTGGTACGTGACGATGATCCTCGCAGTGCTGTCGGCAGTGCTCGTGAGCTACCTGAGCGAGCTCATCGCGTTCCGTTCGGTTCGCGACCAGTCGCCCAACGCACTGATCGTCACCTCGTTCGCGGTGAGCATCTTCCTGCAGAACGCCATCCTGGTGCTCGTCTCATCACGCGCCCGCGCGGTGAGCCTTCCCCCGATCTTCTCGCAGACGGTGACGCTCGCCGGTGCGACCGTTCCTGTGCGAAACCTGCTCGTCATCGCTGTGACAGCCGTGCTGCTCGTGGCACTGTCGCTGCTCATGAAGCGCACCGTGCTCGGCATGGCGATGCGGGCGGCTGCCGAGCGTTTTTCGACGACGCGCCTCATGGGCGTGCCGGCGAACCTCGTCATCTCGTCTGCGTTCATCATCAGCGGTCTGCTCGCTGGCGTTGCCGCGATCTTCTGGGTCGGTCGCTCTTCCTCGGTCGATCCGGCCATCGGCGCGGCGCCGCTCCTCATCGCCTTCATCGCCGTCGTCATCGGCGGCATGCACAGCACCATCGGAGCGGTTGTGGGCGGGTTCGTCTACGGCCTGCTCTTCAACATCCTGAGTATCACACTGCCAGCCAGCATGATCAGCTACCGGGACGCGTTCATGTTCGCCATCGTCGTGCTCTTCCTGTTGCTCAGGCCGGAAGGAATCGTCCGAGGCGGTTACAGCGAGGAGCGTGTTGGATGAGTATCGTCTCCCGATTCAAAGCGTGGCTCCGCGAGCACCCGACGATGGCGATGCTCGCCGTGCCCATCATCGTCGTGGGCGTCATCATCGCGGCCGTCGGTACGCCGCTGCTCGTGAACGTCTACACGTACTTCTGCGTAAGTCTCTGCCTGGTCGTCGGCCTGCAGATCTTCATGGGGAACTCCGGCATCCTCTCCTGGACGCACGTCGGCTTCGTGGGAGTGGGTGCCTACGTTACGGGCATCCTTGCGACTCCGCCGATGGTCAAGCAGCTCGGCGTGCCTGAGATGTACCCGGCGCTCGTCCAGCTGCACCTGCCGGTGTTGCCGTCGATTCTCATCGGCGGCATAGTGGCCGCGCTGATCGCTGCGATCATCGGCTATCCGCTCATGCGGCTCTCGGACATGGCGGGCGTCATCACGCTCTTCGCGACGCTCGTGGTCTTCCATGTCGTCATGACGCAATGGGACAACGTCACCAACGGCCCGCGCACGTTCTTCGGCCTGCCGCAGTACACCACGCTCACGGTGGCGCTGATCGCCGCACTCATCGCGATAGCCATAGGACTATGGTTCCGGGAGTCCTCGTTGGGCCTCCGCCTGAGAGCCACTCGTGACGACCGATTCGCCGCCCAGGCCATCGGCATCGACATGGTACGCATGCGCTACATCACGTTCGTGGTCTCGGCGCTCATGGCCGGCCTCGGCGGTGGGGTGTGGGCGTGCTTCATCACATCGTTCTCACCCAAGGCCTTCTACATGACCGAGATGTTCACGCTGCTCAGTATGCTCGTCATCGGGGGCGCCGGCGGCGTCTCCGGCGCTGTGGTGGGGACGGCGGTGGTGACGGTCGCCAGGGAGCTCATCCGTCAGCTCGAGGTGACGATCAACAACAGCAGCTCGATACCGTTCGACGTGTTCGGCATGACCGAGATGGTCATGGCCGTCGTCATGGTCATCGTCCTGATCTGGCGCCCGGGTGGTGTCGCTGGCGGCCACGAACTCAAGTGGCCCAAGCGAAAACGGGTGGCCATAGCGTCCGACACCCACACCGGAGACTGATAGCCGGAGCGGCCGCTCACGCCGCACTCGTGTCTCGAAAAGAAACCCCCGCCTCGGACGAGGCGGGGGTTTCTTCGTGCGGGCTG
>CAYMSA010000106.1:0-5074 GCA_964392965.1 uncultured Coriobacteriaceae bacterium
GGGGCGGTAACCCGCTTCGCCGAGTCGCCGTCGTGCCGCCGAGGGCGGACGTGACCGCCTTCTCCGTGTGACACCCCGCCGCCCATTCCGGGCGGGCTTCGGCCGTCGTCGTCCTCCTGCGGGATGTCACCCGACCGGACCTGTGGGGCATCATGCGATGGGTGGAGTGTGCGTCGCACCCCGAGACGACGGCGCCCGGCCGGGATCCACCGGCCGGGCGCCTTTCCCCCTGCGTTGGCTACCTGGTCCTCCCGTTGGCGTACTCGGAGCCGCCCGGGCCGGCGAACTCCGGGTTCCAGAACTGCTCCAGCACGAGCGAGCCGAGCACGGTGTTGTCGAGTTACGCACCGCGCACCGGGTCCGTCATCGTGGCGGCGTCCCGCAGCTCCTTCGCCCCCGCACCGATCGCGTAGAGCGGGACGAGCTGGTTGGTGTGGTCACCGGAGTTCCACTGTGCCTCGGTGTGGGCTCCCATTGGCATCCAGTCGGGGTCACCGGCTGTCAGGTCCGCACCGGAACCGGCGCCGTAGAGGTACCCGGTCTCGTGGTCCGCGGTCACCAGGACGAGGGTCTCCTGCCACGAGGAGTTCTCCTCCACCCACTCCACGACGTACTCCACCGCGGCGTCGAAGTCCAGGGTCTCCTCGATGTCCCGGCCCGTCTGGTTCGCGTAGCCGGCCCAGTCGATCGCCCCGCCCTCGACCATGAGGAAGAAGCCGTCCTCGTCGTTGTCCAGCACGTTGATCGCACCGGCGGTCATGGTCGCGAGGTCCGGCAGGCCTGCTGTGAGCGGGTCGGAGAAGGGCTCGGAGTACTGGCCGTCGTCGTACGCGGAGGGACGCGACTGCTGCAGCGTCGCGTACACCTGCGGGATCCCGAACACGCGGTCCGGAGTGTCGTCCGCGGTCGCGAGGTCCTCGAAGTCCGCGGTCTCCTCCACCAGGGTCCAGCCGTCGGCGCCTGCGCTGAGCGCGGTGTAGTCGGCCTCGGAGATGTACTTCCAGCTCGGAGTGGTGCGTGCCGTGCCGGCGTCGGTGAACCACGGGTGGCCGGTGCCCATCACCACGGTCAGGTCCGAGGTCACCTGGTCGTTGGCGATCGCGGTGTAGCCGTTGCGGCTGGCCTCGTGGGCCGAGTACGCCGCCGGGGTGGCATGGGAGAACTCCACCGAGGACACCACACCCGCCGCCTTCCCGACGGCGATGGCGCGCTCGGTCACCAGTTCGACGTCCTCGTACCCGGTCACGGTGACGCCGTCGTCGGCAACGACCGGGACCATGCCGATCGCGGCGTCCCAGGTCTTCCGGCCGGAGGCCATCGCGGTACCGGCCGCGGCCGAGTCAGTGGCCTTGTCCTGGTCGGTGTCCCCGTCACCATCGATGTCGCCGTTGGAGAAGTAGCCGAAGTTCGTCCACGCGGCGAGCGGGTCGTAAGCGCCCTGCAAGGGAAGGGCACCGTTCTTCAGGTCCCCGAGCGACCAGGTGGACATCCCCACCTGGATGGGGAAGGACTCGAAGACGAGGTCGCCCTTCCCGGAGACGTGGTCGACCTCGCCGGTCTCGGCGTCGACAGCGACCTCGTTGGCCGCCCGGCCAGAGAGGTACAACGAGGCCAGGTCGACGTGGGAGTAACCCATCCCGTCACCGATCATGACGATGATGTTCTTCGGTCCGTCCTGAGTTGCCGGCGCCGGCCCGGCCGTGGCCGGGACAGCGACGGACCCGGCGAGTGCGAGAGCCGCCACTCCGAGACCCGCCGCCCGGACAGTACGTGTGGAATTCATGGCTGATGCCTCCTTGTGACTTCGAGTGTCACCCGCAGGCAATACCCCCCTTCTGAACAGACACCCACAGACAGGTGCGATCAAGGTGTCGGTTGGGTGAACACTCAGCCGTCACCCCCAGCGAACCTCACCCGGTCGGGGCCAAAGTCCCAAACCACCCACTTCCACGGCGGGTGTCCTCGAGGGGGCGGCCAGCCGAACTGGGTACTGGTCGGTCATGATCGGCTTCTCATCCCGATCTGTCAGGGCTGGACCTGCTTGATGTAGGGGCCCAGGTCCATGTCAGCGTAGGACGCGCCGGCGCGGACCACGGGGTAGAGCGCTTCCTCCCTGTCCGTGATGACCTCGAGCAGGGCGGGGCCCTTGTCGCGCAGGAACTCCTTCAACGAGGTCTTCAGCTCGTTCCGTGACTCCACGCGCCGGGCGAAGCCGAAGTGGCACAAGGCGGCCATGTCGGCGAAGCGCACGTCGCGCGGCCGTTCCGTGGCCGAGTGGCGGCCACCATAGGCGAAGTCCTCGACGTTGCGGACCATCCCGTCGCCGTGGTTGTTGAGCAGGAGAACCTTGACGGGGATGCCGAGGGTGCCGATGGTGTGCATCTCCCCCATGTTCATCCGGAAGCTGCCGTCGCCGTCCACCACGACCACCGTGGCATCCGGGTTGGCGACCTGGGCCCCGATGGCGGCAGGCATCCCGAACCCCATGGTCGCCATGCTGCCCGAGGTCAGGAAGGACCTGGGCCGCTTCATGCGCAGGTAGGGCGGCGAGCAGTTGGTGGTTGCCCACCCCGGTTGTGACGATCACGTGCTCCGGCAGGAGCGTGTTCAACAGGTCGAGCACCTCAGCCTGCTGCAGTTCGTCGCTGTCGCGGCGGTAGTCCAGCGGCCAGGTCTCCTTCAGCGCGATGACCCGCGCGGTCCACTCCTCGATCTCGAGCGTGATGTCGTGGCGGTCCGCATAGCGGGCCAGGTCATCCAGGGCTGACGCGGCGTCGCCGGTGTAGGAGAAGACCGGGGAGCGTTCCTTGCGGATCTGGCGGACCTTCTCCGGGTCATGGCCATCGGGTCGTCCTCGTCCACCACGCCCTTGGCCATCAGCGTGTTGACCGACGGGAGGTGGAACCGCCGGTTGAACTCGTCCAGCGCGGTGTGACCCGCCGCCGAGCACAGGCCCCCACCGACGTAGAGCAGGGGCCTGCGTGCCCGGGTGAGCACATCGAAGAACTGGGCGCACTGGGCGTCGGAGAGGTGGGACTCCGTGGAGTACAGGCCAGCGAACCGTTCGGCCCCGAATCCGGAGTATCTGGTCTGCGCCTGCTGGACATTCAGCGGCATGTCGATGACCACAGGGCCCGGCTTCCCCGCCCGCGCCAGGAAGTAGGACTCCTTGACCACCGCCTCGATGTCATCGCTGAGGTTCAGCGAGTACACCTTCTTGGCGGTCGGACCGAAGACCGAGGCCACGTCGATGTGCTGGAAGGAGTCGGTGCCGATCTTGTGCTCCGGGACCTGCCCCGAGATGACCAGCAGCGGGACACTGTCGGCGTAGGAGTCCGCCACCGCCGTGAGCGTGTTCGTGATGGCGGGCCCGGAGGTCACCACCACCACCCCCACCTCGTCGCTGGAGCGGGAGTAGCCCGCCGCGCTGAACGCGGCCGACTGCTCGTTGGAGTTCACCACGATCTGGATCGGGCACGAACCGAGCGCGTCCATCACCGGGAGTATCGCCGCGCCCGTGTAGCCGAACACGTGCGTCACGCCCAGGTCGACCAGGCTCCTGACAAGGGCCTGCGCCCCGATCACGTGATTCTCGTTGTGGTTCTCCGTGGACATCTCCACGCACCTCTCCTGCAGTCATTGCTGGCCGGCCCTGCGCCGAGCCGCTGGCTTGATATCGAGCGGGAGGGGTCACCACCACATCGCTCACCACGACTGCCTCGCCCAGGGATCACCGGAGCGAGGCTCACACGTGGGTGAGATTCCGGGGTTGTCAGAAGACGAGGGTCCTGTCTGCCGCGAGGGTGCGGTCGGCGAGCTCCTCCATGGTGGAACGGCGCGCGCCCTGGACGAGCATGTCCTCCCGGATGCCGCGGGCGTCGATGCAGGTCCCGCAGCACAGGATCTCGCCAGAGTTGCGCACCACGGTCCCGATCATCCGGTCCAGCTTGTAATACCCGTCCGGGGTCTTCTGGCCGGACATCGCCGCGGTCACGCCGTCGCCCATGAGGAACACGGTGAGCTCCACGCCCTCCCGCTTGGACAGCGACGCCGCCAGCCGGATCGCGTTGTAGGTGGAGTCCAGACCGTAGGCGGACCCGTTGATGATCATCAGAACGTTCGTCATTGTTCTCCCTTGGGTACGTGTCTGATTGTCGGGTACGGGATGGTCAGGCTCGCAGGTTGTTCCTACGCATCCACCATCCCTAATCAAGCAAACTATTGAATAGGTGAAGAGTAGCAGAGGTCCGGGAGATACTGGAGCGAGATGAGGAGGTGCCCGCCAGTGGAACCACGGGAGTTCAAGGACCAGGTCTTCACCCAGCTGGCCCGGATCGGCGCCGCGTTCGGGCACGCCAAGCGAGTGGAGATCGTGGACGTCCTCGCCCAGGGCGAGCGAAGCGTGGAATCACTTGCCGGGCAGATCAACGCCTCCGTCGCCAACACCTCCCGGCACCTGCAGATCCTCGCCGCCGCGGGACTTGTGACGCGCCGCGTCGTGGGCACCTCGCGGATCTACCGGCTCACCGACGCCGCGGTTGAGGAGGGCTACCGCACCTTGGTGACCCTGGCCGAGCAGCACATCAGCGAACTCTCCTTGCTCGCGGAAGCCTTCTTCGGCGCGGCTGACGGCACCCGACCCGTCACCTTCGCCGAGTTCGACGAGCTCTCCCGCACCGGTGATGTCGTACTCGTGGACGTGCGCCCACCCTCGGAGTTCGCCGCCGGCCATGTCGACGGCGCCATCAACATTCCCGTCACCGACCTCGCCTCCCGCCTCCGCGATCTCCCCCCCAACACCGAGGTCGTGGCCTACTGCCGGGGCCCCTACTGCGTCATGGCCTCCACCGCCGTCACCCAACTACGCGAGGCCGGCATCAACGCCGTCCGCCTCGACGGCGGACTCCCCGAATGGCGCGCCGCCGGCCGCCCCGTGACACGACAAGGACACCACGCACCCCGCGAGGTGTAGCACACGTCAACACCCTGCCCCGCCACCACCTCACGTGGCGCTGGGGTACACCCCAACGCAACACGCTCGAAACTGGACTGTTGCGCCAAGTCCTTTCCGATG
>CAYMSA010000107.1:0-2122 GCA_964392965.1 uncultured Coriobacteriaceae bacterium
CGCGCTCCTCCTCCTTGCACTCCCACTGCTCGGGGTGGCGGTCGCCGTCCGCGCATCTCTCGGGCGGCCGGTCCTGTTCAGGCAGACGCGGCCCGGACGCGACGGTCGACCGTTCACGCTCTACAAGTTCCGGACCATGCGCGAGGCAGAATCCTCACTCACCGCGATTGACGCGGTCGCCACAGATGCCGAGCGCCTCACTCCACTCGGTTGCTTCCTCCGCACCACATCGATCGACGAGCTCCCACAGCTGCTCAATGTGGTCAGGGGCGACATGAACCTCGTCGGACCGCGCCCGCTTCTCACCGAGTACCTGCCGCTCTACTCGGCGTATCACGCGCGTCGCCACGAAGTGCGCCCGGGGATGACCGGCTGGGCACAGGTGAACGGGCGCAACGAGGCCTCCTGGGCCGACCGCTTCGACATGGACGTGTGGTACGTCGACAACCGCTCGCTCACCCTCGACGCACGCATCCTGTTCAAGACCGTCGGTGTGGCGCTCTCACGCCGTGGTGTGACGACGAACGGCACCGCAAGCGCGGTGCCGTTCGAGGGCGATTCCGGGAGCGACTGAGCCGCTCACCGGATCGCAACTGCCCGCGGTACGGGCTACACCTGCTCGAGCCAGTTGGCGTACTCCGGGTTCCGGCCGTGCACGACATCGAAGAACGTGCGCTGGAGTTCAAGCGTCACGGGACCGGCATCGCCGATGACGCGGCCGTCCACCGAGCGCACGGGAACGACCTCGGCGGCCGAGCCCGTCATGAACATCTCATCGGCGGTATAGAGGTCGGTGCGCACGAGCGACTCCTCGATGACCGGATAGTCGAGGTCGTCGGCAATCACCATGATCGACTCTCGCGTGATCCCCTCGAGAATGCCGTCCGAGACCGGCGGTGTGATTATCACGCCGTCGCGCACGATGAAGAGGTTCTCGCCCGTGCCTTCGGTGACCTTCCCCTCCTCATTGAGCATGACCGCTTCGTTGTAGCCGTGACGATTGGCCTCGATGCGGGCGAGCGAGGAGTTCAGGTAGTTGCCGGTCGCCTTGATGGCCGGCGGCATGGCATTGGCGCCCCGCTGGCGCCAGGAGGAGACACCCACGTCAACGCCGTGAACGAGCGCCTCATCGCCCATGTACGCACCCCATGACCAGGCCGCGATACTGACCTGCACGGGGGCCGGAATCGGATCTACGCCCATGATGCCGTAGCCACGGAACGCGAGGGGACGGATGTAGCACGAGGGCAGGTTGTTCTCCCGGACGGTGAGCTTGACTGCCTCGACGAGCTCCTCTACCGAGTAACCGAGCTCCATGAAGAGCATCTTCGCCGAGCGCTCGAAGCGTTCCATGTGCTCGGTCAGGCGGAAAATGGCGGGGCCGTCGTCTGTCGCGTAGCAGCGGATGCCCTCGAAGACGCCCGTCCCGTAGTGAAGCGAGTGGGTCAACACGTGGACGGTCGCCTCGCGCCACGGCACCAGTTTGCCATCCATCCAGATGTAATCGACCTCGGGTACGGTCGCCATGGTGGCCCCTTTCAGTGTGCTGCCGACAGTCAGAGCAGTATACCGCCGCACGTGCGATAGCGGCTACAATCGGGAGTGCTCGCATCCACCCTCGACACCGAGACCCAGTGAGGACCGCCCGTGGCGCCATCTGACGCATCCATCGTGCTGGCTGGCCAGGGCCACTGGTGCCGCTCGCTCACCGAAGGACTCGAGCGCACCTGCGGCTTGAGAGTCACGGCCGTGCCATTCGACTCACTCGCGGACGCCGCGCGCCCCGCCTCCTGGGCGACACTCGCCCGCGCGAAGACGATACTCCTCGTGGGCTTCAGGCCCGGCGCACTCACCGTACGCGGGCGCGCCTTCGACCTCGCCTTCTCGCTCATCAGGCATCTCGGCCCATCGAAGCGGCTCATCCGCTACTGGATCGGCACCGACGTCTACCACACCGTGGCCGACGTTCGTTCGGACGGCATGAGCGAACGGCTCTCGCGCGCCGTGGCCTCCTCCGAGCATATCGCTGGCTCCGAGCCACTCACCCGGGACCTCGCGTCCATCGGCATCGAGGCGACGACCGTGGACTTCCCCTGGACAGGCGCCGTGACCGCGGCTGAGC
>CAYMSA010000107.1:2222-3899 GCA_964392965.1 uncultured Coriobacteriaceae bacterium
ATCGAGGCGACGACCGTGGACTTCCCCTGGACAGGCGCCGTGACCGCGGCTGAGCCGCCCGCCCTGCCCGAGCGATTCACGGTGCTCACGTACATCCCCGACGCCCGACCGGCCTTCTACGGCGCCGGACAGGTCCTCGCCGCCGCGCGGGCGCTCCCGCACATCCACTTCCTCGTCGTGGGAGGAAGCGGGCCATGGGCGACCGAATGCCCGACGAACCTCGAGTTCCTCGGTTGGCAGAAAGACATGGAGCCGTGGTATGCGGCCGCCTCGTGTGTGGTGCGGATGGTCGAACACGACTCGATCGGCGGCACGGTAGGTGAGGCGCTCTCACGGGGACGCACGGTCGTCTACTCGAGACCGCTCGAGCATACCGTGTTCGTGCCGTTCGACGATGCGGAAGCGCTCGTCGGCGCACTCGACGGCCTCGCCGCCGACTACGAGCACGCGGACCTCGACCTTGAGGCGACGGCGTGGGCGCGGGAGTTCTTCGACCCCGGGCGACGATTCCGACGCCTGGCCGAGGCGCTCGGTGAAGGGTGTCCTCCGACCCCGTGAGGTCAGGCGATACGCGACTCCTGGTTCCGCACCCCACACGCCCTCATGCCGGTCCCGAAATCACACACGACCGGCGGTCCGATCGGATCGCCGGTCGTGTGCTGTCAGCACGTACTCCGAGGAGTCGTTGCAGAAGCGTTCTGTGGGGCCTACTGGCCGGGGGCCTTGGGGGCGCCGGGGGCCTTGGGGGCACCGGGGGCCTTGGGGGCACCGGGGGCGCCAGGAGCGCCGGGAGCACCAGCGCCACCAGGAGCGGCACCACTCACGGGAACGTCGGTGAGGTCCTCGCCGCAGTTCGGGCACTTCTTCTGCTTCACGCCACCCACGACGGGATACTTCTTGTGGCAGTTAGGGCACTCGATTTCCATCGTTGCCTGCCCTGGTCTAAAGCACATTCTTGCTCCTCTCCTGGCGACCGAAGGATCCGCTCCGGCCACCCCTACGATGTTTGTGAAGCGCAACTACCTGTTGGTGCGGCGCAACTACGGTGAGAAGAATACCATGTATACCGTTTCTGTCACGTGGGAAGACCAAGAAGTGCGGTCACTCGACACAAACTTCTTTTTTCCCCCTTCAGGACCACTTTCAAACCGATTCCGCACATATGCCCTCGAATCGCCACTCCGGACGCTGCCCACGCACGCACTTGACCGAACACGAATGCACTCCCGGTGTGACCCGATCTCAGTCGCCCCATAACGCCCTCTGTCAGCCTGCCGAAAGGCGCCGGACGACGAGATCACCCATTCCCGAGGTCCCGACGATGTGACCGGCATCGGTGCTCGCGTCGGCGATGTCCCGGGTGCGCCAACCGTCCGCGAGCACCCCGTCGATCGCGTGCGACAACGCATCGGCCTCGTAGTGCATCGAGAACGAGTGACGCAACATCAACTCCACTGACAGGAGCATCGCAAGGGGATTCGCCACACCCTGTCCGGCTATGTCCGGGGCGCTTCCGTGGCTCGGTTCATACAGCGCGGTGCCGTCGCCGAGACTCGCACTCGCGAGCATCCCGAGCGAGCCCGTGAGCATGGAAGCCTCATCAGAGAGGATGTCCCCGAACATGTTCTCGGTGACCATGACATCGAACTGCGCAGGCCAGCGAACGAGCTGCATCGC
>CAYMSA010000107.1:3999-5059 GCA_964392965.1 uncultured Coriobacteriaceae bacterium
AGGTACTCCGGCTTGAGCGAGCTCGCGTCACGGAGCGGCTCGAAGATGCGCACCGGCCGCAGGTTCGCATACAGACCGAGCGCCTTCCTGATACCGAGCAGCCCCTGTTCCGGGCGTGGCTTCGCGGGATCCGTCGTGTCCCACTTCGGTCCGCCGATGGCCGCCAGCAGCACGGCATCGGCTGCGTGTGCCGCGGCAAGCGTCTCTTCGGGAAGCGGTGAGCCGGTCTCATCGATCGCAACGCCGCCGAGAAGGGCCTCGGCAAACTCGAAGGTCACGCCGGAACGGGCGCCGATGACGTCGAGCACCTTCACGGCCTCGGCCATGATCTCCGGCCCGATGCCATCGCCGGGGAGCAGGCATATCCGGTGCGTGGTGCCCTGTGTCATCGGTTCACCTTCGCCCTCGTCGCTTCCACAAGGCCGCCCTGCTCGATGATCTCGCGGATGAACGGCGGGAAGGGCTGTGCCTGGAAGACGTCACCTGTCGTGAGATTCCTGATGACGCCCGCATCGGCATCCACGACGACGGTGTCCCCGTCCGAGATGCCGTCGACCGCCCCGGGAGCCTCCATGATGGGCAGACCGGTGTTGATGGCGTTGCGGTAGAAGATGCGCGCGAAGCTCCTCGCGATGACGACCGAGATGCCTGCGGCCTTGATGGCGATGGGGGCATGCTCACGACTCGACCCGCAGCCGAAGTTCTCTTCAGCCACCAGGATATCCCCCGGCTTGACCTTAGACGTGAACCCGAGGTCAAGGTCCTCCATGCAGTGCTTGGCAAGCTCGGCCGGATCCGACGTGTTGAGATACCGGGCCGGGATGATGACGTCCGTATCGACGTCGCGGCCGTACTTGTGTGCGATTCCGCTGAATTCCATAGGTTGCTCCTAGTCCAGGTCCTCGGGAAGCCCGATGTGGCCGAGTACCGCAGTGGCCGCCGCGACGGCCGGCCCGGCGAGGTAGACCTCACTCGTCGGGTCACCCATGCGGCCGACGAAGTTGCGGTTGGTCGTGGCGAGCGCGCGTTCCCCCGCCGCCAGGATGCCCATGTGGCCGCC
>CAYMSA010000108.1:0-2558 GCA_964392965.1 uncultured Coriobacteriaceae bacterium
GAAGAAGTTGGACCCGAAACTTCTGTTTCGGGTCCAACTCTAGGGGTTCAGTTCAAGCACGGGAGGCCCTCACGGCGCACCCGGCATTCCACGAACCGCTCTCACCGCTTCGCGCCACGATGCGGTAGCATCGTCCCTGCTCCTGACCGAACACCGATGAGAATCGAGGCCCGCCCGTTGGCATTCCTCCTGGGCTGCGAGAACATACATCTCGAGTACCCGAGCAAGAAGGTCTTCGACTCGGTGAATCTCGGCATAGACGAAGGCGACCGCATCGGTATCCTCGGCGCGAACGGCGACGGCAAGTCGTCACTCCTCGGGCTCCTTGCCGGCCTGCGCGAACCCGATGACGGTCGCATCATACGCAGGACGGGCACCACCGTCCGGATGCTCGACCAGACGGACGCCCTCGATGCCGCTGAGACGGTGGCGCGCTCGGTCGTCGGCGATGCTCCCGAGTACGTCTGGGCCTCCGATGCGCGGATCCGCAGCATCATCGAGGGCCTCCTCGGCGACATCCCGTGGGACGGCCTCGTGGGTGAGCTCTCCGGCGGTCAGCGTCGGCGTGTGGACCTCGCGCGCGTCCTCGTGGAGGATTCCGATGTGCTCATGCTCGATGAGCCGACGAACCACCTCGACGTCCGCGCGATCGCGTGGCTCGCCGCTCACCTCAATGAACGCTGGCCGAGGCGCGCCGGAGCGCTTCTCGTCGTCACACATGACCGGTGGTTCCTCGATGAGGTCTGCCTCGGGATGTGGGAGGTCCATGACGGTCGCGTGGACGCCTTCGAGGGCGGCTACTCGGCGTATGTCCTGCAACGCGTCGAGCGCGAGGAAGCGGCCCGCGTGGCCGAGCGCAAGCGCCGCAACATCATGCGTAAGGAGCTCGCGTGGCTCGCGCGCGGCCCGCAGGCACGCTCGACAAAGCCGAAATTCCGCGTGGACGCGGCGCGTACGCTCATCGCCGAGGAACCTCCGATGCGCAACCCCATCGAGCTCAAACAGACCGCCATGTCGCGGCTCGGCAAACAGGTCATCGACCTCCTCCGAGTGACGGCGGCCCCCGGCGAGACGAAGGTACTGAATGACGTGACCTGGCACATCGGCCCGGGAGACCGCTTCGGGATCCTCGGCGAGAACGGTGCCGGGAAGACGACGCTGCTCGACATCGTCCGGGGCGCGCGACGGCCGGATTCGGGCGAGGTCCGCATCGGCCAGACCGTGCGCTTCGCGGTCCTCTCGCAGCACCTCGATGAGCTCGCCGAGCACGACGGCGACCGCGTGCGGGAACTCCTCGCACGCTACAAGACGCGCTACGAGATCGACGGCCGGGACCTCACGCCCGCACAGCTGCTCGAGCGACTCGGCTTCGAGCAGGCGCACCTGTCCACGCGCATCGGGGACCTCTCCGGCGGACAACGCCGGCGTCTGCAGCTCATGCTCGTGCTCCTCGACCGGCCCAACGTGCTCATCCTCGACGAGCCCGACAACGACCTCGACACCGACATGCTCGCCGTGGTGGAGGGCCTGCTGGACTCGTGGCCAGGCACGCTGTTGCTCGTCACACACGATCGCTATCTCATGGAGCGTGTCACCGACGACCAGTACGCGCTCATCGACGGCAAGGTCGTGCACATGCCCGGCGGCGTTGGGCAGTACCTCCAGGTGCTTGCCGAGCGGCGAGGCGGCGGCGCTGGTGCGGGCACCACAGGACGCGGCGGCTCACGGAGGGGCGCGGTGCCCGCACCGCAACCGCAGGCTGGTCGCCCGGGCGCGGACGGCTACGCCCTCCGGAAGGAGCTCGCCTCCACCGAGCGCAAGCTGCGGACCCTCGAGGCGAAGGCCGAAGGAGTCCGCGCCGAACTTCACGACGCGGACCCCTCGGACTACGTGGCCCTCGGTGAGATCCAGAAGCGCATCCACGAGGTGGACGCGGAGATCGAAGAGCTCGAAGATCGCTGGCTGGAGATCTCGGAGCAGCTCGACTAGCGGACGTCAGTGGGCGGGCGAACCCTCCGCCCCACAGCAACAGACCTCCCTCGCGGAGATGCGCTGTCCCCAGATCGCCTGGACCGTCTCAGCCGAGACTTCACCGACCGGTGCCGACAGCTTGATCTCCCCGTCGGCGATCATCACGATGCGGTCGGCCAACTCCTGTGCTTCGGCGAGATTGTGCGTCACGTAGACCATGGTGAGGCCGAGACGCCTGTGCAGGGCCTTCAACTCTCTGAGGATCTCGCTCGCCGTGCATGGATCCAGGCTGGAGAGCGGCTCATCGAGTATCAGCACACCCGGCTCGGTCACTATGGACCTCGCCAGACCGACCCGCTGCTTCTCCCCGCCGCTCAGGTCCTTCGGGTACCGTGCCTTCAGATGACCGATACCGAGCAAACCGAGAGCCGCCACGACCTTCTCCTCGATTGTCCCCCTGTCGCAATCCCGTGCTTTCAGGCCGAACGCAACATTCTCGAACACAGAAAGATGTGGGAAGAGGCAGACGTCCTGGAACACATACCCGACGTTGCGCTTGCGCGTCGAGAGCGAGTTGACGTTCACGT
>CAYMSA010000108.1:2658-5010 GCA_964392965.1 uncultured Coriobacteriaceae bacterium
TGGAACACATACCCGACGTTGCGCTTGCGCGTCGAGAGCGAGTTGACGTTCACGTCGCCGAAGTACACGTCGCCGGTGTACTCGATGAGATCGGCGATGACATTGAGCAGCGTGCTCTTCCCTGCGCCGGTGGCTCCCAGGATCGCGACCGCCTCGCCCTCCGCGATGCTCAAGTCGACCCCGCGCAGGCAGTGAGGTGTCGTGATGTGCGCGAGTCGAATCGCCGTCCTGGTCATCTCCAAGCCCCGGTCATCTTGTCTTCGAGCGCCATGAGCGCCCGCTCGGACAGGAAGCAGGCCAGCGACAAGACGAGCAGACACACCATGATGATGTCCACGCGGATGAGGCTCTCGGCATTCATCATCAGGGCACCGATGCCCGTGGGAATCGCGAACATCTCCGCGGCGATGACCGTACGCCAGGCCATTCCCGCCTCCAGACGCAGGCCCGTGAATATACCGGGGAGTGCGAGTGGGAGGATCACATGCCGCAGCGTGTACCACGATGATGCGCCGAGGGTGTGCGCCGCCCGCACGTACTGCTTCCTGACTCCCTCGATTCCCGTTCGCGTGTTGTAGGCGACCGGGAAGAAGGCACAGATGAAGATCAGCAGCACAGGCAGCGCCTCGTTGATCCCTACCCAGAGCATGAGGAGCGGTAGCCAGCCGAGCGTCGGAATCGGCAGGAGAACACTCACGAGTGGCGTGAGACCGAACTTCGCGGTCTTACTGATACCCATAAACGTGCCGATGAGCAGACCCATCAGGCTGCCGGCGAAGTACCCGATCAGCACCCGCACCAGACTCGCGCCGAAGCTGTCGATGAGGACTCCGTTCTCGAGGAGCACCCACACCTGCTGCAACACTTTGCTGAGAGGCGGAAAGAGCGGCGTCGCAGCGTGCCGCCCTATGACCTCCCAAGCCAGCACGAAGACCGCTGTCGGAACCAGGTACACCGCCCTGTTGTTGGCATGATCTGCCCTCATTAACTACCCTCTCCGACTTGTCCGATTAGTCAATCGCGAGAATCTCGCTCGCGTCGAAGGGCGCATCGATGTAGCCGAGTTCGTACATCTTGTCGATGACCGCCTGCACATCATCGGCATCGATCTCATCGGTCAGCGTCATGTTCGACAGGGAGACTGCAACGAGCTCGCCGTCGACCGTCAGGTCGATATCCGGAGTCTCCGTCTGCTCTCTGATCATGTCCTGCTTGATACTGAGGCAGTCAGCGATCGTCGCGCAGGCCTGCTCGGTGTCACTGTTGAGCAGCGCGATACCCTCACGGTTGACATCTCTCAGCTTCTCCACGACATCGGGATGCTCGGTCAGCAGATCCGTTGTCACCGCGAGCACACTGCCCTGCATCTCGGGCCATATGTCCTGCCCGCGCAGCAGCATCTTCATGCCGGGGAAGGACGCCGCGAGGGTGGCGAAGTGCTCCGGCACAAAGATCGCGTCGACCTGCCCGCTGTACAGCGCCATGAGCTGCTTCGAGGCGTTCATGCGCACGGTATTGGCTTTGATCTTCTCGGGATCAAGCCCCTCCTTCTGAACCAGTATCTTCTGCAAGAAGTCGGTCGACGTGCCTTCTGGCCCGTTGGCGATCTTGATGCCATCGCTCGCCAGATCGCTCACGGAGTTGATCTTCGCGCTGTTGACGACCAGCCCGTAACCGTTCTTGTGCGTTCCGGCGATGATCTTGATGGGTACGCCACCGTTGGCATACGTGAAGATCGCTGGCACGAGACACATGTAGCTGACGTCGAATCCTTCCTTCGTAAGCGCTGCGGCGACGGCCACACCGCTCGCGTAGACCTTCGCACTCTCCACATCGAGTCCGGCCTCTTCGAACAAGCCTGCCTTCTCGGCGATGTAGTAGGCGGCTGCATGGTCTGTGTACTCCACTGCGACGCTGAGCGGCACCCTCGCCGAAGCATCGTCTCCGGCCGGAGTAGCCGCCTGCGTCTGCGAAGAGACGCAACCGCAGAGAGATGCCGCCAGGCACCATGCGACGAACAGTACAATCGGTCTTCTGAGCATGGGGAACCTCCTGATCACAAGAATCTCGTCAGAATCGATGGACACTCATCGGCTTGACCGCTGGGGGTGACTCCAGAGCGCGCAGACCACGCGAGATGTCGGTACGCGCAGCGAACTCCGCGAAGCGGTGCCCATGTGGGCAAGCACGAGTGAAGGCGATCGCGTCAACCTACGGCGACGAGATGCATGTGTGAGCAGGGAGGATGCAACCGCCCTTGATCTCATTCATGTGAACTCCTTTCCTAGACGGGAGGTCAGAGCGTTTCCACTCCGGCCCTTTGCCCCTGGGGGCTGGCCTGATTCTCATGGG
>CAYMSA010000109.1:0-4968 GCA_964392965.1 uncultured Coriobacteriaceae bacterium
CATATGCGGCTTGGTGCGCTCGAACTTCTTCTTCGCCATGAGTCTCCTCCTCTAGAGAGTCTCTTCCGCCGAGTGCGAACCGGTGGACATTCGTGGTCTGGGGACAGCGTCTGTGCAAGAAGCGGTCGACGCGGTCTTCACGTACCTGTCGTTCCTATCGAGAGAACGGGCGCGGGCGCCCTGTGATGCCTGGTAGCGGCGACTGGATTCGAACCAGTGACAACACGGGTATGAACCGTGTGCTCTGACCAACTGAGCTACGCCGCCGTACACCGGTGTTGCCACCGGCAGTGTCGTCCGTGGAGCCCACAACCGGACTTGAACCGGTGACCTCTTCCTTACCAAGGAAGTGCTCTACCGACTGAGCTATGTGGGCACGTGGTGAAGCTATATGGTCACGCAATGAGGTCATCGTGGTGGGGGCGCCAGGATTCGAACCTGGGTAGGCGTAGCCAACGGGTTTACAGCCCGTCCCCTTTAGCCACTCGGGCACACCCCCACAATAAAAAAGCCGTGCACTATCACGTTTTCAAGTTGCTTGCCTGGCGACAGGCGAGTGGAATACTACTTCATCGCCATGAAGAGTGTCAACGACAATCAACGGTGCCGGGCGTATCTATGCCGTGCCATCCGAGAAGAAGACCTGGAGCCGGCGGAGGGAGTCGAACCCACAACCTATCGCTTACAAGGCGATTGCTCTGCCGTTGAGCTACGCCGGCGGCGCCAACCATTCTAGTCGGCCGATGCGACCTGCACCAGACGCGCGTTGCTCGGCCTTGCGAGAATCGCAACGACCCCTTGTGCGCAACCACACGCCCAGGTGTGACGCCTCGAGGGCGAGGCGCCAGTCACGACGGCGACTCCCCCCGCGCCCATCGGGAGAGCACGCTGTGCACATCGGGAGTCACTCGCTCGGACAGCTGACCACGGCGGGGAGTGGCCGCCTGCATCTCACGTCGTGCTACAGCATCAGACGCGAGGTCCTGCACGAAGTGCTCGGACGAGAGGACCGACACGGTGCCCGTGCGTACGGTGTCGCGCGTGGCGGAGTCCGACGTCACCACCGTCGCCCGCTCGCCCCGCTCACGCGCCCGCCGTGCGAGCGCCTCGATCACACTATCAGCGCTCGTCCCCGCGCGAGAGAAGATCACGCAGAGATGCCCGATGTGGTGCGGAGTGCCGTCCGAGGTGGGATTGGCCGTTCCGTCGAAGACGACGGTCACACCGGGTCCTCCCTGCGCATAGCCGGCGAGGTCTGATACGAGGTGAGCGCGCGCCGAATCGATGTCATCAGAGACAAGCGGGCCGTACACGGGGTGAGCATGGAGCAGGTTGTACCCGTCGACGATGAGTCGATCCGCGCTCACAGGCCCCGCCTCACCCATTCGAACACAAGCACGCTCGCTGCCTGCGCCACATTGAGCGAAGAGACCCGCCCGGCGACCGGGATGGAGACGAGGAAGTCGCACCGATCACGCGTGAGCCGGGCGAGACCGGCTCCCTCGGCACCCAGTACGAGAGCAAGCCGCCCATCGAGCGGCGCATGCCAGAGGTCCTGCTCGGCGCGCTCGTCCGCTCCGCCGACCCAGTAGTCCTCCTCTTTGAGGCGATCGATCACCCTGGCGATGTTGGCGACCTGGACGACTGGCAGGTGCGCAGTACCCCCGGCAGACGCCTTGTGGGCGACGGGGCCGATCGATGCCGCCCGCACGCTCGGGATGATGACGGCGTCCCCGCCGGCCACCTCGACCGACCTGATGGCCGCGCCGAGGTTGCCCGGGTCGGTCACGTGATCGAGGACCACCAGGAGCGAGCGTTGTCTCCCGCGAGCAGCGCGGAGGACGTCTTCGAGGTCGGCGTAGGAGAATGCGGGAGCGACGGCGACCACGCCCTGATGGGCGCCGCGTGCGCTCAGGCGGTCGAGCTCAGCACGCGGCACCTCACGGACGCGTGTGCCGGCAGAGTGGGCTCGCGTCCGGATCTCATCCAACGCAGGGTTGCCGCGTGTGCCCGAGGCGATGAGCACCTGCTCGAGGCCGAGGCCCGAGCGCAGCGCTTCCAGAACCGCGTTGCGGCCTTCGATGACGTCTGCCATGCGCCTCTACTCGCCCTTGAAGGTGACGCGCGCGCCCGACACGGTGTCCTCGATGGTGAAGCCGAGTGCGCCGAGGCCGTCGCGCACGGCATCGGCCATCGCCCAATCACGATCCACCCGTGCCCGCGCCCGCGCGGAGAGCAGCGCATCAACCGCTGCGCGAGTGTCCCCTCCAGCATAGTCAGCAAGCTCGGCGGCGAGCGCCAACACCTCGGCAGGGTACTCGGTGGAGGGAGCGTCTGGTTCGATTCGTAGACCGAGAACACCGAGCAGCCCGGTGAGTGTCGCGGCTGCGGCATCAAGCCTTGCCGCGTGCGCCCCACCCTCGCCTATGCCGTAGCGCTCCAGGAACGTGTTCATCTCGCGGACCAGGTCGAAGAGAGCTGCCAGCGCGCCGGCAGTGTTGAAGTCGTCGTCCATCGCTGCAACGAAGGCATCGCGAGCAACACCTGGAGCGCGGTCGAACGCATCGAGCTCATCTGCCGAGGCCACGGCGCCCGTCGCCGTAGCGGTGCGCTCGGCCCACGCGAGATTCCGGAGCGGCGTGACCAGCCGATCGAACGCGCGGGCAGCCTCGTCGAGTCGCTCGGGCGAGAAGTCAAGCGGGCTGCGATAGTGCGTCTGCAGCATAAGGAGGCGCACCGTCTGCGGTGCGTGCCGCTCGAGTACGTCTTTCAGAAGGAGGAAGTTGCCGAGTGACTTGCTCATCTTCTCGGCGTTCACCTGCAACAGCCCGCCGTGCATCCAGTAGCGGACGAACGGACGACCGGTGGCCGCCTCAGACTGAGCGATCTCGTTCTCGTGATGCGGGAAGATGAGATCGCTCGCGCCTCCGTGGATGTCGAACGTCAGGCCCAGCTCGGCCTCAGACATGACCGAGCACTCGAGGTGCCAGCCCGGACGCCCCTCGCCCCAGGGACTGGACCAGCGCGGCTCGCCCGGCTTGGCGGCCTTCCATAGCGCGAAGTCGAGCGGATCGTGCTTGCGCGCATCAACATCGACCCGGGCGCCGCTCTCGAGATCGTCCACGTTCCTGCCCGAGAGCTTGCCATAGCCGGGGAAGCTACGCACCGAGAAGTACACGTCGCCCTCGACCACATACGCGTGTCCACGCTCAATGAGCCGCTCCACCATCCCGATCATCTCAGGAATCGTCTCCGTGGCCTTGGGCTGCACCGTCGGGGGTTCGACACCGAGGGCACCCATGGCCGCGCGAAACGCGTCAGTGTACTCGGCCGCAACCTCGGCGGGAGGCCGCCTCTCCTCGATGGCCCGGTTGATGATCTTGTCGTCGATGTCCGTGATGTTCTGCACGAACGTCACATCGTAGCCGCGGTAGGCCAGGTAGCGACGCACCACGTCGAACGTCAGGAACGTGCGCGCGTTACCGATGTGGATATGGTTGTAGACGGTGGGGCCGCAGACGTACATGCCGACCTTGCCCGCGTCGCGCGGAGCGAACTCCTCCTTAGAGCGGCTCAGCGTGTTATAGATGCGAATCGTCATCACTCTGCCCTTCAGGAGTGTCGTGTTCCATGGAGACGGGCCGTCCGGTTTCCGCGCTGCTGTCCTCTTCGCGCGCCAGACGCGCCTCCAGGCGATCGATCCGGCGATTGAGCGTACGATACATCTCGATGACCGGATCGGGCAGGTTCTCATGGTGCAGATCGATGCGATCCACCCGCTGCCCCTCGCGAACGACCACCCTGCCCGGGACGCCCACGACGGTGCAGTTTGGTGGAACCGGCGCGATAACGACAGCGCCACCACCGACCATGGAGCCTCTGCCTACCGTGATGTTGCCGAGGACCGTTGCGCCTACACCTACGACGACGAAATCCTCGATCGTGGGGTGGCGCTTCCCGTGCTCCTTGCCCGTTCCGCCGAGCGTGACGCCCTGGTACAGGGTCACATCATTCCCGATGACGGTGGTCTCTCCGATGACCACGCCCATGCCGTGATCGATGAAGAAACGCTCGCCGATCGTCGCTCCAGGGTGGATCTCGATACCCGTCTTCTTGCGCACGCGCTGTGAGATGTAGCGGGAGAGCCAGAGGTGACCACGGTTGTGGAGCCAGTGCGTGACCCGATGCCAACGCACTGCGGTGAGGCCGGGGTAGTTGGTCAGGGCCGACCAGGCCGAGTGACAGGCCGGGTCGCGCTCCATGATGCTCGCGATGTCCTGTCTCAGTCGGGAGAACACACCAAGCCGCCCCTCTCAGTCCGCAAACGAGTCATCGGTGACTCGTAATTCTACCGCGAGACCAGCGATTCGCACCCGAACCCGTCACAATCGGATTCGATGCAGCACGACGACCGCCTGTGCCGCCGCACCCTCGCCCCGGCCTTCGTAGCCGAGCCCCTCGGTGGTGGTGGCCTTCACGCCGACGCACGAGGCGTCCACACCAAGCGCCTCGGCGAGATGTTCGCGCATCTCATCGCGATAGGGCGCGATCTTCGGCCGTTCGAGGACGAGCACCGTGTCCGCATCCACGAGGCGGAATCCGCGCCCACTCATCAGGCGCGCCACCCGCCGAAGGAGCTCGATGCTCGAGGCGCCCGCGTATGCGGGGTCCGTGTCCGGGAAGAGCCCGCCGATATCCCCCTCGCGCATCGCGCCGAGTATCGCATCCATCAACGCATGCGTGAGCACATCGGCGTCGGAGTGACCCATGAGGCCCCGGTCGTGCGGGATGAGCACACCGCCGAGCACGAGGGATCGGCCTTCGGCGAACGCATGCGCGTCATAACCGAGCCCGATCCGTATGCCCGTCCCTGCCCCGCCGGCCCGCCTGCCGAGGATTCCCTCGACGATCGGCACGTCTTCGGGCACGGTCACTTTCACGTTGTCGCGCGGACCCTCGGCCATGATG
>CAYMSA010000110.1:0-4945 GCA_964392965.1 uncultured Coriobacteriaceae bacterium
TCTGCCGCTATCGGCCAGAAGCAAGCTCGGATCCTACGTGAAGGTGCGCTGATGGGCAAGAACACGAAGCGCATCACCATCGGAAAGCACGTGATGATCGATGAGCCGGTCACGAGCGCAGTCATCAGCGCTGTCGAGAAGCGGCGCATGGCGGCTTTCGCGGTGGCCTCGCCGCGGCTCAAGGAGCGGGCCCGCGCGGAGGTCCCCGTCTACCAGGGCAGGGATCCGCGCGCAATCCCGGGGGCGCTCATGGCCAGCATCGAGTCCGGCCTGTCGAAGAAGGGGATGCTCTACCTGGCGGCCGGTGGGGCTGGGGCCAGGCACGCACACCTGGTTGAGTACGGAACGGTGAAGATGCCGCCGAATCCGTTCATGCGGCGCTCGATCAACAAGGAGCGGAGGGAGCTCCTCGAGGACCTCAAGCGGGAGCTCGGGAAGACTCCCCTGGTGGCTGAATGAACGCGGCGCAGATGGTGGCGGACCACCTCGAGACAGTTCCTGAGATCACGGCCCTGGTGGGCGACCGGATCTATTGGGGCGAGGCGCCGATTGTCGTGACTCCGCGGCCGACCGTGCGCGTCACGCTCATCAACGGGAACCGACTCTACAACCTGGACTACGCCTCGCCGCAGGTCCAGGTGTCGGCGTTCGCGAAGACGAAAGAGGATGTCGAAACGCTGAAAGAGGCGATCATCGACGAACTGGGGAACCGGGCCGGCCTGATGGGTTCGACCTGGGTGGTGAGCGTCTACCAGGACGACAGGACCTTCCAGGATAGCACCTGGTGGCACTCGCCGATCACGTTCGGACTCAGGCTGAGGGAGGATACATAGATGTACGGAAGCGTTCACATTCCGGCGGGCTGCACCGTGAAGGTCGGTGACACGATCGGAGCCCTGACAGACCTGGGAGTCCTCAAAGGGGATGCCCAGATCGAGATCACCTACGACCTGGTCGAGGCGCTGGGAAGCAAGGCGGAAGTTGTCGCCTCCTATGCGAAGAACATGAAGGCGGCCGCTACGCTCGAGCTCTACCAGCTGTTCCTGCCCAACATCCAGAAGTTGCTCGACGGCCTGGCGACCGTCTCCAGCGTCGACGGCACGCCCGTGGCCGACTACAACCAGGTGGTGGCGAGCGGGAACTGGCACTATGACCAGTTCATCCCTTTCACCTACCAGAACGGATCCGGGGCCAAGATCACGCCGGACTCCGTGACCGGGTCGGTCGACGGAGGCCTGGTGCTCAACACGGACTACTGGATCGTGAAGGACGAGGATGGCCGGTGGGGGATCTCGATCCGGGACTCGACGACCGTCACCACCGAAGTCCAGAACATCACGATCGTCTACGACTACACGCCGGCCGCAAGCAAGACCCTGAAGATGGGCGCTGCCTCAGCCGACATCGTCTCGAAGATCGTGGAGTTCTCGTGCACGATCGCCGGTAAGATCTACCGCGCGCGGCTGTGGTCTGTGCGAAACGAGAGCGGCCTGACCTTGGCGTTCCCCGATTCGGCCTCGGACGAGCCGGTTTCGACGCCCGTCTCTCTGAGTGGCCGGATCGACCCCGATCGGGCCAGCGGCGAGCAGCTGATCGAGATCTACGACGAGATCGGGATAAGCATGTGAATGACCGGGTAGTCAATCTGAGCGAGAAGCCGCGGGCTGTGGTTGAGCTGCAGCTCGCGGGCAGGTCCTTCCGCATCGCCCGCGTGGTCAACGCGGCCCGGGCGCTCTACGGCGACGTGCTCAAAGAAGCGTCTGTCCTGATAGGCAAGACGCAGGCGGTGGCCGCCAAGGAAGACGAGATGTTCGCGGCGCCGGAGTCGGAGCGGCCGCGGCTGACGCGCGAGATCCAGGCGATCGTCGAGGAGGTCGAGCACTTCGCTGCTCGCAAGAACGAGGCTTTGATGACCTGCATCAAGCTGATCCTCGAGGCCAACGGCTACTCCTTCGACCTGCAGTGGTGGCAGGAGCACGGCGACGAGATGGATTACCAGTCGTTCATCGTGGAAGCACTGATGAAGGACTCGCCGACTCAAAAAAAAACGGTCGAGGTGGCCGTCTAGACTGGTGGCGCCTGGCGCTGTTCCTGGGCCGGCAGTGGCCGTGGCTGACGCCAGAGTACCTGATGTACCGGATGGACATGGAGGACGTGGCCGACTGCCTCGAGTTCCTGAAGGTCGATGCGAAGGGCAAAGGCTTCGGCGACTGGCTCATTGTGGGAGCGAAGCAGGATTTGAGCTGGCTCGAGAAGAACCGGATAGGAAAGGTGATCCGTGGCTGAGCCTCGCGGGACTGTAGTCGGAAAGCTGATCTACCTCATCACCGGCGATGAGAGTGCGCTGAAGACGTCATTCGAGAAGTCACGGAAGGAGCTCAAGCAGTTCGGCCAGGAGATGGACCGCATCGGCAGCCGGCTTACGACGACGCTGACGCTGCCGATCGCCGCGGCCGGAATCGCTGCGCTCAAGTTCGCGACCCAGCTCGAAAGCTCGCAGGAGACTACGCAGGCCTTCACCCGCACGATGGACAACCTCAAGAGCGCGAGCGCCTCGCTGGTGGCGAGCTTCCTGCCGGCGATCCGCGGGATCCTGGATTGGGTCAGCAGGGCCGCCAAGTCAATCCAGGGATGGGACGAGGGTACGAAGCGCCTGGTGGTCACGCTGGCAGCCGTCGCGGCCGCGGCGGGTCCGGTCATGAAGGCCTTCGGCACACTGTCCATGCTGATCACGACGAATCCCTACGTGGCCCTTGCGGCCGCAATCGGCACTGTCGTGGTGGCTCTGGGTGGCTGGATTGCCGAGACGAATCGGGCGAAGCGAGAATCGTCGGACCTGGCTGCGCAGCTGAAGACGACAACGACCTTGATCGATGAACAGGCGATCGCATTGAACGCCGAACGGAAGGCGCGGGCGGAAATGCTGATCCGGCAGCTCGTGCCGACCGTGATCGCCCGCAAACAGGAGCTCGACCAGGTCCAGGCCCTGTTGAAGGCTGAAGAGGAAAGATCCGGCGCTGTCCGGAACCTCGAGACTGCCATCGGGCGATCAGCCACGACTCAGCGGAAGCTGACCGCGGAAGAGATAAGGCTACGCAAGTCGTACGAAGAAGCGAGCGTCGAGCTCAAGAATCAACAGACGATCTACGAAGAGGCTGACCGGCTGGAACGCGAAGCGCTCCAGCGCAAGAAAGAGCTGGCAGAGACAACAACAGATGTCGTGATAGCGACGAAGGAGTATGTCGAGGCCCTCGAAGAGCTTCCATTCTTGCTGCGCGAGCAACTGGAATTTGAACGTCGCCTTGCTGAGCAACAAGCTAAGAACGCGGAGAAGAGAATCGAATTCGCGTTCATCCAGATGGATGATACGCAGCAGCAGATCCTGCGCATCAACCAGGAAAAGGATGCCTTCATACAGGCCGGAATTGCGCGCGTCGACGCCGAACAATGGGCACAGGGCGAAATCAAGAAGCTGAGGGAACGGGCTGCTGAAGAAGAACGGGATCGCCAGATACAGACCGCCAACACGATACTCGGCAGCGTATCATCGCTGATTTCTGCGATTGGCGGTATTTACTCGGCGATCTCTTCCGCCCGCTCTGCCGAAATCGATGAAGAATACGAGCGCCGCAGAATTGCGATCGAAAAGAACATCGAGGACGAGGATCAGCGACGCGTCGCTCTTGCTGAGCTTGACGAGGAGATCACTGAAAAACGGAAAAAGGCAGAACGCGAAGCAGCCAAAACAGCGAAGGCTTTCGCGATTTTCGATGTCCTCTTGTCAACCGCCATGGCCATCATCAATGCCTTCACCATCAAACCCGTCGCGCTGGCGCCATGGATGGCCGCTCTTGCCGCGGCTACCGGGGCCGCGCAGTTGGCAGCAGTGGCTGCGCAGCCGCTTCCGTCCGCCGCGGAGGGCGCAGACTTCTACACCCATGGCGAGCAGCTCCTCAAAGTGGGCGACAACCCGGGCGGCATCGAGCACGTGCAGGTCACACCTGTGAGTTCGCCCAATGTGAATGGGCCCGACGAGGTCCTCGTGAGGCAGCCGCTTGTGCTGCAGGTCGGCACGGAGCCGATCTATCGCGGGATGCTGGAAGCGACGCGGCGCGGGATCGCACTCGTGGCCGACAGGGCGGTGGTGGCGGGATGAGACTCTTGTGGGATTCCGAGTCTGATACCCTAACTTTGACGGCCAGCAGCGAGGCCCCGAACCTGCCCGTGGAGAACGTGCAGGACTCACGGCTTTCGCAGCCCTGGCGCACGGACGACGAAGTCAGCGATCAGACCATCATCATCGACGCCGGCGAGGGCAACACCATCAATCCAGACATGGTCGCGCTCGCGGGCCACAACCTTACCGACGGCTGCACGCTCAAGATCCAGGGCAACGCGACGAATGTCTGGACGGCTCCTACGGTGGACCAGACGATCACGCACCGCGACGACGTGATCGTGCACTTCTTCACCGGCGCCGCGCTGCGCTACTGGCGGCTCTATATCGATGACGATAGCAACCCCGACGGTTACATCCAGCTCGGCCGTCTGATGCTCGGCTCGATGCTGCAGATGCCCCCAGTTGAGCCGGGCGTGAACCTGCCGCGCGTAACAACGAGCACCGTGACAGAGTCGATCACCGGCCAGGTCTACGGGGACCGCGGGCTGGTGCGCCGCGTGCCGACCTTCGAGTTTCCGATCATCACGGAGACGCAGCGGCAAAGTCTCATGGAGATGTGGGCGGCAGTGGAGAAGATCGTCCCGGTCGTGCTGGTGGTTTGGGAAGAGAGTCTTGACGTGGAAGGTCCGATCTACTGCCGGATCGACCAGGATGAGATCCCGTGGGAGTTGGCGCCGGAGGCCGGAGTGCTCTGGCGGACAACGCTCAAGTTCTTGGAGGTTTTTTGATGGCGGGGCAGCAGGTTGAGGTGGCCGCATCCCAGAT
>CAYMSA010000111.1:0-4918 GCA_964392965.1 uncultured Coriobacteriaceae bacterium
CGCGGCAGCAGGATGCCGTTGGTGGTCATGGCGACAGCCTCGATGCCCTCGATGGAGCTCAGGCGCTGCACGTGATCGACGATGCCGTGCCGGACGAGTGGTTCTCCACCAGTGAGCCGGAGCTTCTTGAACCCCTCGGCGGCTGCGGCCTCGACGAAGCGCTCGATCTCCTCGAAGGTCAGGATCTGGTCATGCGGCATGAATGGCACGCCCTCCTCAGGCATGCAGTAGACACACCGCAGGTTACAGCGGTCGGTGACCGAGATGCGCAGGTAATCGATGTTGCGACCGAACGTGTCAAGCACGGGTGGTACCTCCCTCGGTATGGTCCGCCGAACCGGCGGTATCGCGTGGCATGAGGCCACGAGCTTGCAGCACACTCTCGATGAGTGCCGTCACGCCCGCGATGTCATCGAGCGAGAAGACGGGCGCGTCTCCCACGTCGTGGCTCCCGTCCGTCACGAGCGCGAACAGATCCTCGAGCCGGCAGGTGACGCGATCGGAGTTCGCCGAGCGAACGACCTCGATCTGACGGACCCCTGGCTCCCGGATGCTCTCGGTGAGCAGTATATCGACATCGGAACCCGCTGCACTCACCAGTTCAGGGACGCCAGGCTCATGATCCACGCGACGAACCAGTGCGAACTTGCGCTCGGAGGCAATCATGGACACCACGGCACCGGCGCGGGCGTGCCGCCATGAGTCCTTGCCCGGGACGTCGATTTCGAAGTCGGACCGATGATGGTGCTTGGCGGTTGCCACGCGCCACCCGCGCTGCGTAAGCTCGCCGATCACCTTCTCGAGGAACGTCGTCTTGCCCGAACCGGACAGGCCGACGAACCCTATGACCGGCAGGCCGTGCTCGGTCCACTCACGACTCACTGGGTGTCCCTTCCATCATCACCTGTGCACTCACGCGAAAGCGCGCGAACTTGAAGCATACCATCCCTTCACTCCCGGCCGGGTGGCTTGGGTCGATCGGAACAGCCAGCGAACCACCCGCTCGATGCCTCGGGGAAGGCATCGAACTGTGGCACGTACGGCTTGATATCGATGAGCGGCGTGCCGTCGAGCATGTCGACCATGCCCACGGTGAGCCGATTCTCGCTGCAGCCGAGAAGCGTCACGACGGTGAGTCCGATACGGCTCGGGCGCGCGGGAAAACGCGTGGCGAAGAGACCCTTGGGCTCATCGATGAGGAGTGGCACCCGTCGCAACTCGACAGCGGCCGCGCGGTCGAGCTCATACAGCAGGATGAGGTGAGTGAACTCCTCGATGTTCTCGAGCGCCACCGCGTACTCCGGGAAGACCTCGACCGTCCCCGTGACATGGGGACGGAACGAGCCCTGCGCGGGAGTGTCGTCCTTGTCGTGGTACGGCGTGTGGATGACGCCGATCGGATGAAGCATGATGCTCATCGCAACTCCCCCACGTGCCCGGCGCCTCGCTCGATCGTCTTCAGCAGCCATGCCATGTTCTCGCCGAGCCGCTGCATGGTCGCGAGCCCCTCGGCATCGTCGCTCACGGTGCCTGCGGGGCCGGCGACGCCGAGATTCCAGTAGGTTGAACCCACGCTGATCATCTCGGTGATGCCGAAGAAGTGGTTGATCGAGTCGAGGGCGTGGATCGCCCCGGCCCTGCGATTCACTGCTACCGCCGCACCGACCTTGCGCCGCAGGGTCTCCGGCTTGGCCCGCATCGCATAGCCGGCGCGATCGATGAGCGCCTTCGTCTCGGGAGTGATGTCGGCGAAGTAGACCGGCGAACCGATGATGATGCCGTCCGCCCCGGCCATCGCCTCGATACACTCGTTGATCGCATCGTTGCGCCCGTGGCACCGTCCATCACGCAGCTCACGGCAGCGCAGGCACACCGTGCAGCCCTCTGCCCGTCGTCCTGCGAGTTCGATGAGCTCGGTATCGATGCCTTCGGTGGCAAGTGCCTCGAGTACGCGCCCGAGCATGAGCGCCGTGTTCCCGCCCTTGCGTGCGCTTCCCGAGATGGCGACGACTTTCATACGTGTTGCTCCTTCATTGTCGGTCCAGCAGGTCGTGCAGGGTGCGCATCGTGGCGCCCGCAGTCTCCATCTTCACAAGCGCCCGCTCACCATCACCCGCCATGATATCCACGGCACGACAGCCTTGCGGAACCACACACACCGTGAGGCCCAGCTCAAGGGCATCGAGGACCGTATACTTCACACAGTAGTCGGTAGCAAGCCCTAATACTACTATTTCGTCTATACTACGTGCCTCACACCACGCTGCGAGACCGGTGTCCCGCCCACGGGCATTGTCGAAGAATGCACTATAGCTGTCCACGCGCACATCTGTCCCTTTGTGGACGATGTGGTCGATTCGCGTGACGTCGAGCTCCGGATGGAAGGATGCACCGGGCGTCGCCGTGCGGCACTCCGAGAGCACCCCCGGCATGGAATCGTTGCACGTCGACGACGAGCAGCGCACGCATGACGGCCTCCTCAGGGCTCCCCAACGTCCAGCCCCCGCGCCGCCCGGACGAGCGATGCCTTGCGCTCCTGAAGTCCCGCTTCGAGTCCCACCTTGTAGACATGCGGATTCAGGAACCGCTTGTGACTCGCGTCGAGCGAAGCGAGACCGGCGAGCGTCCGAGCGCGGGCCTCGGTGGGCGTGGGTACCTCCGTGACCAGCTCACCGCTACGGAACACGGGCGTCAACAGCTCGGCACATCCCTCGCCTGGCGGAAAGCGTTTCCGGCGGATGGGATCGACCGGATCGACCATCACGCACTCGCCGTCAGGCGGATCGAGCTCATCGTAGATCATGTCGCCCACCGGATGGCCCTCTCCATCGAAGAAGCGCCTCACGGCGAGCAGCCCGGGCGTCGTGGTCTTCGCGGTCTGCTCGGAGAGCTTGATACGCGGCTCCCACTCCCCACCCGGCTCCCGGATGGCAGAGAGCTTGTACACGCCACCGAGGGACGGCTGGTCGTGCGCGGTCGCAAGCCGCGTCCCCACACCCCACACGTCCACTGCCGCGCCCTGGTCCTTGAGGCTCACGATGGTGTACTCGTCCAGCTCGTTCGAGGCGTAGATGCGTGTTTCGGCGAATCCGGCCTCATCGAGCATCGCTCGTGCGCGCACCGAGAGCCAGGCGAGATCGCCCGAATCGAGACGGATACCGGTCAGGTCGTGCCCGCGTGCGCGAAGACGCTCACCGGTGCGGATCGCGTTTCGCACCCCCTCGAGCGTGTCGTAGGTGTCCACGAGCAGCACGACGTTGTTGGGCATGGCGTCCGCGTACGCGAAGAAGGCCTCGATCTCACTCTCGAACACCATGACCCAGCTGTGCGCGTGCGTCCCCCCCACGGAGATCCCGTACCGTTGCCCGGCGAGCACATTGGACGTGGCGGCGCATCCGCCGATGTAGGCGGCCCTGCTCGCCGAGAGGCCCCCGTCCGGCCCCTGCGCCCGGCGCAGCCCGAACTCGATCACGGTATCGCCACCGGCGGCAAGCCACACACGTGCGGCCTTCGTCGCGATGAGCGTCTGGAAGTTCACGGTGTTGATAAGCGCCGTCTCAACGAGCTGGCACTCGCCCACAGGACCGATGACGCGGAGGAGCGGCTCGCCCGGGAACACGATGGTTCCCTCGGCCACGGCATCGATGTCTCCGGTGAAACGGAGCGCGCGCAGCCACTCGAGGAACTCCCGGCTGAAGAGCGGGCCGCCGTCGGTGCCCTCGAGTGTTGCGAGATACGCGATGTCCTCGTCGGCGAAGCGGAGTGACTCTATGTACTCCACCACCTGCGCGAGACCGCAGGCTACCGTGAAGCCTCCGTTGAACGGGTGCTCGCGGAAGTACGCATGGAAACACGCCTCGCGCGTCGAGATGCCAGCACGCCAGTAGGCGTGAAGCATCGTGATCTGGTAGAGGTCGGTCAGCATGGCGTTGCACGCAGCCGAGCATCCGGGCCCGTGCATGGTACCCTCCTTCTGTGACGTCCGGCTCCAGCATACCAGCGGACGATCGCACGACCGATGAATGCCGGGGCAGGACTGGCCGAGCCCCGACGAACACGCGATGACTGAACAGGCCGAAGGGACAGCCGTGACGACCACGTACCTCGACTACGCAGCTACGACACCGGTCGACGGCCGGGTCCTCGAAGCGATGCTCCCATATTTCGCCGAGCGTTTCGGCAACCCGAGCAGCCTCTATGCGCTTGGCAGGCAGGCATCGCGCGCGCTGGAGGAGGCGCGGGCCCGTGTCGCTGCGTGCCTCGGCGCCTCGAGCCCGTCGGAACTCGTCTTCACCGGCTCCGGCACCGAGTCGGACAACGCCGCCGTCATCGGCCTCGCCACCGCGCAGGGCCGCACCTCAGGGCACATCATCGTGTCGGCCTTCGAGCACTCGGCGGTGCTCGCGCCCGCCCGCTGGCTGGCGCGTCACGGCTTCGAGCTCACCGAACTCGCGCCGCGAACCGACGGTACCGTGCATCCTGAAGACCTCGCGCGCGCCATGCGTGATGACACCGTACTCGTCTCCGTCATGCACGCGAACAACGAGATCGGCACCGTCCAGCCCGTCGCCGAGCTCGCCGGGGTCGCCCACAGCGGTGGCGCCCTCTTCCACACGGACGCCGCCCAGAGCGTCGGCAAGCTCGACATCGACCTTCGCGCACTCGGCGTCGACGCCCTCTCGTTTTCGGCGCACAAGCTCTACGCACCCAAGGGGCTCGGCGGGCTCTACGTCCGGCGGGGTGTGCGCATCGCGCCCTACCTCATGGGTGGCGGCCAGGAGTCCGGCCGCAGAAGCGGGACCGAGAACGTCGCCGGCGCCGTGGGCCTTGCGACCGCCCTCGAGCTCGTGAACGCCGAGCGCCCCGACGAGACCCCGCGTCTGAGCGCCCTCCTCGACCGGATCGTCTCCGGCGTGCT
>CAYMSA010000112.1:0-4898 GCA_964392965.1 uncultured Coriobacteriaceae bacterium
GTGGTGCCCGGGGCGGGGATCGAACCCGCACGACCTTTCGGTCATCGGTTTTTGAGACCGACGCGTCTGCCAGTTCCGCCACCCGGGCATGGTGCAGCATGAACCTCTGAAGAGTACCGCACACACAGGAGCCGCGCCATACATGCGAGCGCGCAGGCGCGGTACCCTCATTCGGCCGCCGGGGTAATCTTCTCCCGGCGGCCGTCGTGTGTGCTGCCGGGGCGATGAGCGCGAGCGAGGACGCCCGAACGCGTATAATCCGCGCATGGACGTCTCTGCATCATCACTCGGGTATCTCGAGCCAGCCGCGCGGGCACACGTGGCAAACGTGGCCGGCAACATCCAGCTCGTCGCCGACCTCGGCTACGGCGATGCCGTGCTGTTCGTGCCCGACGACGCCGGCCGGCTCGTCGTCGTTGCCGATGCGCGTCCCATGACTGCTGCGGCCGTCGTGCCGCGGAGCCGGACCGGGCGTTCGGTCACGCCGGACGAGGAACCTGCGGCGTATGAGGGGCTTGCAGCGGGGGATTCGACACCACTGACGCGCAGGGGTACGCGCGATGGCGTCGGCATGACGTCCACGGCGTATCCGCTCGGTCCCGTGGGGAACCCCTACGCGGTCGTCGTGCGCTACATCACCCAAGCGGTCGCCGAGGCGCCGGGCAAGATGGAGGTCGCCTTCATGCGCCTCACCGAGCGCCTGCTCGAGCGCCTGCAGGCGGGGCCGCTTCTTGCGATCGACACCGGCGAGCCGTACGAGACGACGCGCACTGCGGGCGACGGCGTGCTGGAGATCGGCCCCGGTGGCTCGGTCGTCTACGCGAGCCCCAACGCGGTGAACATCATGCGACTCGCCGGCGCCGAGGGGCCGGTCGTGGGCGGGCCGCTCTCGGCGCTTCCGGGCGGCACGTCGGCCATCGGGCCGGTCGTGGGCGGTGTCGGCGCGCGCGGGATGACGGTCGAAGTGAGCGGCCGGGCGCTCCGCTATCGCACCATCGGCCTGACGAACGGCGCGCTCGTGCTCGTGGAGGACGTGACCGAGGCGATCCGCCGCGAGCAGGAGATCCGCGTGAAGGAAGCGACGGTGCGCGAGGTGCACCATCGCGTGAAGAACAATCTGCAGACTGTGGCCTCGCTGTTGCGTATCCAGGCGCGGCGGTCGGGGAGCGAGGACACGCGACACGCGCTCGAGGAGGCGGTGGAGCGGGTGTCCTCGATGGCGGTCGTGCACGAGATGCTCGCCGAGTCCACCGACGACGCGATCGACGTCGCCTCGGCGGTGCGCACGGTGGTGGAGATGGTGGGTCGCGGTCTGCTGTCCCCGGGCGCTGAGGTGCGCCTCGAGGTGGAGGGCGAGACGGGCCTGCTGCCCGCGCCGGTCGCCACCTCGCTCGCGCTCGTGGCGGTCGAGCTCGTCCACAACGCGATCGAGCACGGCATCGGCGAATCGGGGACGGGGCTCGTGCGCGTGGAGATGCGGCGTACCGCCTCCGAGGTGACGCTCACCGTGCACGACGACGGTCGCGGGCTCCCCGAGGGCTTCACGCTCGAGGGCTCGGCCAACCTCGGCCTGGCCATCGTGCGCACGATCGTCGTGGACGATCTGTGCGGCACGCTCACGCATGACAACGACGGCGGCACTCGAATGACCGTGCGGGTGCCGCTTTCCGACGTGTCGGGTCACGGAGAATCGAGGCGGCCATGCGCGTCCTGATCGCCGAAGACGAGGCGCTCATCCGGATGGACCTGCGCGAGATGCTCGCGGAAGACGGCCACGAGGTGGTCGCCGAGGCGCGTGATGGCGCCGAGGCGGTCGAGCTCGCGCGGCGTCACCGGCCGGACGTGGTCTTCATGGACGTGAAGATGCCCGGTACCGACGGCATCGAGGCCGCTCGCGTCATCGGCGCCGAGCGCATCGCACCCGTGGTGATGGTCACCGCGTACTCGCAAGAGCGGTACGTGAGTGAGGCGGCCTCGGCGGGGGCGATGGCGTATGTCGTGAAGCCGTTCACCAAGTCCGACGTGTTGCCGGCCATGACGCTCGCGGTGTCCCGCTTCGCCGAGATGCGGGCGCTTGAAGCTGAGGTTGAGGACCTCGGCTCGCAACTCGAGACGCGAAAGTCGCTCGACCGCGCGAAAGGCGTGCTCATGGGCAAGGGCATGAGTGAGCCCGAGGCCTTCCGTCGGCTGCAGAAGCTTGCCATGGACCGGCGCCTCACGCTCAAGCAGGTGGCCGACGCGATCGTGCTCGCCTCGGAGGCCGACGCCGGGTAGGTTTGGACGGGGGTTCGGGGACGGGTCCGGGGGCGACTCGAGGGGCGGGGGACGGATCGCCTCCCGGAGTCGCGCGTGGTGTCTCTTGACCTACGTCAAGCACCGCCGGCGCTCGGCGCGCTACACTATCCCTGCATCAAGACAGGCCGTCGGGGTATGCGAGCCCGGAAAGAGACGGTGCTGGAATGAACTACAACCTTGCGAGGTTGCATAAGCGGACCCCCGGAGGCGGCGTCTCCGCACGGCCCGCTGTTCGGGAGACGATACGCGAGGAATCGAGTGTGGCTGCGCCGCCGTCGGACATCCGCGAGGTGTCATGCGCCCCGGAGGTAGCCGGCACCACCGGCCTCGCTCCTGACGACACGCACATCCTGAACGAGCTCAACCGTCTCCAGGAGGAGCACGGCTTCATCCCCGAGTCCGAACTGGTGGCGCTCGCCGCCACGCACGGCGTCTCCGAGGCACGGCTGCAGGGGCTCGTGAGTTTCTTCAGCTCGTTTCGGACCCGGCCTCCCGGCCGGCATCGGCTCTCGGTCTGCTGTGGAACGCCGTGCTTCGCCAAGGGCGCGTCCATCATCATCGACCGCATCCACGACGAGCTCGACCTCGATGAAGACGGGACCTCCACGGACGGTCTCGTGACGGTCGAGGAAGTGGGGTGCGTCGGCCTCTGCAGTCAGGCCCCGGTCGTGCTCCGGGATGGCCAGATCATCGAGCGCGTCAAGTCGTACCAGGTGCCCAAGATCATCAAGGAGATGCGAGACGCTGATGCTCGCGATTCCGGATAGCGCTCCCGTGTCGCACGTGAGCGTCTCGCTCACCGACCTCGCTGAGCGGGGGCGGGCGACACTCTGTCCCCCGGATCACATCAGAATCGCTGTGGGTATGGCCTCGTGCGGGCAGGCGGCCGGCGCCACGGTGCTCGGCAACAAGATGAAGGCCCGCAAGGACCTGAAGAAGACGGCGGACATAGTCGACGTCGGCTGCATCGGTGCGTGCTTTGCCGAGCCGGTCATCGATGTCCGCACGCCCGATGGCGTGCACTCGTTCTTCGGCCGGATCGATGAGCGCTCGTACTGGCACATGTTGCAGCTGGCCATGGGACGTCCGAGCGGGAACAAGCCCTGGGCGCTCGGCCGCGAGCGCACGCCCGGGGTGCTCCGCAGCATCGATGATCTCGAGATCGTCGACGCCCGGCACTTCGGCTTCGCGCAGTACCTCAACGCGCAGACGCGCCGCGTGAGCGGCCGGAGCGGTCTGGTGGACCCCGGCAGTCTGGCCGAGTACGTCGCGATGAGCGGGTACTCGGCGCTGGAGCGTGCGCTCCTCACCATGACGCCCGGTGACGTGATCGACGTGGTCGAGGAGGCGGGCCTGCGCGGTCGCGGTGGTGCCGGTTTTCCCACCGGGCGCAAGTGGCGGATCGCGGCGGAGAGTGGCGACCCGGTGCGCGTCGTGGTGGCGAATGCCGACGAAGGCGATCCCGGCGCGTACATGAACCGCGCGCTCCTCGAGAGCGACCCGCATGCGGTGCTCGAGGGGCTCATCCTCGCCGGGTACGCGGTGGGCGCGAGCATCGGCTACATCTTCGTCCGTCACGAGTACCCCCTCGCCGTACGCATCCTCCAGGGCGCCATCGACGCCGCGCAGGAGGTGGGGCTCCTCGGCGCCAACATCCTCGGCTCGGGATACGGGCTCGATGTCCGCATCGTGCAGAGCGCGGGCGCGTTCGTGTGCGGCGAGGAGACCTCGATGCTCCAGGTGATGTCCGGCAAGCGCGGCGAGGCGTATGCCCGGCCGCCGTATCCTGCCGAGCGGGGTCTGGGCGGGCATCCCACCGTCATCAACAACATCGAGACGCTCGCGAACGTCTCCTGGCTGCTCGCGCACGGTGCCGAGCGCTATCGTTCGCTCGGCACGATGGAGAGTGCCGGCACGAAGATGTTCTGCCTCACGGGGGACATCGTCCGCACGGGCATCGCCGAGGTGCCGTTCGGCACGGACGCGCGGGAGGTCGTGGAGGTCATCGGCGCGTCGAAGCCGGAGAACGTGCGTGCGGTGCAGCTCGGCGGACCGTCGGGCGGCGTGTTGCCCTACGCCGACGTGGTGCTCGCCTACGAGGGCGTGGAGTCCTCGGGCGCCATGATCGGCTCGGGCGGCCTCGTCGCGCTCGGCCCGCAGCGATGCGTGGTGGACCTCGCGACGCACCTCATCGGCTTTGCGGCCGACGAGTCGTGCGGCCGCTGCGTCTCGTGCCGCGACGGGCTCGTGCGCCTGGAGGAGATGCTGCTCTCCCTCATGGGCGGCGAAGGCCACGACGGCCTCATCGAACAGATCGAGGACCTGGCGCTCACCATCAGGGCCGGTGCGCAGTGCGGCCACGGGAAGAGCGCGGTGAACCCGGTGTTGAGCAGTCTGCGGTACTTCCGCCAGGAGTACGAGGAGCACGCCGCCGGGCGGTGCCCCGCGCTCGTCTGCAAGCCGCTGATCACGTTCGAGATCGACGGCGCCCGCTGCGGTCCCAGGTGCGACTACTGCGTCGTGGTGTGCCCCGTCGATGCCATCAAGCGCAATGATGCCGGGTACTTCTACGTGCTGCCCGATGTGTGCACGAACTGCTGGGC
>CAYMSA010000113.1:0-4815 GCA_964392965.1 uncultured Coriobacteriaceae bacterium
CCGAACTCCGCATCCGCGTCCGAGAGCCTCGCGTAGTCGAAGTCGTGGTTTCCCGCCGCACGCTCCTGGGCGTTGAGGTAGGAGGCGAGGTTCTCCGAGATGAAGCGGTAGAAGAGGATGCCGAGCACGTAGCTCTTGAAGTCCCATCCGTCCACGGACCCGCGAAGATCGTTCGCGATCCGCCAGATCGTCTTGTGAAGCTCGGCGCGCTGCGTTTCCTTGGTAACCGGAGCCATGCCACAGTCCCTTCCCCTCCTGGTCGGACATGGTAGTTCCAGCCGATTCTACACTGAGGGAAGGACATCCTCGGGGTGAAGGTGGTCGTAGGGCACGGTGAGACGCAAGGGCCTGCCGTCACCCTACCCCTCGAGATCCCAGACCTGCACCAGCCCCGCAGCGTCCTCACCCGGCCCGGGGAGCGGTCGGCTCACTGTCACCAGAACCGAGCCGTCAGCCGAGAGCGCACAGTCCGTGACCCCTTCGGCGGGAAGCGCCTCGATGCACTGGGCGGTCACCAGGTCCCACACCAGCACCGACGCGCCACGCGCACCCGTGCATGCGATGGCGCCGATCGGGCGGTCGCGAGCGACCGCGCAGGCGACGATCTCGCCGTCGAGCGTGAGCCGTCCGGGGCCCGAATCGATCGCGGCGAGCCCGGGTGCGGTCATCGGCACGACGCGGGCCGCACTGCCTCTTCCGGCGATCGCGTGCGTGTTGCCCACGCCGAGCACAACATCCTGCCCGCCGATGGGCGCAGGGCGATCGTGCGCGCCGAGCGCGATGCTCCCCGGCGTGATGGCGGCGGCATCCGGCGCCGGCACCATGACCGCCAGCTCACCCGCAGGCGTGACCGTGGCGAGCGCGCCGCCGTCCGGCCGGAGCGCGACGCGGCGAACCCCGGACATCCGGCCGCCAGGCTCGACGAGCACGCCGTCCTCGAGCTCGAAATCGGCCCGCGCGAGGTCCCCGTCGGAGACCGCGAACCACACGCGCAGGAGCGATGTCGCCTCGTCGACGGCGCACGCTTGCACGCGACCTTCGCCCGTTTCGGAGAAGCCCGACCACGAGACGCAGGCGAGCTGCTCGCGGATGTCCGGATCCCACTCGGCACTGCGCGTGAGGTTCCACACCGTCAGGAACTCGTCGGCCACCTGGGCGACGAACGCACCGCTGCCCGAGAACCCCAGCGCCCGACACCCGCGCACCTCGCCGAGTGCGCGGACGGAGTCCGCGAACGCCCGGCCGATGCGGTCCTCCGGGACCGGCGCGAGCACCTCGACCGTGCCGAGCGTCCAGAGGAGCTCGCCCGAGCGCGCGTCCCAGACGCGCACGGCCACGTCCTCCCCTGCCGACGCGACGAGCGTGCCATCCGGCGAGATCGCACAGGCCTCGACGGAGCCCGGGCGGCCGGTGCGCGTCCACCGGAGTCCCGGCGCCGAGCCGGGTTCGGGCGATGGCGCGGGCGTCGCCACGTGCGCCGATGCATCCACATCAACTCGCAGGGAACGTCGCACGAGATCCGCGAAGCGGCGGGCGTTCTCGCTTCCGCAGCCGTCGAGAAGCGCCAGCGCACTCTCGACGTCCGTGCCGGCTCGGGTGAGCGACTCGGCGAAAGCCACGATGCGCCCCGCCGCCTCGGCGAACCGCGCTCGCTCGGCAGGGTTGGGACGCGTCCGTGACTCGCAGGGAGCGCCACTCGGCCAGGGTCCGTTGTGCCAGGCGCGCGTACCGTCGGCGAGCCGGAGACTCGTGTCCATCCCATAGATGTCGCCACAGTCGGGCGGATCCTCACGGGGCAGGCTCCAGACGTCGAGCCGCTCCAGCTCCCCGAGCAGCTCGTCCAGATGGCTGCGCGCCACCACCGCGGCGCGCACAGGCGTGCCACCGCTCTCGAGAACCAGCACGACGCACGCGTCGCCGCAGGCGTAGGCGCCGATCGCGAGCCGCGCATCGGGCGGTATGCTGCCACCCGAGACACCTCGCTGAAGTCTCACGCTGCTGTCAGGCATCCGCCGCTCCTCGCGTGAGTGTGACACTCTGTGCACCTCTATCGCCCCAGCCATCGCTCGTACCACTCGAGCGCAAGCCGGGACACCTCCTCGAGCGCTCCGGGCTCTTCGAACAGGTGCGTCGCGCCTGGCACCACTTCCAGCTGCTTCTCGCGCGCGGGAATCGCGGCAAACGCCTGCCGGTTGAGCTCGATCACCTCGAAGTCTCTGCCCCCGACGATCAAGAGGGTCGGCACGTGATCGCCATACAGCGACTCCCCGGCGAGATCCGGCCGACCGCCACGCGAGACAATCGCTGCCACCCCATCGTGCGCGTGCGCCACTGCCACGATCGCCGCTGCCGCCCCGGTACTCGCCCCGAAGTAGCCGATCGGCAGATGCATGAGGTCCGGCCGCAAACGAACGGCGTGCGTCGCCGCGAGGAGGCGCTCGGCGAGCAGACGGATGTCGAAGCGGTTGGACCAGTCCAGGTCCTCTTCCTCGGTCAGAAGATCGAAGAGCAGCGTGCCGAAGTGCCCGGACGCCCTCAGCGACGACGCCACGGCGCGATTGCGCGAGCTGAAGCGGCTCGAACCGGACCCGTGGGCGAAGATGACGACCCCGCGCGGCTGCGCGGGCAGGTCAAGGTCGCCCGTGAGAGTCGCACGGTCTGTCGCGATGATGATGCTCGTATTCATCGGCCCTCCCTTCACGTGGTGGATACCCGTCTACCACGCCGGCGGCCGCTCAGGTCACAACCTAATCCCGCGTCCAGAACTTCGAGTTCCGGTACAGCTCCTCGACCTTCGCCCGCGCCCAGGGCGTCTTACGTAGGAAGTTCAGAACGGACGGGATCGTGGGGTCGTTCTTCAGACAGTTGATCCGGATGCGCTTGGCAAGACCATCCCAACCGTACTTGTTGACGAGCCGCTTCAGCATCATCTCCAACGTCACTCCGTGGAGCGGATCGTTTGGATGCGCTTGATCAGCCACGCTGCTTCACTCCCTTCCAGCCGAGAAACACCGCGGCCTCCGCTGTCCTCAAGGGGAATCGCGGAGGCCGCATCAGATTCTACCGCCGGAAGGAAGGGATTCGAACCTTTCACACGGAGCGCACCAAAGGGCCGGGACGAACTTGACATGCTGGAGAATGTAAGTGAGTATTTACATTCACCAGCCCAACACCGAAGGAGACACGATGTCCCCACACGCGCCCCTCTCACGGAATCTGACCGACGACTGGTTCGAGGCGATCGCACTGCGCATCTCGAGCCGCCGATACGACAGAACAGCCGTCGCCTCCCCCCTCCTCGATAGACTCGAACAGACGTGTCACCACCTGGAGGTTCCCGGGGGATCGGCTCGCGCCGTCCTGATCCGTGAAGCGCCATCCGAGGTGTTCACGGGCCTCATCGGGAGTTACGGCCGTGTCGCAGATGCACCGTCAGCCATCGCGTTCGTGGGTCCCGAAGATGCCGCGTACGAGATTGGCTACGTGGGCGAGGCCGTGATCCTCGATGCTACGGCCGCTGGTCTGGGTACCTGCTGGATCGCAGCGTCGTTCGATGCCGAGTACACAGGGAACCTCGTCAAGCTCGCAGAGCGCGAGAAGGTACACGCGATCACGGCACTCGGACACGCCACCAAGACCGTCAGGACCTCGGAGCGGCTGATGCGCGCCTCGCTGCGCGCCAGGCACCGGCTGCCGCTTGACACCATCGCACCCGGTCATGAGCAGTGGCCGGAATGGGCGCGCGAGGCCGCCGCAGCCGTGCGCCTCGCCCCCTCGGGCGCCAATCGCCAGCCGTGGAGGCTTCGCATGGACGGCGAGGATCTTGTGCTGAGCGCTGCATCGAAGACGTACTGGACCGCGCCGATCGACTTCGGAATCGCCATGCTCCATGCTGAGCTCGGTGCCGCGCACGCAGGCGTTCGTGGTGGATGGACAACGGATTCGGAGAGCGAAGTAGCTCGGTTCGTGCCTGGGGCGACGCGGTGACGCCGAGACCGAGTCAGCGCGGGGTGATCATCGACGCTGCGCTGTCCTGCTTCGCCCGCAACGGCTACGATGCGACCCGCGTCCGGGACATAGCTGAGGCCGCCCATGTGTCCGAGGGAGCCCTGTACCGGCATTTCGCTTCGAAGGAGGAGCTGGCTCGCGAGCTCCATCGTCAGGCCATGTCCTTGTTCTCCGAGGAGCTCCTCGCCGCAGCGCTCGCCGATACGGCCACTGCCTCACTGCGCCAGATGGCAACACGAGTCCTTACCCTCTACCGTGAGCGGCCAGCCGCGTTCGTGTACGCACTCATGCAGGCTCCCCCGGCTGCGGTGGCGAGTATGCCCGATGATCGCGATCTGCCCATCGACATCATCACGAGGGTCATCGAACAAGCTCGCACGCAGGGCAGCGTGCGAGCGGGTGACTCGAGAGTGCTTGCGAGCTGCTTCCTCGGCTGCCTGGTGCAGCCCATCGCCCACTCGCTCTCCGCCCCGGGCTGCATTCGGGACATCCTAACGGACGACGGACAGGATGTGTCCATCGTGGAGGCAGCGCTCGGCAGCTTGGGTTTGGTCTAGGCCCCACCTGCGGGGAGAACAGAACGGCCCGCCTCCGTTGTCGGAAGCGGGCCTTCATCTGGTCCTGCTGGCGGAGGGGGAGGGATTCGAACCCTCGTAGCGGGGGATACCCGCTAAACGGTTTTCGAGACCGCCGCATTCAACCACTCTGCCACCCCTCCGCGGATGGCACGCCCCGGAGAAGTCACGGAACGGCAGTAGCTGAGTATAGCGAGCAGCTGCGACCGCGGCAATCCGAACAACGCGAGTG
>CAYMSA010000114.1:0-4707 GCA_964392965.1 uncultured Coriobacteriaceae bacterium
TCAACGCCATCCACGGCGCGAACCTCACGCACTAAACGAATGAGCCAACTCAGGTACTAGCTTCGCCGGATCTTCAGAATGGGGGCACTCGGGTCTAAGTCGGCTGACCTCGAGCAGGGCTCGAGAGATCCAGTTGGTGGGGTCGCTGACTCGAGAGTGGAATCACGGGGGTTCGAACCGGTCAGGGGCCGCGTAAACCGGCCCAGGGGGCATCCAGTGAGGCCTATCATCAGACCCAAATTGGTTGGTGTCACGATGGGCCAGGCTGACCGTGGCGCCCCTGCATGGAGGAACCCAACGTGCAAGATTTCCGCATTACCACTCAGGACTCTGCTGGACTCCACGATCGCGTGTTGTCCTTCAACATGCCCCAACTTGTCTCGGGAGAGCCTGCAATCTCCTACATGGTCAGGAGTGAGTGGAGCATGCCGATGTGGATGAAGACTGATGCCGCCCTCCAACTCGCTCACCTGATCGAGGTGGGCTCAGCCGACCCCGCGAAGAGCGATCTCGCCCGTCTCGCTTCAGAGGCGGTGGGAGAGAGCAGCATGATACTTGCCCAGTTGCTTCGGGAGGCTGTGACGGAAGCACACGCGTGGATTGCGGCCGCCGGCGATCGGGAACGGCAGCTACAGGTTCCTGTGATTGACCACGACGGAAACCTCCAAAGACGCCTCGACGCGAGTGCCCAGGTAGCGCGGACCACTGCGGGCAAATGGACGTGATAGGAGTTTCCGTTAGAGGGCTTCTTCCGAAGCGAAGGTGTACGCGTCCGGGGCCATTCGCTCATCGGCGGGCGCACCATTACGCGACTGCTGCTGCCGCTATGCCGGGGGGCAGTGCCCGCACCAGCGGCAGGTTGAGCTACTGGGTTACGGTGCGTGTATGAGCAATCTGAGCGCAGTGGGCGACCGAGACTCGTGGCGTTGCTGGCTGTGTGATGAGCCGGTCGATCCCGAGGCCTCGGTGAACTCCGACCGCGGCCCTAGCGTTGACCTCGGCGTCGCTAAGCCCAAGAAGGCCGCAGCGGGCACTGAGCGGCTTGCCCACCGCGCCTGCAACACGCGCAAGGGGGCGGTGAAGCCGGTGGTGCCGTGGTCGCCTGAGCTCTTCGTCGTCGACCCCGCACCGATCGTGGCGACCGTGGAGCGCCTCGGCCGCAAGGGAGGGCGCGAGGTGGTCGCGCGCTGTCCGAGTCGTGCGGACGCCGACGTGGCGGCCGTCTGGCTGGTCGACCGTTTGTCGCGTTTCGCTCCCGAACTGCCGGTCACAACGCGGGTCGAGTCGGGCGGTGGGCAGTTCCTGCTGGTCCTGCGTACCGCCTGACGCCGCCGCAACACACCCGCCGCACACCGCGCGGACGTGGGGGTCGGCCGCAGGCCCGACCAACACGCCCGGCTAGGGCGGCATTGTGGTGCCCCGGTCGACTCCCTCCCCTGCGATCGTGGATCGGAGGAGAATCGTGGCGCAGTCGTGGGTCTCGAGGAGGAGGTCGCCGTGCGTAGGGCTGTCTTTGGGACTCTCGCGGGGATCGGTGCACTAACCGCCGCCGGGGTTGGTTTCGTTCGGTATCGGTTGCGGGGGTCCCCGCCGCCGGTCTCTGGTGTCTTCCCGAACGGGATGGTCTACGCCCGGCTGGGCGCCGGACCGAAGACTTGCCTGGTCATCCGTGGTGGCCCGGGGAACGTGGTGCCGATGGGGCCGGTGTTCCGCGCGTTCTCGGTGGACATCCTCCGCCCCTTCCTGGAGAGCGGCTACTCCGTGTGGGTGGTCACGCGGAAGCAGAACATGCCGCGGGGTTACAGCATCGAGGACATGGCCGAGGATCACGCGGCGCTGATCGTGGGCGAATTCGACGGGAAGGTCGATCTCGTCATCGGGGAGGAGGCGTACGGCGGGATGATCGCCTTCTGCCTCGCGGCCCGCCACCCTGACCAGTTCGATCATGTCGCCGTTTTGCTCGGCGGCCACCGGCTGAGCGAGGCGGGCAAGGACCTCGAGCTGGGTTTCGCGAGGTTGATGGCCGAGGGCCGCACAGGTGACGCCGGCGCGCTGCTCCTCCGCGCTCTCATGCCCGGCCTGCGGGTACCGGGCGTCGATCGGATCCTGGGCGCCGCGCTGGTTCGGCTGGCTTTCGGGACGCTGCATCGGTACTTCCGGAACGATGTGCTGGTGGAAGCCGAGGCTGTGGCGGCCTTCGACGGACGGCAGATCCTGCCGGAGATCCGAGTGCCGGTACTGCTTATCGGCTGCGATCAGGACCTCGAAATCCCCCAGGAGATCTTCGAGCAGACAGCCGAGCTGATCCCCGAGTGCACGCTGCTCATCTACGCGGGACTGAACGGTTTCCAGGCGATCAACGACACGCGGTTGCCCGCGGACGTACTCCGGTGGGTGGAGCGGCCAACCGGCGGCGTGACCCCTGCGCGTCGAACGGGCTGAGAGTCCGAACCCGGGGGAGATCATCGCCGCGCATCTCTCAGCTCGCTGAGTCCAGCTCGACGCGATCCACCGAGCGGGCCCTGCCACTGGTTCCGGCGAGCCGTCACGTAGCCCTCACGGATCCTGACCACACCCGGACCACTGGCCAAGATCCGTCGGCCATCTCAACGCACTACTTTAGCCGCGGTCAGCACGGACAGTTGCGGAAGAGAGCGTCGTTACACGGCTATGACATCGAAGAGTTCCTCCAGCCCGGCGAAGTCGTCGACGTTGCTGTTGTAGAGGCGTGCTCTATGAACGTGGAAGGCGACAGCGAGATGAGCAGGTCCGTGACCGTCGCCGGACTTGGCCACCAAAATTGGCGACGGCGGCAGCGAGCCGGCCGCCGCTAAGGGCGACGGCTTGGTGGCATAGTCGGAACTTAGCTCCGACACGGAAGATCCCTGGCATCGAGGACATCCCAGATAAGCCAGTGGGCTCCCGGACGAAGGGCAACGTGGCTACACGATCCGCAGCTTCAAGTACACGCTGATCCGTTCGGGGTACCGGCGGATGCTTGCCCGCGCATCCGTAACACCAGACTCAACGGCGGCGAAGAACCCAGGGCACTCAGAGCGGTACTGAGCGGGGATCTGGCCGATGGCTTTGTCCAGCACCTTGGCAATGATCAGGTTCTGTCCCTTGTACTTGCCCGACGGGGTCGACTCCAGACATAGCCGTACGCCAGTTTCTGCGTCCTCTCGTCCGGCGAGGAGTTGAGCGAGCTCCTCCTGGTAGTTGCCGAGTCGCTTCAGGGACACCCTCAGTTCGACCGTGGGGCGATACGGCTCGCCGCGACCAGCCCCTGCGCTCCTCAGCCAGCGCCGGTAGCTCTGGACCTCCTCGTGATCTTTAGGGAGCCAGACGTGCACGGAGTAGGAGCCCTCCGCGTCCGGCGAGGGGTTGATCTCAACGGCAGCCGCCAGCAATTGACCCCGCCGCGCTTCGGACCGCGCGAAGTTGTGCAGTTGCTCGCCCAACTCGTAGTGGTAGAGCGAACCGAAGTAGCCGTTCGGCCCGATCATTGCCACAGGAATTGTCCCTTCGGCGGGAGACGAATCTCGCCAGAGAATCGCGGCAACGATGTGACCATCCCCCTCGCCTGGCTGATGGGAAAGCGGCGGCAACTGGAGCGACGGGTAAGTGAGAGCAGCCGCGATTCGCCTCTGATTCGCGTCGTACCACGCGCCGTACAGGAAGCGGGACCGCATCAGAGGCAGTGGGATGATCCTTCCGACGCGGGACTGGACCGCCAACGCAGTGGCTGCATCGTTGAAGTCCTGAACGGTGAGTCCCGGCGGTAGCCCATGGATGGTCCACGGTTCCGTGTGCATGTGGATTCCGACAGACGCAGGCGGTGGACTAGATGTTGATGCCGACGCCTTACTAGCGGGGCCGCGGCCTGCGTCAATGGGTGGGCTCGTCTGTGATCCCGCGAATAGTCGACTGAAGAGACCCATGACAAGAGGCTAATCGTCGGGGCCGACAAATGTGGCCGGCGAGGAGCCCCGGCGGCGGACCAGACAGGAGCCACAGCCCGCGCTCGAGTTCAGAGAATACGTGACTGACGCTGAGTCTCATGACATCGCACCCGACAGCAGGCCCTTCTTCGGACTCACTCTCATGCAGCTGTGGGGTCGGGGTTGACGCGCGAGTGTCCGGCGCAAGTCCGCAGGGCTCGCTGACGCCGCTCGGGCCGAGTCAAGGTCACCCGGCGTACGCTTGGCGACGGGCTGCACGCAACGCTGTGGCGACCTATCACGAGGCGCAACTGGCGGTCCTCATCGCCCACGTTGGCGAAGCTGTCGATCGGTTCCGTGCCGGCGAGTTGGACGCCCTCGGCGTCGACACGGTGCCCTACCAGTACTCCCGGGCAGCGAAGGATTTGTGGAAGTTCTGCAACTACGTGTCGCCGGAAATCGCAGCGCGTGTTCTTGCTGAGGAACCGCCGGACGACTGGTGGGAGCGTGGGGCGCCCCATCAACGGTGAGGGTTGGACGTTGTCATGTGCCGTTGGGAGTGCCTGCACGCCCAACGCGATCGGCAGCTTTGGGGCAGCGCGAGTTTGCTCGATGCGGAAGCCGGGATGCAGCTCTCCCTGCTGGCCCTCGAGTGCACGGGGTGGTCCGCAGGTCGGGAACGCGGCGCGTCGAAGTGCCGGAAGTGCCGAGGCTGGCGCGGCTCTCAACCCGGCAGGTGCGGCACTTCGTGAGAGATCAGTCAGCT
>CAYMSA010000115.1:0-1669 GCA_964392965.1 uncultured Coriobacteriaceae bacterium
GAAAGAGGAGGCATGGAGGCGCTGGCAACGTTTCTCGCCGAGTTCGACTTTCGGCCACTGTTCGTCTCACTGAAGACAGCCGGGACGGCGATCGTCTTCGTCTTCGTCCTGGGCGTGGCGACCGCCTGGTGGAGCCTCCATGCCAGTGACCGCACCAAGGGCTGGCTGGACTCGTTGCTTACGCTGCCGTTGGTTCTGCCGCCGACGGTCGTGGGCTTCTTCCTGCTCGTGATGTTCGGGAAGTCGACGCCTTTCGGCACATGGCTCGTCGAGCATGGAGTCCGCCTGATCTTCTCCTGGCCCGCCACGGTCATCGCGGCCGCCGTCGTCTCCTTCCCGCTGATGTACCGGACGGTGCGGGGCGCCTTCGAGCAGCTCGACGGTGACATGCTCGATGCCGCGCGGACGCTCGGGATGTCCGAGTGGCGCATCTTCCAGCGGCTGATCGTGCCGCTCTCATGGCCGAGCGTCGCCGCGGGGACGATGCTCGCGTTCGCCCGGGCGCTTGGCGAGTTCGGTGCGACGCTGTTCGTGGCCGGCAATTTCCCCGGCGTGACGCAGACGATGCCGATCGCGGTCTACTTCGCCTGGGCGGGCGGCGACCTGGCGACCGCCGGCGTGTGGGTGGTCATCATCATGCTGCTCTCCTTCGCGGTTGTCTTCGGCATCAACGCGTACTCGGCGCGCATCAGTCGCTATCGCAGTGGTGAGGCGGTCGAATGACGCTCTCCGTCGACATCGAGAAGCACTTCCCGACGTTCCACCTGCAGGTCGCTTTCGACGCCGCGGATGAGACGGTCGGTCTCCTCGGCGCGTCGGGATGCGGCAAGAGCATGACGCTCAGGTGTATCGCCGGCGTGGAGACGCCGGATGCCGGGCGCATCGTCGTGAACGGCGTCACGTTCTTCGACTCGGCGGCCAAGATCGACCTCACTCCGCAGCAGCGCCGCACGGCGCTCCTCTTCCAGAACTACCAGCTGTTCCCCAACATGACGGTGGCCGAGAACATCGAGTGCGGCATGGACCGCTCGGCCTCCCGTGAGGAGCGCCACAACCACGTGGGTGTGCTTCTCGACTTCTTCCACCTGCACGGGTTCGGCAAGAAGTACCCGGCGAAGCTCTCCGGGGGACAGAAGCAGCGGGTGGCTCTCGCTCGGATGCTTGCGGCTGAGCCGTCGATTCTGATGCTGGATGAGCCGTTCTCGGCGCTCGACGGCTACCTGCGGGCCTGCTTCGAACAGGAGCTCCTGGACTTCTTCGAACGCTTCGACGGCACCATTCTGTACGTGTCGCACGACATCGACGAGGCGTTCCGCTTCTGCGACCGCATCGCGGTCATCGACGAGGGTTCGATCACGGACATCGGCCCCACACGGCGCATCGTCTCGGATCCGCAGTCACTCGCCGCCATCCGGCAGTCGGGCTGCAAGAACGTATCGCCCGCCCGCAAGATCGACGAGCACACGCTCTTCGCCGAGAACTGGGGCGTGGAGCTCCACTCGGACAGGCCGGTTCCGGACGGTCTGGCCTACGTGGGCATTCGTGCCTTCACCATACATCCCGCCGAGGCCGAGGACATGACGAACGTCTTCACCGCCGAGGCGGCTCGCGTCAGTGACGCACGTTTCCATCGCACCGTCATGCTCGCACTCAACAGCGACCCTTCGAG
>CAYMSA010000115.1:1769-4576 GCA_964392965.1 uncultured Coriobacteriaceae bacterium
GAGGTGATCGGGCAACCGCGCGCCGTCTCGGCCGTCGAGTTCGGCATCGGCATCAGCGGCGACGGTTACAACGTGTTCGCCGTGGGTCCGGCTGGCACCGGCAAGTCGAGCACGGTGCATGACTACCTCGTCCGGCAGGCCGCGCTGCTGCCTGTGCCTCCGGACTGGGTGTACGTCCACAACTTCGAGAAGTCCTCCGAGCCGCACGCCATCTCCATGCCGGCTGGCCGTGGGCAGGAGCTCCGCAGGGAGATGGAGAAGCTGGTGGAGGACCTGAAGGTGGCCATCCGCCAGGCGTTCGAGAGCGACGCGTACGAGGAGAAGAAGCGCAGCGTCGCCAAGCAGTACGGGGAGCAGCAGGAGCGTCTGCTTTCGGCGTTCAACGACCGAGCACTCGAGCGCGGGTTCCTGCTCGTCTCGACGCCTGCGGGACCGGCGGTCTTCCCCAAAGGTCCGGATGGTGAACCGCTTTCGCGTGAGGAGTACCAGGCACTTCCCGCTGAGGAACGCGCACGGATCGACGAGGGACTCACCGCTCTCAACCAGGAGCTCCAGCAGACGATGCGGGGGGTCAGGCAAGTGGAGCGTGACGGGCGCGAAGCGATGCGTGCGCTCGACGACGAGATCACAACGTTCGCGGCGGGGCACCTGATCGACGAACTGCGGGAGCGCTGGCGTGACATCCCCGAGGTGGGCGAGTACCTCAGGGCGGTGCTCGCCGATGTCGTTGAGAACGCCGATGACTTCAAGAAGGCCGACGGCGAGGCGCCTCAGATGCCGTTCGGACTCGGCATGCCGGGGCAAGCGAGAGGGGACACCGCCTTCCGCCGCTACCGCGTGAACGTCCTGGTGGACAACTCGGCACTTGAAGGCGCGCCCGTCGTCGTGGAGAGCAACCCCGTCATGCAGCATCTCGTGGGTCGCGTCGAGCACATGGCGCAGTTCGGCGCTCTGCTCACGGACTTCACGATGATCCGCCCCGGCGCGCTCCACTGCGCGAACGGCGGCTTCCTCGTCATCGAGGCGTACGACCTCCTCACGAAGCCGTTCGCATGGGATGCACTCAAGCGCACGCTCAAGACACGCACGATCCGCGTCGAGGACATCATGCAGCAGGCGGGATATGCGACGACGGCGTCGCTCGATCCAGCCCCGATCCCGTTCTCGGCCAAGATCGTGCTCATCGGCGAGCCGCACATCTACCACCTGCTGCTCGCTTACGATCCGGACTTCCGGGAGCTCTTCAAGGTCAAGGCGGATTTTGCGATGGAGGTCGACAGGACCTCAGCGGCCGAGCAGCTCTATGCGCAGTTCATCGGCCGCATCTGCCGGGACCGAGCCCTGCCGCCGTTTTCCGCCGATGGTGTGGCCCGGCTCGTGGAGTACGGATCGCGGCTCGTTTCCGACCAGCAGAAGCTCACGACCCGGTTCGTCGACATCGCCGACGTCATCACGGAGGCGGCGCACTGGGCCGCTTCGCCACGCAGCGGGCGCGGTGCGGTGGTCGTGAAGGCGCAGCACGTGCAGAAGGCGATCGACCAGCGCATCTACCGGTGCAACCTCACCGAGGAACGCATCCGTGAGCTCATCACGGACCGCACCATCAAAATCGCCACGCGAGGGGCTGTCGTGGGACAGGTGAACGGGCTCTCGGTCCTCTCCACCGGTGATTACGCGTTCGGCAGGCCGAGTCGCATCACGGCCACGCACCGGCTCGGCAAGGGGGAGGTCATCGACATCGAACGTGAGGTGGAGATGGGCGGCCCCATCCACTCGAAAGGCGTGCTCATCCTCGCAGGGTACCTCGGGGCGAAGTACGCCGCCGAGCGCCCTCTGTCGCTCTCGGCGCGGTTGGTCTTCGAGCAATCGTACTCGGGCGTGGAGGGAGACAGCGCCTCCTCGGCCGAGCTCTACGCTCTGCTGTCGTCGCTCTCGGGCGTGCCCATCGAGCAGCGCTTCGCGGTCACCGGCTCGGTGAACCAGATGGGGGAGGTCCAGGCCATCGGTGGCGTGAACGAGAAGGTCGAGGGGTTCTTCGCGGTGTGTAAGGAACGGGGCCTGCGAGGCGATGAGGGCGTTCTGATCCCCGAGGTCAACGTACGGAACCTCATGCTGAGCGCGCAGGTCCGGGACGCGATCGAGAAGGGGCGCTTCCACATCTGGCCGGTGCGCACGATCGACGAGGGCATCGCGCTTCTGACCGGGCGTCCGGCTGGCGCGCGCAACGCGAAGGGCGAGTACCCCAGGGATTCGGTCAACCGTCTGGTCGTAGACAGGCTTGCGCTGCTCGCCGAGAATGTCCGTGAGGCTCGGGAAGATGCCGAGCGTGCATCCCGAGGCGACTGACGTGCCATTCTCCCCGGGTCTGAAGTGATGGTCCGAACGGACAAGGAAGGGGCGGTATGCAGGAGTGTGCTACGGAGTGTGAGGCAACTCCGGTTCCGCCGGAGCGGCCGCCGGGACCCATGCGTCGTCCAGGTTGTCTCCCCATCCTGCTGGGGATTCTTGCGATTCTCTTCGGGATTCCGATGCTCATCCTCCCGGGTCCCGGTCTCGCGGCTATCGCGGCGGGTCTGGGACTCATCGCGGTCGGGCTCGGTTTCCGCAGGTGAGCGCTCGTTTGCGCGGTTCGAGCCGGTGTCCCGCAGGCGATTCCTTGCGATGGCCGACGAACCCGGCTCGCCCGACGCGTCCGGGCACTGCTAGAATGACTCAGGTGTATCCGGGCGATTAACTCAGCGGGAGAGTGCTTCCCTTACAAGGAAGAGGTCGGGGGTTCAAATCCCTCATCGCCCACCATGGACTCA
>CAYMSA010000116.1:0-4485 GCA_964392965.1 uncultured Coriobacteriaceae bacterium
GCCACTGTCCGGAGGTTGTGTTCGGCTGCCAGCGACAGCGAGTTGCGGTAGCAGGCCGCAAGCAGCTCGGCGTCCTGTCCGTCAGCCCGTCCCCTGACCGGTCCGACGGTGTGGATGACGAACCGCGCCGCGAGGTCTCCAGCGTTCGTGATGACCGCTTGGCCGGCGGGGAGGCCGTCCGGGAAACGGGTGCGGCGGACCTCCCTGCACTCTTCGAGTATCCCCGGGCCGCCGGCCCGGTGGATCGCGCCGTCCACACCGCCGCCGCCCAGCAGGCTGGCGTTGGCGGCGTTCACGATGGCATCCGTGTGCTGCCGGGTGATGTCCCCGACGACGATCGAGACACGACCGCCGAGGAATGTCGCGAGAACGGCGGACTTCTCCATGGTGAACCTCCCTGGTCGATGCGACACAAGCGGGACCCCGACCTCAGGTCCACCGCGGTCCGGATCAGCGCCGACGTGCCTCGTCTTCCACCTCGCGCACGCGGAACGCCACGATCTCACGCACGAGGTCCTCCGGAAGCGGTTCGTCGAGCCTGAACTGCACAGACCCCTTGCCCGACTTGTATCCCGCGAGCGCCTGCTGGAACTCCTCCGTCCCGCTCGGCGTGGGGTAGAAGCCGACATGCCTGGCGAACCCGCCGAAGTGCACCAGGTGCTTCCCGTGCAGGTCGAACGTGGGGATTCCGTAGCTGATCGTCTCGGTCGCCTCGGGCGCTGCCGAGCGGATGACCGCCCGAAGCTGCCGGAGCACACGCCGGGTCTCGGGTGGGAACCCCGAGATGTACTCATCGATCGCGTTTGCGGTCGTGCGGTCGTCCATTGTGTCCCTCCCGTCTTCGGCCCGGAAGGCCGGGTGCGCTGCATCGAGGTCGGCCCCGACCGGACAGGGCCCCTGCCTACTGCCCGTGTGATTCTGCCGAAGGTACGACATCGGCGGGCAGCAGACGTTCATCGAAGAACGTGAGGACCCGCCGCTCGTACTCGTCCGGATACCGTGCGTACGCCCCTGTGTGCGTAGCGCCGTGAACGAGAATGATCGCAACTGCCATCGCAACCGGATACCCGATGTAGAGGACCAGAACGAGACCGAGAACCGCCCATCCCACGATGCGCAGGACACGTAGCGATGTGTTTCGCCGTTCAGTCACGTGACCTCATCTGTAGTGCACCAGGCGCGCCGGAGCATGCAGTGACGCCGATGCTTCCCGTGTCGGTGTCCGTCTAGTCTGTGGCAAGCATGCCATCGTGCAGTGGAAGCGACGGGACGAACGCGATCTCCCACGGATGGCCGTCGGGATCTGCGAAGTAGCCCGTGTAGCCCCACGGCTTCCCCTCGGGACCCGACAGCCGGGTCGCCCCTGCGGACACCGCGCGGGCGATCAGCTCATCCACCTCACTCCGCGACGCAACGTTGTGAGACAGCGTGACGCCGCCGAATCCTCCCACGTCGGATACGCCGGCGTCCTCGGCAAGCAGGCGACGGGGATAGAGCACGAGTCCCACGCCTCCCGAGAGCGTGAAGAGCACGAAGTCGCCCTCACTCGCGGACGAGGGCGTCCAGCCCAGGCCGTCGCGGTAGAAGCTGAGGGCAGCGGAGACATCCGCCACTCCGAGGCCGATCATTGTAATTCGTTGTTCCACCCGATTCCCTCTCGTTCGCCTCACGCATTCGCGTTCCCCACGCGCCCGTCAGCGGCGCTCCGACCCGTCAGGTGTGCTTCTACCCCTGTTCGCCGATCGCCGCGCGAGTATCGCTGCCACGAGCGTACCCAGCAAGACGAGCGAGAAGCCGAAGTAGGCAACGTCGGCCGGACCGGCATCATCTGCGAGTGCAGTCACCGCGTTCACGACGGCAACGACCACGGCAACCGCGTCGACCAGCCGACTGCCGGACAGGGAGCGCCACCCCAACAGACCCAAGGCGACGGCGCCGACGATCATCAGTACGCCGAGAAGGTCGATCGTGGACTGGTCAACGGCGCCGATCGATACGACGCCACCGAAGAGAACCACGGCCGTGGCCAACCAGAAAGCTGCGGCGAGGAAGAACAGCACGTGCGTCGCTCCGGTCAGAATGCGTACCGCCTTGTGTTCCATCTCGCCTCCCATCGTACGCATGCCCGATGCACATCGGATGTAGCGTCGGACAGAATTCGGCACGTGTACCCGTGAACCGATGTCAGATGCTCGTCAGACCGTGACCGGGTCGTGATCATCGAAGAAGCGCTCGAGATCGGTAAGGAGCGCTTTCGTCGCGCTCGTGAGCGAGGCGGTGAGCGCGTCCGAGTCCTCGAGGTCCACGCCGTCGGCGACATCCAGTACGACGATCGCGTCAACGCCTACCGCGGGCTCAACCAGCGAGGTCGATGGCCAGCCACCGTTGCTGAGGAGCTGCCAGTACCGCATCTGGACTGTCCGGTTGCGCGCCGCGAGCCATACCTGGAAGCGGAACGCCGGGTAATCGAAGACGACGGCGAGTTTCAGGCCCCGCGCCTTCAGCGAGGGCGTGACCAGCGGGAAGTACGTCATGTCGAAACGTCCCTGATACACTCCGCCGACCGACCACTCCTCGTGCTCGGAAGCGAGGCTTGTGCGGAGGCCGGACAGGTAGTCGATGATCGCCGCGTACGCCCGCTGCACGGCACCCTCTCCGAGGAGCCGATGTAGCTCTTCCAGGTCCCCGCGAAGCTCGTTCACGTGCAACCCCCTTATTCGGCCAGCCGCCCCCTGCGTGAGCACCGGCGGTCGGTTATCACTCGGAAAGGCCGAGTGCACTCCTCAGGAAGTCAACCTGACTGGCCCTGAAGGTCCGCGAGACCTGGGCGTCAGGTGCCAGTGCATAAAAGCCGTGCGGTGCACCCGGGACTTCATGGAGTACGGTCTGGATACCCGACTGCTCCAGCCGCCGAGCGTAGAGGCGATCCTCGGCATGGAAGAGGTCGAGGAGGCCCACCCCGATCCACGCTGGCGGCAGGCCGCCGAGGTCCTCGCGGCGCGCCGGCACCGAGTAGGCAGGCACGCGTTCGGCTCCGGGCTCCACGGCGAGATAGGACGACCAGCCCGCGCGATTGGCCCGATTCCCCCAGACGCGATGACCCGCGCCGTCGAGGTCACGACGCGCCGCTGTCCGGTCGTCCAGCATCGGGTACACGAGCAGCTGCGCCGCAGGCTGGACGCCGCCCTCATCGCGCAGCCTGTGCGCGAGACTCGCGGCCAGCCCACCGCCGGCGCTCTCGCCACCTATGGCAACACGCCTCGGGTCCACTCCCAGTGCCTCGGCCGAGTGCTGCAACCATCGCCACGCCGCCACGCAGTCGTCGATGGCGGCGGGGAACGGATGCTCTGGAGCCAGGCGGTAGTATGCCGAGACGACCACGAGCCCGAGCTCGCGAACCCACTCGGCGCACCGCTGATCGTCGACGACGGGTGAGCCGAGGATCAGGCCGCCGCCGTGTATCCACAGCAATGCCGCTCCGGACTGCTGCGCCTGCGGTCTGTAGATGCGCACGTGAACATCCGCTTCGTGACGCTCCTCGATGTCGATCGCCGGAAGCGGCATGGCCCTGGCGCTTGCCCGAAGGAGCAACCGTAGCAGCGGTAGCAGCCACAGCCGGTGGAATGGCAGCGTAGGCATAAGCACACCGCGCAGGTCGGGATGCAGTGCAGGCCTCACATCACGACCTGCCAACCGGCCCCTACCCGCGTTCATCGCCATGCCCTCTCATCATCCGTGTCGCAGGCCCTGAGACTATCTTCGCTGTGTGGCTGTCTTCTGCAACACGTGGTGCATACCCATGTGCAAATCGAGGTCGCAGGTCTCACAGGCCAGCATAGTCGATAGTCCTGACGCCGACGCCGAGCGGAGTCGGGCGTGAAGACGACGACAGCACACGCTACGCGGGAGAAGCCCGGGCGGTCCGCCGAGGGACTGTTGCGACTCAGGGCTGAACGCAGGTGCCCAACCTACACCGCTTCGAGTACAAGCAGGTAGTTCGCTCCGAGGTCGTGATAGCTGGATCTCGTGAATCCACACCGAGAGGTGATGGCCTCTACGTCTTCAGGAGACTGGCGCGCATCGAGCGTTGGCCCGTGCGGCTGCTCCTCCTTCTTGCAGTTGAGGACTCCGACGCGACCCCCGGGACGGAGAGCTCGACGAATCTCGTCGAAAAGACCGGACCCTGCCTGGTCGAAACGAAACGTGTGTAGGACAGTGGCCACCAGGCACACGTCGATGCCTGCAGCCTCCACAGGCAAGGACTCCTGGAGAAAGTCGAGCACTGCAGTGTTGAGCTGGCACAGTCCCCGAAGCTCCGCCTCTTCCGCCAGACCCGTGATGAAATGCCGATCGGAATCCACAGCGAGCACTCGTCCATGCAATCCCACAATCTCCGCCGCCAGCAGGGCGTAGTCGCCCGGGCCGCATCCGAGATCCAGGAACACATCGCCTTGGCCCAACCCAAGAGGCCCAAACACCGCCTCT
>CAYMSA010000117.1:0-4395 GCA_964392965.1 uncultured Coriobacteriaceae bacterium
GAGGCCAACTTCCTGCGTGCGAACGTGCTCGTGATCAACAAGGTCGATACCGCCGGCACGGAAGCGCTCGAGCGGCTGCGTGCAACCGCGGCCACGCACAACCCCGATGCCACTGTGGTCATGATGGAGTCGGTCATGCATCTCGAGGAAGACGCCGACCTGACCGGCGTGCGCGTCCTCGTCATCGAGGACGGACCGACGGTCACCCACGGTGGGATGAGCTACGGAGCGGGGGCGCTTGCCGCTCGACGCGCGGGCGCGAAGCTCGTGGATCCGCGACCGTTCGCGGTCGGCAGCATACGCGACACGCTCGCCGCCTGGCCGCACCTCACGGACGTCCTGCCGGCGATGGGCTACGGTCCTGCCCAGATCGAGGAGCTCGGGCAGACGGTGCGTGCTGCCGACGTGGACCTCGTGATCGTGGCCACACCGGTCGACCTCGGGCACATCATCGACCTCGGCACCCCCTCCCTGCGCGTGCGCTACGCGGTGCGGGAGGCGCCGGGTTCGCCGACCCTCGCCGAGATCGTGAAGGAGTTCCGGATGTCGCTCGGGTAGTGTGCGCGCAGTCGCCGCCGCGCAGGCGGCAAAGCCAACGCTCCTACACGCCCCAGAAGGCGACGGCGAGCATCCCGGGTCCGGTGTGCGCACCGATGACCGGACCGATGTCACAGAGCATGACGTCGCTCACGCCGGACTTCTCGACGAGCATGTCGCGGAGACGCTCCGCGTCAGCAAGACAATCGGCGTGTCCCACGATCATCGTCCTCGAACGGTCGGCCTCGAGACGTGACTCGACGATGTCACAGAGCCCACGGATGGCCTTGATGCGCCCCCGGTAGCTCCGGCGGAGTTCGAGCCTGCCCGAATCACCCACGCAGAGCAGCGGCTTCACATCGAGCAGCGTGCCGGCTGCTGCTGCGGCGGCGGGAAGACGTCCGCCCCTCCTGAGCGACTCGAGGTCGTCCACGATGAACCAGCCGTTCAGGCGGGGTCGCTGGGCCTCCACCCATGCCTCGATCTCAGCGATCGGCATGCCTTCGCCGAAGAGCCGGGCGGCCTCGTAGACGAGCAAGCCCTCGGCGACTGATGCAGCCCTCGTGTCGACGAGCCGGATCTCGGCCCCGGGATAGCGCTCGAGAACCTGCTGACGCGCCAGCCAGGCCACGTCGAAGGTACCCGAGAGTGCTGCGGTGAAAGCGAGGTAGAGCAGGGGTTCACCCGCCTCGGCGTGCCGCATGAACGTCTGCGCGAAGACATGCGCCGGGATCTGCATGGTCGTCGGGCAGTGACCCGCCCGCATGGCGCCGTAGAAGTCGGCATGGGACTGAGAGCACCCGAAGTCATCGGCACGCTGCTCACCCTCGAGAACGTACGGGAAGTTGAACACCGAGACACCGAGCCCGGCGACGACGTCGGCGGGAAGATCTGCGCACGTATCGATGTACAGGACGGCATCCTGTGCCACGGACAGTCCTCTCTCAGCTGTTCTTGCGAATCGGATCGACAGTGCTGTACACGACTCCGACCGCGCCAGGGCCGACGTGGGCGCCGATCACGGGACCGATCGGAAGCAGATCGACTCCGCGCCCCACCATCTCGGACACGGCCGAAGCGAAAGCCTCGCCGACAGCGCCGCTATGGATGTGATGCACCACAGCGTCGCGCACGCCGCCGCATGCAGCGGCGTCGGCGGCAAGTGCTTCGAGTATCAGACTCAGTGCCTTCTGTTGCGTCCGCGCCCGGTGGAACACGTCGCTTACGCCGTCACGCACCGTGAGGATGGGATGCACCTTGAGAATCGTACCGATGAGTGCGGACGCCCCGCCGATGCGTCCGCCGCGACGAAGGTAATCGAGCGTCTGCGGAACGAAGAGGAAGCGTGTGCGATCGATCATGTCTCTCGCTGCCGCGACGACACCCTCGGGGGCATGCCCTTCGATGGCAGCTCTCGCGGCCGCCACGACCGCGTAACCGAGCTCCATGCAGTTGCTCATGCCGTCGAGCAGGTGGATGCGCGCATCGGGATACCGCTCGAGCACCATGTCGCGGGCGAGGAGCGACGTCGAGTAGGTGCCGCTCATTCGTTCAGAGATGAAGACGCCTACAACGTCGTGACCCTCCGATACTGGTGCCTCGATAGCCCGCACCATGTCCTGGACCGTGGGCTGTGATGTCAGCGGGAATGAGTGTGTCTGCTCCAGCGCACGATAGAAGGACGTGTACTCGTCAGCGCCGTCGTCATAGACCACGCCGTCCAGTAGAGAGCTGAGACGGACGACGTCGATGTCCAGGGCTTGGCGCACAGCGTGGGAGAGATACGACGTGCTGTCAGTGATCACCTTGACGGCCACTCGGAAAACTCCTGACTCTTCGGAGTACGGTTGCTTATTGTCGTCTTGTCAGGCGACGCTGTCCACCACGCGAACGGAGCGGTGATCCGGTGCGTCTCGCCGCCGGGGACGATGGTCGGGCGATATCACCGCCCGAGCTCAGGCACGAGAAGCAGCCCATCCGAGTGGGGCGTCCGGAGGTCCTCAGAATCTACGCCTACCTGCCCGGAACCGCCGCCTCTCCGGCGCCCGGCACGTCCTCCACAAGCGCCTGCGCCGCCGCCGGACCAGCGAGCGCCCGGTACTCCTGGGGGGTGTTGAAGTTCAGGAACGCCTGGCCCTGCGGGTCATGGCGGTGAGTGAGCGCCTCGTCGAACTCGACGACGTTCGCCGAGGCATACCACGATGAAGCCGACATCATCCCGGCCTCGAGGGCAGCCTTCGCCGCAGCAAGACACTCCAGCCGGCGGTACACGGCGTGGAAGGGCTCCCATCCCCGCCCCGAGTGCGGGACCACCGCGTCCGCTCCGCTGTCCGCGAGGAGCGCCAGCTCGGCAGCGAGCATCTCAGGATTCACGAACGCCATGTCGCAGGCGATGACAGACACAGCATCGTGCCTGGCGTGGGTGAACGCCGTTATCAGCCCCGGAAGCGCCCCCCGTACCGGCAGGACGTCGCTGTACACGGGGACATCCAGGTAAGCGAACTCCTCGGGCCGGTTGCTGATGACGACGACGTCGTCCGAGAGGTGCCCCAGGCGATGGATGAGATGCTCCACCATGGGACGACCATCGAACAGCAGAAGTGCCTTGTCTCTCCCCATGCGGGACGAGGCGCCGCCTGCCTGTATCACGATCGACAACTGCACTACGGTCTCCTGACATCGGTCCGGTTCACATCATGCACGCATGAGGTACGCAGCCGGGCATCAGAGCGAAACGCTCTCCTCAACATCCAGACGCATGCAGTCCACCACCGTGCCGGCGGGGAACTCACCGCCTTCGTACGGCAGTACCGCCAAACACTCGGCGCGGTGCATGGCGGTGAGCATCGCCGAGGACTGGTTGCCGGCGAGGAGGGCCTCGTAGCGAACGCCGTCCGGCCATGGCGGATCGAGCGGACGGAGCGTCACACGGATGTACTGTCGACGTGACGGCTTCTTGCGCTGTCCCTCCACAAGAGCAGCCTTGACCACATGGCGGTCCACGCTGGTCAGTCCCTGCATGACTCGCAACATGGGTCGCACGAGTATCTCGAAACCGATGTAGGTCGCGGTCGGGTTGCCCGGCAGGCCGAAGAACGGCGTGTCACCGATGTGACCGAAGGTCTGCGAGGAGCCGGGGCGCAGGGCCACGGAGTCGAAGCGGACGCTGCCAATCTCGCGCAGTATCGGCAACACGTAGTCCCGGTCGCCAACAGAGACACCGCCCGAACTCACGACGACGTCAGCTGCGGCCGCTGCGTCGATGAGTGCCGCACGCACGGCGTCTTCGGTGTCCTCCACCACACCGATGAGCACTGGCACGCCCCCGGCAGCGGTCACCTGAGCGCCGAGCGTGTACAGGTTCGAGTTGCGGATCTTGCCCGGCCCTGGCTTCTCGGTCACGTCCACGAGTTCATCGCCAGTGGTGATGACGGCCACACGCGGCCGCCGGTGGACTCGAACGGTCGCGTGTCCCGTGGCAGCAAGCAGACCGACGGCCGCAGGACCGATGCGGTCTCCGGCCGGAAGGACGAGGTCGCCCGTGCGCCACTCGGATCCACGCGGACGGACGTGATCGCCAGACCGGGCGTCCGACTCGATGGCCACGGTGCCGCCAGCACCGCCGTCCGCCTCCAGTCCCCGGGTGACCTCGATGCGCACGACGGCGTCGGCTCCCGGAGGAAGCGGAGCGCCCGTCATGATCCGTGAGGCGGTCCCCCGCTCGATCGTCCGCGTCGAGACGGCTCCGGCGGTTATGTGATCGAGCACCCGTAGGACGACGGGCGTCTCGGGCGTCGCCCCTTCGAGGTCGGCCGCGATGACCGCGTAGCCGTCCATGGCCGAGTTGTCGAACGGCGC
>CAYMSA010000118.1:0-2050 GCA_964392965.1 uncultured Coriobacteriaceae bacterium
CATGCGGCCCTACACTCCGGCGAGGCCCTCGCCGATGACGATCAGGGAGATGAGCAGGGCCGTTGGAATCGTGAGGACGAGCGCGACGATGTTGAGGACCGAGCGTTCCTTCCAGCGGAAGACACACAGCACGTTGAAGACAGCAGCAGCATCCAACAGCACCATGCCGATAACGGGCATCACGACGGTGTTCGTCACCGGACAGGTCTCACGGAACAGACCGGTGATGATCGGCAGAACCACCCACGAGCCGAGTCCTACGATGCTCAACGCCAGAGCCCACCACCCGACCCGACTGTTCGGGACCGCCCGCGAGCCCTTCTGGGACTGACCTTTCGGGACCACTCCCGGAGTCTTCATCCAGACCACCTCATCATGCGTTCACCGGCCGGAACCCAGCGTGTTCCCGATCGCGAAAGCTGTCCATCCGAGAGCAGGAATCGCACCCGCCACAAGCCCCACCCACGTCGGCCACTGACGATCGCGCCCAGCTATCGCACCGATGCCGATCACGACCGCAGCCGTGGCCGATGCGATCGACGCCAGGTACAGGGCACCTCCTCTGCCGCCGCCCGCCCCCAGGCCGAAGGAGACGAGAGCGACCAGACCGAGAACCAGAGTCAGCCAGCCGAGGACCGTCGGGCGCGACGGCCTTGAGGTCGAATCGCCACGCCGACGCGCAGCGCGCACGACCAGCACGGCGAAGACGAAACCCGCCACGAACGTGATGCTCGCCCACATGGTGACCGCCTCCTGTCCTCTCTTGGTGCAGCGACCTATCCGGGGCTACACCGACCTTGCCCGACTCGATGATCACCCCTGAGGCTCCAGGGTACGCTCCTGCTCCCGGAGGTAGGCGACCGAAGCCGCAATGAGTTCCTCGAGAACGCCCTCATCGACGTCCGCGAGACGCTTGACATACAGGCAGCCCTTGCCTGTCCTGAATCTGCCGAGGCGAGCGAGCAGCTCCTCGTACTTCTCGAACCCTGCCATGATGTATATGGTGAGGTCTTGCTTCCGCGGGGCGAACCCGACCAGGAACCAGTCCCCTTCGCGGCCACTGGCGTAACGGTAGTGATAGCTCCCGAAGCCGACGATGCTCGAACCCCACATGACGGACTCGGCTCCCGTCACCCCGGCCATGATCTCCCTCAGGCGACGACAGTCCGGCTCCCGGCCTTCTCCACACGAACTCGCGATGAACGACTCCACACTCTGCCCGGTCGGCCTGGTCTTGAGCTCCGCCATCATGGTCACTCCTGCAAGTCGCTCATCCGTCTTCGGGCGTGATGCCCGGTCCCCGCCCACTGACACCTGCTTCGAGTCTACCCATGGTCGCGAACGCATGCTCCTCTCACACTGGAGCAGATGGCGCCGCCGAACAGCGCAACTGCAAGCACCGGCCAGATCATGGCAGATGCGCCGGTATCGCGGACGCTACATTGGAGCAGTGACTTCGCGGTTCACCTCAGATGACGGCTGACCTACCCTTCCAGGAACGGCGCGTACATGAGCAGCGCGTGATTGACAGCGACAAGCCGCTCGCTCGTCGCCCCCGTTCCGAGATCCGTTCGGCGCTGCCACAGCTCGTTGTGTCGCACATACGTGCGCGGTCCCTCGTGCGTGATGCGGTGCCCGCGTTCCTCGATGGCGAACGTCTCTCGTGGCGCACTGTCGCACGTCCACTCGCCATGCAGGTGTGTCTCACCTACGCGCACCGAGAGACGATAGGCGTACCCGGTTGGATTGGCGATCTGGAGGTCGAGCGACGGCCAGGCGCAGGTCGCGCCGCTGCCGAACGGCTGTGTCCGACCTGCGTCGGGGAACACGTCGTAACTGTGACGCCATCGCTCGACGACCTCGAGCGGCGTGTGCAGCGTCATCCAGAAGAGGAGGTTCGTCATCTGGCAGAGGCCCCCGCCCACACCCGTTGTGAGGCGCCCGTGATCGAGGACCAGCCCTTCGACGAATCCACGTCTCCGTGAAGGAGCCCCGACGAGCCGCCAGAACGACAGCCGTTCGCCGGGGCGGAGCACGACGCCGTCGAGAC
>CAYMSA010000118.1:2150-4320 GCA_964392965.1 uncultured Coriobacteriaceae bacterium
GCGGAACATCGGGCCCGCGGCCGAGACAGATGACGTCGACGTACTCGCCTCCCACCGTGACGGCGCCGCGGCGCACCCCTTCGCGCTCGAATCCCATGCGCTCGTAGAGCGCGACAGCGCGAGGGTTGTTGGCGAAGGCCTCGATCTCGATGCGCGTCATGCCGCGCGCCGGCGCGTGCGTGATCAGGTACTCGAGAAGGGCACTGCCGACGCCGCGCCCGCGGTGCTCGCATGCCACCGAGATACCCACGGTGCCGACGTGCGCCTCCTGCGGCATCGGGCGTCTGAGGATGCCGGCGAGACCGACGACCGATCTGCCGAGCAGGGCGGCCGCCAGGAGAGAGCCCGAACCGTAGCTCGCGATGAACTCACGCTCCTCCTCGAGCGTCGGCGCCGGTCGGCGCCACAGCCCGGGGAGCTCCTCGGCGAAGAGGCGCTCGGCGTACTCCCGCAGTGCCTCGGCATCGGCGGGCACCACCTCACGGATGAACGGTCGCATGGGTGCTCCTTCGAAGTGATCGTCACTCGGATTCCGGCCCGTCACGCTCACCTGAAGACGACCTCGAACCGCTCGCACACGACCGGCATGTCATCGCTGACCGCGAGTCCATGCGGCTCGAGTTCGCGCGCGAACGCCTCGCGGTGCACGGCCATCCAGTACGCGAGCGAACCATCGCCCTCGCCCTCCGTGGCGGCGAACTCGGCGGTCACACGGCCCAAGGGGACGACCTCCACGGCCGTCGTGCGGATCACGCAACGCGCCTCGCCCGACCAGTCGGTGATCACGCTGAAGTCGCCGGCCTTCGGCACCGGCTCGCCTTCGAGTTCGTAGGCCCACAGCGCCCCGGCCGTGGCGCGCTTCGTGCCCGCGAGCACGAGATCGGCCAACTCGTCGGCACTCGGCTGGTTGTCGCAGAAGTGCCACGAAGTGTACGCGGCCTGCGGGCAGGCCATCTCGGGCCGGGCCGCGCAGAACGCGGACCACATCCGTTCCACGGACTCCGTCGCCATCACGTCTCCCTCCGTCGTCCGCCAGATGGCCGGCGCTTGGTCAGCAGCAGCCGCTTCACGTCGTCGAGCGCGGCATCACTGTCGACGTCGATGAGAACCCATCGCCCGTCATGGTAGGTCGTGGCGTTCACATAGTCATCCCGCGCATGCAACGCAAGGTCGGGCAGGACCGCCTTGGCCTTCTCGCGCTCAAACGTGCCCATGAAGGTCGCAACGGATTCAGCCGTCGGCTGTCGCATCCTGTCGGTGAGACGCTGTGGCTCGTCCATTCGGTTCTCCCCGCAAAGGCAGTCCGCTACGACAGCGCCCCGCGACCACACGCTCCCCGCATCATACGACGCGCATGTACTCCGCGAACGGCGTCACCGGAACGAACCGAGCGCGACGCCGAGCGAAGCGAGCAAGACGCAGTTCAGCAGCACGGTCACGACGAACACGGCACCGAACGGCTGCTTCCTCGTCTTGTGTCGCAGCGTCGTCTGTGCGACCAGGGCGCCCGGCCATCCACCCGCGAACGCAAGCAGGTGGAGTGTGGCCTCCGGAATTCGCCTCCTACCCGAGCGGGCAGCGCGCTTGTCCCTCGCGTAGAGCGCGAAGAGCACGATACTTGCGAGCGCATACCCTGCGGGGACCGCCACGAGAAGTCGCCCGACTGCGGCGAGGACGGCAAGTGCCGCGAGGAAGCCGAAGGCAAGAAGCAGGGCGATCGGTGACGGGCGGCGTCTTGGGATCCACTGACGCCCCGCATCAGGCACTCGCACCACGCTCCAGGTCGCGGAAGAACGCATTCAGCGACTCCTTGGTCTCGGGCGCCAGACGCGAGTCAGGGATGCCCTGGACCGCCCCCTCGAGTCCGTACAGCATGTGCAGGCATGCCCTCGGGTCGACCGAGACGCGAATGCGCATGAAGGCCTCTCGGCTACCCACGACGAGCAGCTCGTCCGGAGTCTCGATGCCGGCCTTCCGGAGGTTCGACGCCAGCACCCGGCCGATGTTGGGCATGTCGGTCAGTTCAGCCACGGGCCACCTCGTCTCATCTAGGTGCACTCGCACTTACTCGTACACGATCCCGTCATGCTTCAGCCATCCCGGCTCATGCTCGCCGAGCGGATCATGATGCGTCCAGTGGATCACGCCACCTTGGTCGTTCCATTCGTAG
>CAYMSA010000119.1:0-4317 GCA_964392965.1 uncultured Coriobacteriaceae bacterium
CAATGGGTATCCATAAACTGACCGAGGAGGTCCGCTCTGATGAGCATGAAAACCCAGCGTGGCATTGTTGCCACGCTCGCAGCGGGGGCACTGTCGCTGACCCTCGCACCGTCCGCATTTGCGGCATCTATTGACACCGATGACGGCTTTGTGGCCGTCCCGGACGAAGAGGTCATGTCGGCGGGCATCTACCGCATCGCCGACTCCACACGCATCCTCACCGCCATCGAGGCGTCGCAGTCGCGCAATGACTGGGGTCAGAGCACGACGACGACGAACCTGGTCTGGGAGTGCTCCATCGATGGAGTCTGGCCGGATGGCACGCCCGCTGCCGAGGGTCTCGAGGCTGGTGAGTCCGCGTACTTCGGTGGGATCACTCTGGGCGGGACCTACGCAGGCTACACCTGGGGCGACTGGACCGACGCTGGCTTCGGCATCGGCTGGTTCAACGGCGAAATCTTCCGTACCAACGGCCGGATGATGGAACTTGAAGGCTACGGCGCCATCGGCTTCGTCGAAGGCGGCGAGTGGGAAGGCATGGAGTTCGGCTTCTGGAACGGGACTGGCTGGGTCACCATGGTCCGTTGTGAGGTTGTCGAAGACGTTGACACCACGTGGAGCAAGATGGACATCATCGTTGCCCGTGCGGACGAGTACTCGGACGCACTCGCGGCTGCTCCGATGGCTGACGTCCTCGACGCCCCGATCCTGCTGAACCCGACCGATGCTCTGAACGCTGACGTCAAGGCAGAGATCGCGCGTCTCGCTGCCCTTGTTCCTAACGATGTCGAAGCTGAGGGCCACGAGAATCTCGTGACCGTGCACCTGCTGGGTGGCACCAACGCTCTCTCGCACGATGTCGAGAACGCGATTGAGGCCATCGCGAACGTCGACGTCGTCGCCCGCTACCAGGGTATCGACCGTTACCAGACCGCCGTGGAGATCGCCAAGCAGACGATCAACCACTACGGCCTCGAGTCCGGCGCTGACGGCAACGACGTGAACGTCTACCTCACCACTGGTGTCAACTTCCCGGACGCTCTCGCGGCCGGTGCGGCTGCCGCCAACAACGACGGCGTCGTTCTCCTTACCAAGGGCACCGTCCTTGACTCCCGTGGCTTCACCGAGGACTTCCTGATCGACCTCGAGACCTGGGTCCTGGACGAGATTTGGGACATCAACACGTCCGAGATCTTCGCCGTCGGTGGGCCGTCGGCAACTGCCGCGGCTGACTTCGACATTCGGCTCGCCGACTCCTATGTGGGCGCGGACCGGTACGAGACCGCCACGATTACGGCTACTGAGGTCTTCAAGGGCCAGGACGTCGACTTCTTCGCCGTCGTTTCCGGTGAGGGCTTCGCTGACGCACTCGTCGCCTCTGGCTTCATCGCCAACCTCGACGGACCGCTCCTGCTCACCCGGGCCACCTCGCTGACCCCCGTGACGGCCGACTACATCGAGGCCAACGTGGCCAACGGCGACGCAGTCATCACCTTCGGTGGCCCGGACTCGCTCCGGCTCGCCGTGACCGACGCGATCGCTGACCTCCTCGAGGCGAAGTTCGCCATCGACCCCGAGATCCTCTGATCACCACCTGAGAGTCCACTAGGAAACTGGTAGCTCGCTAGACACGAAAACCCCCCCGCCACCACGGCGGGGGGGTTCTCGCGTGTTTGTGGGGTGACCTTGGCCCCGCCCACGCTGAACCCGCTGCCGTGCTCGCGAGCCTGCCGTACGCTCGCCCTACGATCTATGAGCATCTCCAGGAGCGACTCGAGGCGCTCACGGACACTCACGGGAAGGCGAGTGGAGAAGCATGAAGTGGAAGCGATCGATCCTGGCGTCAGCGTTGACAGTCGGACTTCTTGGTGCTGTTCTGGCGGGGCCGACGTCAGCGGCGTCGTCGGACCGGATCGGCGGATCCGATCGGTACGAGACCTCGGTCCTGATCTCACAAGAGGGCTTCCCCGAGGGGGCGGACACCGTGTTCCTCGGAAGCGGGGAGGACTTCCCCGATGCCCTCGCCGGAGGAGCCGCGGGAGGCACCCTGGGTGCACCGGTGCTCCTCGTGAGGCCGACCTCGATCCCGGACATGGTCACGGCGGAGCTCGCGCGACTTGACCCCTCGGTGATCGTGATCCTGGGTGGCGAGACCGCCGTCTCAGCTGAGGTGGCTGAGGAGGCCGAAGGATACAGCGACGCGGTGGAGCGATGGGGCGGGGAGAACCGCTACGAGACCGCGGCGCTCATCGCGGACTGGGCCTTCGATCCCGGCGTCCCCGTGGCTTACCTCGCGTCCGGTTTGGATTTCCCGGACGCGCTCGCAGGAGCGGCTGCTGCCGGATACACCAGTGGACCGGTGCTGCTCACAAGGCCTGAAGGGCTGTCGGAGGAGACAGCCCAACAGTTGGAGATACTCGAGCCGGAGAGGGTCATCGTGCTGGGTGGAACCGCCGCCGTCACGGAAGCTGTGGCGACTGCAGCGCTGGACTATGCCTCCGTGTCCCGCCTCGCGGGGACCGATCGGTATGCCACCTCCGCCGCCATCTCGGCGGACACCTTCGCCTCCGCTGGCGTGGTGTATCTCGCGAGCGGACAGTCCTTCCCAGACGCCCTTTCGGGTGCTCCCCTGGCGGCGGCGAACTCGGCCCCCATCCTGCTGGTCACACAGGACTCGGTGAGCGCCGAGGTGTGCTCGGAGGTGAAGCGCCTCGGACCTGACACCGTCGTCGCCCTCGGTGGCCCCAGAGCCGTTTCGGACGTGGTGCTGCACCACGTCGCTGCCGGTTGTCCGTCCATCGTCGTTCCTGTGCCGCCGAAGCCAAGCCCCACCTACACGATCGACCCGCCGCCCTCACCCGTGGAGGAAGCCAGCTGAGAAGGCTTCCAGACGGGCGTCGCGGAAATGGACAGGGCCCGTTCCCACCGCTGGTGCGGTGGGAACGGGCCCCCGTCTTTGGTTTAGGCGTCAGCCCTCGGCGGGGTTCCAGCTGCTCGCGACAGCCTTGGAGACCACTGTGGAGTCCGGCGCCGTGCCGGTGGCGGTGATGGTGTTGGTCACAATCGACTCGTCCATGTCTTCAGCGGTGATGGTGTAGGTGGCAGTGAAAGTGAGCGAAGCTCCAGGAGCCAACACGTTCTCGGTGGTGGCCTCGGGAAGCTCGAAGGCCGACCCGACAGTTCCGGTCACCGCGACGTCCGAGAGAGTCACGGCGGAGGTGTTGGTCACGGTCACTGTGTAGGTGACCTCGTCACCTTCGTTGAAGTTGACCTCGTCCTCGGTCTCGGTCACCGCATTGGTGACCGACGCGTTGATGCTCGCAGCATCGAGGCACGTCTCAGAGACGGTCTTGAGAACCGCGTCGGAGATGGCGGTCTTCCCGCCGAGGGCCACGACCGTGGTGGGCTGGAGGCGGTTGACCTCGTCGCACACGGCCTGGCTGACGGAGTCCGACTTCACGAGCAGGATCGGCGCGCCGTCGCTCGCCGCCGCCGGGGCGCCGGAGAGCGCGTCCGGGAAGGCTTGCCCATTGGCAATGTAGACCGTGGTAGCGGAATCGAAGGTGTCAGCCGAGATTGCGGCCGAGGTGGCGTAACGGTCGAGGCCCTCGAGGCGGTCTTCTGCACCGAGCTCCTCGTACACGTCCTCGGAGACAGCAGTCTCACCGCCGAGCACAACGATCTTGCCCGGGTTGAGCTTGAGGAGTGCGTTCTCGGTCTCAGCCGGAACGGCGTTGGCCTTGGTCAGCAGCACGGGGCCGCCGAGTTCCGCTGCAGCAGCAGCGCCACCGAGCGCGTCCGGGAAGTTCTCACCGGAGGCAATGAAGACAGTGCCGACTCCTTCAGCGAAGTTGGCCACGGCCAGGTCCCCGGCGGTGTCATAGCGGTTGTCGCCCGCGACGCGCACGACAGTGCCGTCGGTGTAGACATCGGCTTCCGTCGCGACGGAGGCGTCGACGGCGGACAGTCCGCCGAGGATGACGATCTTTCCCGGGTTGAGGCGTTCCAGCTCAGCCGCGATGACCGCGGGGATCGCGTCAGGCTTGGTGAGGAGCACCGGGGCGCCCTGGTGACCGGCAACGGCGCCGCCCGCAAGTGCGTCGGGGTAGTTCACGCCGCTGGCGAGGTAGGCCACGTCGACGCCGGCCGCGAAGGTCTCCTTGGAGATGAGGGCGGAGGTGGCGTAGCGGTCGCTGCCGCCGATGCGGTCGGTCTCAGCGTCGGCCGCGGTGGCGGGCCCAGCAACGGCGAGCCCAAGTGCTGTGAGGGCAAGCGTGGATGCGAAGGCACCGGCCTGCCGACCAAATGTGATGGTCA
>CAYMSA010000120.1:0-4112 GCA_964392965.1 uncultured Coriobacteriaceae bacterium
AGACGATGCAGGGGCTCGCGGCCTTGGCCTGCTCGAAGAGGTCGCGCACGCGGCTCGCACCGACGCCGACGAACATCTCGACGAAGTCCGAGCCTGCGATCGTGAAGAACGGCACGCCCGCCTCTCCTGCGACGGCACGGGCAAGCAGCGTCTTACCGGTACCCGGAGGGCCCACGAGCATGACGCCCTTGGGGATCTTGGCCCCGAGCGCCTGGAACTTGCCCGGGTTCGCGAGGAAGTCCTTGATCTCCTCGAGTTCCTCCACGGCCTCATCGGCGCCGGCCACGTCCTTGAACGTGGTGCGGGGCTGATCGGGCGTGATGCGCTTCGCGCGCGACTTCCCGAACGACATCACCTTGCTGTTGCCGCCTTGCATCTGATTGAGCAGCCAGAACATGACGACCACGATGAGGATGATCGGCACGAACGACGTCAGCAGTGACAGCCAGATCGACGTGTCCTCGGGATTGACGTTGTAGCCCTCGAGGGGCGGGTGCTTCTCGAGAATCCCGGTGAGCTGGGTGCTGTCGAGGTACGTGGAGGTGTACGCCTTCGCCTCCTCGGCCGTCTTGGCCGCGGCGTCGGGGTAGTAGTCGCCCTGCACCTTGAAGCTCTTGACGAGCACCTCGGCCGAGACGACCCGATCATCCTCGAGCGCCGAGATGAACGCCGAGCTGTCGAGTGTGTCGACGGTGTCCATCGGCCGCAGGGTGTTGGCGAGGAAGAAGAGTCCGAGCACCACGAAGAAGAGGTACAGCAGCGCTGTCCTGAGATTGCGATTCACGCCTTTTCGCTCCTTGTCTGCCATCAGTCAGCGTAGACCGAGGGCTTGAGGATGCCGATGTACGGGAGGTTCCTGAAACGTTCGGCATAGTCCAGTCCATACCCAACGACGAACTCGTCGGGGATGGAAAACCCGACGTACTTGCAGTCGATCGGCACCTGCTGCTTGCCTTCCTTCTGCAGAAGGGTCACCACTTCCAGGCTCGCCGGCTTGCGCGAGGCGAGGTTGCGAAGCAGATACTTCAGCGTGAGTCCCGTGTCGAGGATGTCCTCGATCACGAGCACATCACGTCCATCGATATCTTCATCGAGGTCCTTGAGGATACGGACCACACCCGACGACTTCGTTGTCGAGCCGTAGCTGGAAACAGCCATGAAGTCCATCTCGACACGGCCGGGGATGGCCCGCGCGAGGTCGGCCACGAAGATCGCCGCTCCGCGCAGAACGCCGACGAGGAGCAGCGGACGGCCCTGGTAGTCGCGGAATATCTCGTCGCCGAGCTCACGCACCCGCGACTTGATCTCATCCTCGGAGAGGATCATCCGCGAGATGTTCTCGTTGAGTTCCATCGGCGACCAGCCATCCTTCCGGCTTCTCTTAGATGTCAACCTATACCCCGGACGGGTGCCAGGTCAGTCGCACCGCCCGTCGTGTTCCGGGACGGACCCGGTACTCGTCACTCATCCGCACACCCGCGAGCCACACGATGCGGTCACCGTCACGCACGACGGGCGTCGCCTGACGCTCACGGCGCGGCACCTTCGCATCGACCAGCAGGTCCGACAGCTTGCGCGAGCCCTCCATGCCGAGGGGACGCATGCGGTCACCGGGCCGTACCGCATCGACCACGAACGTCCGCGCGTCACCGATGTCCACCACGACCGAGCGCGAATTCCCCGACGTGTCATCGGCCTGTGCGGCCTCCGCGCTCATCACGCCCGCATGCCCCAGATCGACACCCCCCGGAAGCGGCAGCACCGAGGGTGTCACCGTCGGCGACTCGAGGCCTGAACGCAAGACAACCAGTTTACCGTACTGGCGCTCGGCTCGCAGTCCCCAGGGCAGGTCGCGGGCGAATCCCGGCTGCTCGCATCCCGCCACGAGCGCCTCGATGTGTGACGCCTCGATGCGGGTGGCGTCCGGGAAGGCAAGCCCGAGCGCCGCGCGCAGCGTGCGGCGCGCCATCGGACGACCGAGCGCGAGCAGCGATTCGCAGTCGAACGCCACGCGCTCGCCCGCAGCGACCTCGGCGAGAGCGGCCACGTGCCCGAGTGCCATCCGGGTGAGGAGCGCATCGTCGTCGGCCAGCAGGTCGATCGAGCGGCAGAGCGTCTCGCGAAACGCCGGGTTCACGCGCTCGGCCACGGGCACGATCTCGGCACGCACGAGGGCGCGCAGGCGCGTGGTGTCGTCGTTGGTGGCATCCTCGCGCCACGGCTGGCCGAGCGCGCCGAGCCACGCGCGGATGGCCGCGCGGTCGCAGTCGAGGAGCGGGCGGACGACGCGGCCCCGGACGTACGGGATCGAGGCGAGCCCGGCGGCTCCCGAGCCCGTGATGGCGCGCATGAAGAAGGTCTCGACGCGGTCGTCCCGGCTGTGCGCCACGGCGATGCGGCCGACCCCGGGCAGCACACCGGCCCGCTCGCAGGCGGCGTCGAGGATCTCGTCGGCGAAGCGGTAGCGCACGCGGCGGCCGGCGTCTTCGAGGTTGAGGCCCTCGGCGTCGGCGTAGGCGGCCACGTCGAAGCGCACGACCTCGCAGGGCACGCCGAGCTCCCCGGCGAGCGCGGACACGAACGCGGCGTCAGCGTCGGCGTCCTCGCCACGCAGCCGGTGGTTCACGTGCAGCACCGAGAGCGGCCCGGTGGAGCCGAGTGCGCCGTCGGCGAGCAGGCGGAGCAGAGCCACCGAGTCCGAGCCGCCGCTCACGAGCGCGAGGACCGGCGAATCCGGGGAGAACATGCTGCGCTCGAGGACTGTAGCCCGCGCGATGAGGGTGATATCGTCCATGGGAGCAGGATAGTCGCGGGAGCGGCCAAGCGCCAGGAATCGCGGACGGATGGGGGCGGAAAGCGTGAGAGAGACACCGGGCGAGCGGCTCGACCCGCGGGTGGTGAAAGCGTGGCGCGCGGGCGCCGCGATCTGGACGGCGCCACTCGCGCTCATCCTCATCGGCGGCGGCATCGCCGCGGCCGTGCTGGTGTCCGACGGCGGAGGCGTGCCGTGGCTCATCGGCGCCGTGGTCCTCTCGGCGTTGCTCGTGGTGGCGCTCGTGGTGGTCGTGCCGCGCGTGCGCTACCTGCGGTGGCGCTACGAGGTCACGGACACCGAGGTCGACATCCTCAAGGGCATCATCGTCCACACCCGCACGCTCATCCCGCTCGTCCGCGTCCAGAACGTGAGCAGCACGCGCGGACCGCTCATGCGCGCGTGGGGGCTCGCCTCGGTCACCGTGGCCACCGCCGCCGGACCCGAGGAGATACCGGGTCTCTCGGTGGAGGAGGCCGAGCGACTCCGCGACCGCGTGGCGCTGCTCGCGAGAATCGCGCAGGAAGATGTCTGAGACGACCCGCCAGCCCGGAGCTTTCCCGCCGCCGCAGGCCATCGAGCCCGGGCCGCACCGCGTGCACGTGGCCTACGTGCCGCTCACGGCCGTGCGGTCGATACGGCAGTGGCTGCCGGCCTTCCTCGGCCTTGCCGTACTCGGCGTGCAGGACGGCGGACCGGCCGTCGGCAGCACTCTCGTGACCGCGGGCGTCGTGCTGCTGCTCGCAGGCGTCATCGTGCACGCTGTCGTCTCGTACCGCCGGTTCTCGTGGGAGCTCCTGTCCGACGGGCTGCGCATCCAGCGGGGCGCCATCGTGCGCCGCGAGACCGACATCCCCTACGGCCGCATCCACGCGGTCGATCACAGCGCGAAGATCGTGGACCGCATCCTCGGCGTCGTGACACTGCAGGTGGAGACCGCCGGCGGCGGTCCAAAAGCCGAGGCCGAGATCCCCGCGCTCGTGCTCCCGCAGGCGCAGGCCCTGCGCGCCGAGCTCTACGCGCGCCAGCAGCGGCTCGTGACAGCTGCGGCCGGTACGCCCGGAGGGGCGGCGACCGCCGAGGAGCCATGGCAGGCGGGAGCCGCCCGCGCGACCGACGGGACCGGGCCGGCGGGAGTCGCCCCGACAACGGACGCGCCCTGGCCAGCCGGGGTCACCTCGGCGGCCGCTCCCCCGCCCCCACCCGACTTCGAGTACCGGCTCGGCACGCGTGAGCTCCTCATGACCGGCGTCGCCAACAGCAACACGCTGCTCCTCGTGCTGGCCGCCTACGGCGCCCT
>CAYMSA010000121.1:0-4083 GCA_964392965.1 uncultured Coriobacteriaceae bacterium
CCGACGAGACCCCGCGTCTGAGCGCCCTCCTCGACCGGATCGTCTCCGGCGTGCTCGACGTCGTGCCAGGCGCGCGACTCACCGCAGCCGACGCCCCGGTGCGCCTGCCTCACGTCGCGAACCTCACCATCCCGGGTGTCGAGAGCGAATCGCTCCTGCTTCATCTCGACGCGGCAGGCATCGCCGTCTCAAGCGGCTCGGCGTGCCACTCGGGATCGCTCGAACCGAGCCACGTGCTCACAGCGATAGGCGTGCCCGCCAGCGATGCCTTCGGCTCGATCCGCATCAGCGTCGGCCGCTTCACGACCTCGCAGGACGCCGGCCGGCTGCTCGAAGTGCTTCCCGCCGCCATCGAGCGCCTCCGCGCACTCAACTCGTGACCGAGGGGCGTGACGATCGATCGTGACACACGACACGAGCACTCGAAGCGCCCGGGCGGAGGGCACGACGGCCGTCGCCATGAGCGGTGGCGTCGACTCGACGCTTGCGGCGTCCCTGCTTGTGGAGGCGGGACGCCCGGTCTTCGGCGCCACGATGCTCCTCACGAGTGACTCGTCGACCGCTGCCGAAGACGTCGCTTCGGCCCGCACCGCGTGCGATCATCTCGGCATCGAGCACGTCGTCATCGACCTGTCCGCCGAGTTCGATGGGGCGGTGGTCACTCCGTTCTGCGACGCATACGCCTCGGGACTCACGCCCAACCCATGCATCATCTGCAACGAGCACATCAAGTTCGGCCTCTTCGTCGAACGCCTGCTCGCCATGGGCGCACAGCGTGTCGCCACCGGTCACTACGCGCGCCTCGAACGCGAAGGTGACACCACGTGGCTCCTGCGCGGACTCGACACCGAGAAGGACCAGTCGTACTTCCTCTACCGGGTCCCTCCGTCGGTACTCGCAGTACTCGAGTTCCCGATCGGCGCACTCAGCAAGGCAGAGGTCAGAGCCGAAGCCGCGAGCCGGGGACTCGTCTCGGCGAAGCGCGCCGAGAGCCAGGAGGTGTGCTTCACGCGCGACCATATCGAGCTCGTCGGCGCGCGACGCCCCGACGCGCTCGAGCCGGGTCCGGTCGTCGACCTGACGGGACGCGTGCTCGGCCACCACCGTGGCATCGCACGGTACACGGTCGGCCAGCGCAGGGGTCTCGGCCTGAACGGTCCGGAAGGACCGTACCGCGTGGTGCGCATCGACCCGGTCGCGAAGACGCTCGTCGTGGAGCCCACCGCCGGGGCGCCGTCATGCACACATGTCCGCCTGCGTGACGCCGTCTGGCGACTGGAGGGCCCCGCATGCGTCGATGCGCGCACGCGCTACCGCGGGGCGCTCGTGGCTGCGACCGCGACGCCCGCGCTCCCCGCGCTCGATGTCGCATTCGCGACACCGGTCCTCCCTCTGGCTCCGGGGCAGTCGGTCGTGCTCTACCGGGGTGACAGGGTCGTCGGAGGCGGGTACGTACCGCCCGAGGGGGCGATGTGATGAGCGACGCAGCCCGCTGGAGAAGGGTGGCCTCATGAGCAACCGGTTCACGATGGACGAGTCCGTCACCGACGCCATCGGCGGCACGCCACTCATCCGTCTCAACAGACTCGCAAGCGGACTCGGGGCCACCGTGGCCGTGAAGCTCGAGTCATGCAACCCGGGAAGCTCGATCAAGGACCGGGCTGCCCGGGCGATGATCGAGGACGCCGAGCAGCGCGGGCTGATCGTACCCGGCACCTCGGCGCTCATCGAGCCCACCTCGGGAAACACCGGCGTGGCTCTGGCGATGATCGGTGCCGCGCGCGGCTACCGGGTGGTCCTGACAATGCCCGAGAGCATGTCGTGGGAGCGTCGTGCGCTGCTGGCCGCCTTCGGTGCCGAGCTCGTGCTCACGCCGGCCGACCGGGGCATGGCGGGCGCCGTCGAGGAAGCTCACGAGATCGTCGGAAGGACTCCCGACGCCTTCATGCCCGGCCAGTTCGAGAACCCGGCCAACGCCCGGGCCCATCATACGACCACGGGACCCGAGATCGTCGCTGCACTGGGCTCTGACGCGCTCGGCGCGTTCGTCGCGGGTGTCGGGACAGGCGGCACCATCACCGGCGTGGGACACTATCTCCACCAGATGAGTCCCCCGGCCAGAATCGTCGCCGTCGAGCCCGCCGAGTCACCCCTCATCGCGCAGACCCTCGCGGGCGACCCGCTCACGCCCTCACCGCACGGCATCCAGGGCATCGGGGCCAACTTCCTGCCGTCGCTTCTCGACCTCGAGATCCTCCACGGCGTCGAGCACGTGACCACAGCAGAGGCTATCGCGATGGCGCGCCGTCTGGCCGCCGAGGAGGGCCTGCTCGTGGGAATCTCGAGCGGGGCGAACGTCGTGGCGGCACTCAGACTCGCCGCGTTGCCTGAGCTCGCGGGGACGACCATCGTGACCGTCGCCCCATCGACCGGCGAGCGCTACCTCTCGACGCCGCTGTGGGAGGGCTTCGGAGTGGTGTGATCGTTCCGGATCGGGGCGTCAGTCGTGTTCCACGCGCAGCCGGAAGACGACGGGATTGGCCGGATCGGGACAACACACGAGCGCCTCACCTGCGGCTTCCCACGGGAACGACCCGCCGAAGCGCAGGGGTTGCAGGAACGGCAACATGGCCGCGTAGGCCCAGCCGCAGATGCCTTCGGGGACAAGCGCCGAATCGACCACCCATGCATCTCCCACCGCATGGCCGATGGAGCACTCGCCGGCTCCCTGGATCTCGACGATCTCGATCGTGACGCGCTGTCCCTCTTTGGGTGTTTCCATTTCCTACCATCCTTCCGCTATGCCATCACGGGGCATTCTCGACCGGGTCTACTGCGGGGTCCACGTCCCCGTCTCCCGGCGGCGGAGCCTGCCCCGCCCCGGCCAATGGATCCGGCCTCACCCCGCCCATCGGCCGCTCGAATGAGACCCGGGTGTACATCGTCATGAACCCGGCACGCTGCTGGTTCCGCATCGAGACTCCGCCGGGCGCGGCCTCGATCACCGCAAGATCGCACCCCGCCTCCCGGGCCGCAGACACCCTCGCCGCAAGCAGCGCTTGCTGCACTCCCCTGCGACGATGGGCAGGCCGTGTCGCATCGGCCGCGAGAAACGCCACACCGTCGCTCACTCGCATAAGACCGGCGCCCGCCGGTTCTTCGTTGAGGTACCCGATGAAGTGCACGGTACCCGGTCGCCCTGCAAGTGCGCGTGCACACTCGATGTCGAGGTCGGTCGGCGTGCCACCCGAGAACCCCGCGGCAACCAGGGTCGCCCAGGTGTCTCGCTCTTCATCGGAGGTGGCCGTCCGAACACGCACCCCGCCATCGCGTCCCTGCCTGGCATCCGGCCTTCTGGGGCGCCGGCGTAGCCGTCCGTCTGCCAGTGGCTGTGCGAGAACCATCTCGAACCCCGTCACGACGAAGCCGAAGTGCGCGAGCCAGAGCAGAAGCGAGTCGTCTGCATACGGGCAGACGTCTATGTGCGCCGGAAGTCCCCGGCTCTCGAAGAAGTCCACGAGCATCGCGACCTCTTCGGCCTCGACCGGACCACCTAACCCAAGACCGATGGCGCCGTTCAGGAGGCTGTTCTGTCCACGAAAGGCAGCCACGCCCCCGGCGATGCGGATGAATGTCGATTCGGGACACCGCGAATGATCGCACGCCTCGACGACCCCGAGCCGCACGTCCTCTGCCACCGTCGATTCGATGCGCCACACCAGTTCGCTGTCGATCACCGCGAGACGGCTATGACTCATCGGGCACCCCTCTCCACACCGCGGGCCAGACATCAGTGTAGCGCGGCGCGAGGACAGGGAGAGAGCAAGGGTACGTGGAAATGAGGCGGTGAGCCCGTGCGGGCTCACCGGGAATAGGAGTGTCCCGAGAAACCTTGCCTGCGTTCCGTTACTCTGCAGCTTCCCTTTTCATGTCTTTGGTCGCTTCCGCTTCGGGTCTGCTCACGCTCGCCCCTTGCATCCACTCCCGCCAACAGCAGCTGGTACGCTACCTTTCGCGGTTCGCCCGGTTCGACCTCTCGGGACACCCCTAGTATACCCACCGAACACGATCCTAATCCAGTCG
>CAYMSA010000122.1:0-4072 GCA_964392965.1 uncultured Coriobacteriaceae bacterium
CAACCATTCGTTGATTGAATGTCTTGTACCCTGCCCATGATTCACCATCTGCCTTGCACCACTCGCAATAGGCGTTGTGCAATTCCAGCTTCATGGCGCGGAGCTTCACGTCCTGGTCGCAACACTCACGCAGGAAGCGCCCGACGTTGTCCTCTTCGTCGCGGTACTCTTCGGTTGCCTGGGCGACTGATTCCACGTCGTGTAGGCCTTCGCGGTACCAGTCTTGTGCGCCGGCGACTGCCCATCGCAGGACAGCGGCAAGGTGATGCGCTGCGAGCTCTTCGCGCAGGCCTTCGCGCGCGCCCTTGCCGCGCTCGAATCGGGCCAGGAACTTGATCAGGCGCAGCCGTCGCCATGTGCCCTCGTCGGTTTCGGCCACGCGAGGCTTGGAGTTGCCGTAGAGAAACGGTGTGAACTGAGGCTTGAACTCGAAGGTACGGCCATACTTGTGCGAGGCTGATACTAGGTCGCCGCCGGTTAGAGACTTGAGGGTGCCCATGTCCAGCTTCATGCGCTCGGGGCACTCGGAAACAATGACCAGGCGCTTGCCGGCGAGTGCTGCGATCGCGTCGCGGTGCCCGGTATTGCGCTTTCGGTCCTCGACGAGCTCGGATGCATGAATCGTGCCGGCGTATTCGCCCATCATCGCGGCAACGGTCGCCATGAATGTGGACTTGCCGTTGCGGCCTTTGCCGTAGAGGAAGAAAACGAGGTCCTCGCGCGCGTGCCCGGTGAGTGCGTAGCCAACGGCCTTTGCGAGGTAGTGCTGTAGGTCGCGGTCGCCGCAGGTGATCGCGTCGACGCACTCATCCCAGAGGTCGGACGATGCCGCCGGGTCGTAGTCAACCGGCGCGCACTTGGTGATGAGGTCCTCGCGTCGGTGAGGCCTGAGCTCGCCGGTGCGCAGGTCGATGGTGCCGTTTCGGACGTTGAAGAGGTCCGGATCCTTGTCCAGGTCGGCCATGTTGATGCGGATCTGAGGTTCGGAGCGGGCCATGTGGACCATATCGCGGACCCGGGCGCTGGCCTCGCTCTTGGTCGCCCAGGATGCGAGCTTGTCGCGCTCGTCTTTCGTGTCGGCCTCGCTCGCCATGCGGTAGAGGGCGCGGACCACAACTTTGGCGCGCTCTTCGACGAGACAGCCGGCCGGGTCCCATTGCCAGTGGGTGCCGGTCCAGACGAGCCATTCGGCGCGCTCGCTCACGTCAAAACGCAGGTCACGGCCGGCCAGGTGGACGAGTGACTCGCCATTCCACATATCGGTCGGCCTGAACTCGGGCAGTCCGGCGAGGCCGGCGTCCAGGTCGCCGTCGTCCGACGTGTGCGGCGAGGCCTCGACCAGGGGGGCCTGGGCGATCATGTCGTCGAGCTCGCCCCTGGTGCCGCCGGCGGCGATCCAGTCGCTAACGTCCTTCACATGTTGCCCGGCGCGGTCGGGCAGTCGCACCAGGCGCAGGCGCGCTGCCTTGCCGCGCAGCGCGGCGATCACCACCTGGGCGTGTTTCTCGCCCTCGGTATCGTTGTCGGGCAGAATCACCACATCCGCGCCGGCGAGTGTCTCGGTGTATTCGGGTTTCCACTTGGTAGCGCCCATCGCGTTAGTGGTGGCGCTCAGTCCCAGGGCGGCGACGTTGTAGGCGTCTTTCTCGCCCTCGGTGACGCAGATCACGCGGCCGGCGCGCTTTGCGGCGAGCACGTCCTGTAGTCGGAAGAGGACCAGGCGGACGCCTTGCAGGTTGTTGATCCACGATCCATCGGGCCCCGGGCGGCGCTGGTAGAAGCCTTTGGGGTCTTTCAGGCGCACGACCTGGTACAGGGTGTGCCCGGTCTCGTCGGTGTACGGATAGGTGCAATCGAGTTTGCCTTTGCGCTTGGGTGCCGGCGTGTGCCCGTTGGGGCTGTAGCTCAGGGCGGCGATACCGAGGGCGGCGAGGATCTCAGGCGACTTGTGGGGGCCCGGGATGCAGTGAATCAGGAAGCGGTCGCCCTTGTCGGTGATTGAAAGGTGCCCATCGGGCGTCGTGTGCCCTGGTAGAGGGCACGAGGCCTTGATCTGGTGTTTGCCGGGGGCAAAGTCATGGGCGAGGCCGGCCTGGTCCAGCCGGCGCGCCACGTCTGCGAGGTCCCGGCAGTACACCGTCAACGTTCGCGTCCTTCGGGCGCGAGCTCGAGCTGTCTCTCGCGCTCTAGCAGGCCTCGGGCCTCGGCCTCAGCGGTGAGTGTGGCATCCAGGCGGTCGATCATGGTCTGCGACACGCCTTGAAAGTAGTCGGCCTCACACCGGCGCACGTCCTTGGTATCGACGTGTGCGATAGATGCGAGGTCCACCTGGCGCAGGGCCAGGGCATGGCGCAGGACGCGCATCTGTCGACCTCGTGAGAGCAGGCCTAGGTTGAGTACGGCGCCCATGTTGTCCTCCATTCGTGGTAAAAACGGTTGAACGGGACCCCTTTTTCCGAGGTATCTTCTACACACAATGTTACCACAGGACACGGTCTTGTCAACGTCCGGTCGGCCATAGGCGAAATCGGCAGGTTGGACGAGCTCGGGGTCCACCACCAGGACGGCGCAGGCCTCGCGCTGGTGCGCAGAGGCAGGCCGGCATGGGCAATCGGTCAAGTCGGGGCAGAAACGAGGCGCTAGCGCGCGATTTGGGCAGGGGGGCGGCGGCAGCGGACGCGCCGCCGCGCCCTGTCGTTCGTGGGGGCATCGGATCAGCGGATTTGTCGCCAGTCCATGTAGCCCGGGCGACCGTCGCGCTCGCCATAGACCCTGATGACGAGCTCGACCCTGGGCGCAGACGGACGCGGGTCTCGCCTGGGCATGGTCCCCTGGCGCGGCTGATACTTGGTCCTCATGGGTTCACCTCCTCCCCGGCTGATGCAGCCGAGAGGCCGCAGATCCTCGCTATGGGCTGAGGGGGCCCCGGGCGTGGTCAGCGCCCAAGATCTGCGACCTCGCGGACGCACGAGCTCGTCTGTCCTTGTCTTACGGTGCATAAATGACCGCGCTACAACCAGCCGGCCTTGCCGCGCAGCCCCATGGCGACCATGACGACGGCCAGGAAGATGACCGGATCCGTCGGTAGTGCCCTGGCGGTGGTCCACCGGGCGACGGTAGATCGGTCCACGTTCACCAAGCGCGCGATCGCAGTCGGTCCGAGGGCTGCTTTCCGCATGATGAGGGCCAGATCCGCGGCGAATCCGGCCTGGTAGCGGTAGTAATCGGCCATCTTCTCGTCGATCAGGACGGCCCGGGGCCTTTCCTTGGCTTTGGACGGATGTATAGATATATACGGTGGCCTCTCACGGCGACCTGTCGCGCCAGTGCCGCGCCCGGGGCCCGGTACCGCGTATGAGTCAGCTACGGCGTCTGAGACCTCGGGCTGTGGCACGGATGCGTCGTTGTTGTCGCGTCCGTGCGGCATTTCGGGCTGATTCTGTGGCGTCGATGCCTCAGCGACCTGTTGCGTCGACACGACACCACCCGGCGAGTCGTCGCGGTCCCATTCGTCTGCTATCGCGGCCATCTTGTCGCGTAGCTCTGCCTCGGTCTCAGCTTCGACGCGGCGATAGAATCGCGCCTCGTAGATCGTCCTGTCCTCGATCGCGGCCTGTCGCATTTGCGCGTGCGCATCCGCCGCGCTGGTCGCGTCGCACAAGTAGCACGGGCGACCATCCTGGTCCAGTGCTTCGTAAATCTCGCGGTAGACCTTCATGCCGTACACCACCACGTATCGTCGATGATTGCGCCCGAGTCGTCGTCCTCGTCAGTTGGCCAGGTCAAAATGTCCTCGAACATCTCGTAAACCGTGGCACAAGTTGCACACTTTGCGCACTTTGCACACTGATTTTCACTAAACTTTGACTTACTTTGGCCTCATGTAGAGTTTTATACAAAACGGCCGTGCAAACTGTGCAAAGTGTGCAAACTCCTACGTCGCCCCGGGCAGTTGGTGCAATGCAATGCCTTTCCAGTATCGAATCTTGCCACTCTGCCCGTCGCTATAGCCGCGTTCAACCATTCGTTGATTGAATGTCTTGTACCCTGCCCATGATTCACCATCTGCCTT
>CAYMSA010000123.1:0-4018 GCA_964392965.1 uncultured Coriobacteriaceae bacterium
GGCGCACCGCGCTCGAGCCGTTCCACTATCGGCTCCTGCTCGCGTCACCGCACGACCCGGCGGAGGGCGGCATCCTGTTCAGACTGCGTCGCCGCGGGCCGGCGCTCGAGGCTGCAGTGATCGAGCAGTTCACACCCGATCCGCTGACAGGAATCCGACTCCTTCGACGTGTGCTCGGTGACTCCGGAGCCGACTACGCCATCGGGCTCCGGATGCATTCGGCGGCGGGGCTTGTGCCGCTCCCCGCACAGGGGCCGATGCTCACGACCCGACCACTCGCTGCTGGGCCGCCGGCCGCCCAAACCTGGCGTTTCGCACTCGCCGACGCGGAACTCTTCTAGCTAGAGGACGAAGCCTCTCGACACAACTCCGTCTACGGAAGGAAAGGCTATGTCCCCAACTCGAGCCGTTGCGAGGATCACCAATATTGCTTCCCGATACCTACCAAGCGGAAGAACGATATATTGGACCCCTCAGTCGGGGCGCGGCTTCGGCAATTATCTATACTACTGGCTAATTGCCGATGCCCAACAACGGATGGGAGTCGATTACAGAGTACTCCATGCTCCGAGCATGGATAGATGGCTGACACTTCTACCCAGCATCCAACACACTCTGACGATCCCCGCGAAACACGTCGCGTGGAACGACAAGAGGGAAACTCGACCCGCACAACGTTTCGGTGTCGACTTCACCCGAGATCAACTTGAGGTGTTCATAGAGAACCACCTTTCCCATTCTGATCTCTTGGCGGGTGAGCGTCCTCATCAAGATAGCCTAACAATCAACATAAGGCGAGGTGATTACTACAACGTGCCCCACATCAGGACGAACTATGGCTTCAACCTCGAGGCGTATCTAGATCTGGCGCTGGAACGGGCGACCAACAACGGGGAGGTCGCCGCTATCCAAGTCGTGTCAGATGATATCAACTGGTGCAAGACCACCATTGGTCCAACCCTTGGGGGGATTGCACCGACCGAATACATCATCCCCAGTAGCGCGGAGAATGACTTTCGTGTTGTCGCGAATAGTGCACGCATCATCGGCACCAACAGCACCTTCACGTACTGGGCCGGATACGTTAGCAATTTCCTTTACGGAGCCAGATCGCACGTAGTAATGCCCGACTTCCATGCGCGACACATCAACGAGGGGCGCGCGTGGCAACTGGATCCTGACTGGGACATCGTCAGCGACATCCCCGGAGGATGGGACTTGGTGGCGCAAGAGAAAGGCGAGCAAGTCCAGGACGAGTAGGACCAGACCACATTTCCCCCGCAGCGAGGGGGTTGCAGCTCAAGATTCTGCCGATTGACCTTCAAGGCGCCTAACAATCGAGTCAAACATCTCGTACGAGGAGATGCTGCTCCAGCGCTCCCTCCAAAGCGGGTTCGGTTGCTCACAGGCCAACCAGGGGTCAAACCACCTTGAACCGGAGAAGATCACGAACTGCTCCGCGTTGTATGACTTGAGGATGCGTACCGCTTCGTTATTCGTCATCAGCCTTCGACCTAACGCCAGAGCCTCACGTGATCTGAGGGAAGGACCCGATTGGCCCGAGACTACGAAGTCCAGGACTGTCTTCGAGGAAGCGACCTTCTCAAGCACCTCGCGATAGCTGAGTCGCGACCGCCAGTTGATTTGTAGGTCTGTTTGCTCCTCATACCCTTCATCTGGCCGGAAAATGGAGAAATCGCACGTCGCTCCAATCGATCGGAGGCGATGATAAATCTCAACTAATTGCTTAGTTCTTCCCTTCCCCTGCCCGACAAACACTACGTCAGTTTCACGCCCAGAGGATTCGATGCGCGGAGGGCTGTATGAGGGTTCCTGATAGAAGATCCCGTATCTGTCGGAATCCAACGGATCGAAGGTCGCCACGAGGTCATAGAGTTTCTCGATCCTTCGCAAGTGCTCAAGACCCTGTAGAGCGATCGGATTGGTGTAGTAGTAGACGAATCGCGACTGAGGGTAACGAGCCCTCAGCATTCCGATGTAGTCCGGGTCCGAGGATCTGGGTGCCCATTCGTACACGAGGAATACTGATGAGCGGCCCGGCAGAAAGAGCCGATTCTTCCTCCCTGGAAGGTCCGACCAGGGCCGATCCAGCAGACCAACGCGAGCGGTAGCAGCCATTTCTCGTGCGCGCGTTCTGGCGAATGGACGGGATCGAACCCAGAAGTTGGGGTCGTCAATTGTGTCCAGGTGATAGGTCCATGCGTAGTCGACTCGAGGAATCAGCACACAGTACGACGTTCCCTCACTCCGCACGCGCCAGGCCTTCCAGTAGTTTTTCGCGAAATTTCTCGGCTGAGACGAAGTCTAGATTCCGTCGGGGTTTGACGGTTTCCTTGTTGAGGATCTCCCAGTCGAACCTCCACCCTTGGGCCAGGAGATGCACACCCTCCTGCCCTGCTTCGGGAAAGCTCAAGATGCCGACCCGCCGGGATACGACAGCCGGCGAGTATCTTAGAGCGTCCGCGATTGCCCACCCGAATCCCTCCGAGACAGAGAACGAGAGATAGGCTTTGCATGTTTCGTAAAGATACCGCAGTTCCGAGGGGGACGGATCATCGACATGAATGATGTTTCGGTGATGAAGGAGTTCCTCGCCGACAGAGAAACTCAACGTTCGCCGGCTGTGGCACCACACGATTGGCAGCGGCGCTTCGTCCGCTGCTTTCAAGAGGTCATTGGCGCCCTTGACAGCGCCGTAGGGATTGAAGACTGTCAGAAAGAACTCGGCGGGCAGCCCCACATTCGGAGCGACCGAGGATGTCGCCAGCGGTAGTAGGGGAGGCGGTAAGAGAAGCGTGGGGGTACCGGGATCAACGAACTTGACGTTGTCGGGTGCCTGCATTGCCACGAAGTCGAACGGTGCCCGGAAGCCGCGAAGGGGGTTCCCTGATGGTATGACGAGGCGAATGCGCGAACGTGATGTCGAGAGGACATCTTGTGCCCATCGCTGCATGATCGCCACGTCGTAGGGCCTCGAGATTCCCCGCCGGATTGGATTGAGCGCGATCCTGCCTGCGAGCCTGCTGGGCGCCCTCCAGCGCCAACTCGTGCGCATATGAACGCGCGCATTCGGGGGTATCTGAGCCCATTCACCTCCCATGTTGTGGGCGATCACGACGTCCACTTCGTCGTCCCGGAGCGCGTGCAACATCCCATGCATCGCGCGCTCCGTTCCACCCGCACCCCCGATGTATCGGCCGCTAAGGAGCACTCTCACACTGACCTCGTTCGTCGTCGGCGAATCAGAGCCGCAGGTCCACTGCAGCGGCGTCCAAGGCATGCTTCAAGTCGTACAGCACATGACCCCTCGCCAATCCAAGAGCACGCACGCGCTCCACACCCAGACTCTTGTATTGGTGATGCGCAACAGCGATCACAACTCCGTCGTATGTGTTCTCCGAAGGCGCATCCACAAGTGCCAAGCCGTATTCAGCGAGTGCCTCAGCAGGGTCGGCCCACGGGTCATGCACGTCCACCGTGATCCCGTAGTCCTCCAGCTCGCGGATGATGTCAACAACGCGGGTGTTTCGCAGGTCCGGGGTGTTCTCTTTGAACGTCAGTCCAAGGATGAGGACGCGTGACCCCTGGATCGCGATGCCCTTCTTCGTCATCGCTTTGACCAGTTGTGAGGCAACGTACTGGCCCATGGAGTCGTTCAGTCGACGACCCGCCAGGATGATCTCCGGGTTGTACCCGATCTCCTGCGCCTTGTGCGTGAGGTAATAGGGATCAACGCCGATGCAGTGCCCACCGACGAGCCCAGGCCGGAAGGGCAGGAAGTTCCACTTCGACCCCGCCGCCAGAAGGACGTCCTCGGTGTCGATGCCCAGCTTGTTGAACAGGATCGCCAGTTCGTTGATCAGGGCGATGTTCACGTCCCGCTGGGTGTTCTCTATCACCTTGGCCGCCTCCGCTACCTTGATCGAGGGTGCCCGGTGCGTCCCCACAGTCACGATGCGGCGGTACAGCGCGTCCACGAAGTCGGCCGTCTCCGGGG
>CAYMSA010000124.1:0-3830 GCA_964392965.1 uncultured Coriobacteriaceae bacterium
TTCAGGTCACCGAGAACATCTGGTGGGTGGGCGCGATCGACTGGGGTCTGCGCGACTTCCACGGGTTCGACACACCCCGCGGCACCACCTATAGCGCCTATCTCGTGCGCGGCGAGGCCGGCACAGCGCTCATCGACACCACCAAGAAGGCGTACGTGCCCGAGCTTCTCGCGCGCGTGTCGTCGGTGATGGACCCGGCCGAGGTGACGCACATCGTCGTGAACCACGTCGAGCCGGACCACAACGGCGGCCTGCCCGAGGTGATGGCGGCGATGCCCCGCGCGCGGGTCGTGGCCTCCAAAGGCGGCGTGAACGGCGTCGCCGACTACCACGACGGTCTCGCGATCGAGGCGGTCGGCCCCACTGACGTGATCGACCTCGGCGGACGGACGCTCAGCTTCCTGCCGCTTCCCATGGTGCACTGGCCCGACTCGATGTTCACGTACTGCCCCGAGGAGCGCGTCCTCATGCCCAACGACGCGTTCGGTCAGCACGTGGCTTCCGACGAGCGCTGGGCCGACGAGTTCGGCCTCGAGGACACGGTGGCCGAGGCGCACCGCTACTACGCGAACATCCTCATGCCGCTCGGTCTGCCGGTGAGCAAGGCGATCGCCAAGGTCGTGGACGCCGGATGGGCGATCGACGTCATCGCGCCGTCGCACGGGCTCATGTGGCGTGGCGAGGGCATCGGCCGGATCCTCGGCGAGTACGGACGGTGGAGCGCGGGCGAGAAGCGGGACAAGGCGCTCGTCATATACACGACGATGTGGGGCTCCACCGACATGCTCGCGCGTCGCGTCGCGGACGGCATGGCGGCGGCGGGCCTTGAGGTGGAGGTCTTCGACCTCGCCGTCTCCACCATCGGAGACATCACCGACGCGCTGCTCGACGCGAAGGCCGTGGCGTTCGGCTCGTCCACGCTGCATCACGGCATGCTCTTCCGGATGGCGAGCTACCTGCAGTACCTCTCGGGACTCAAGCCCACGGGCGTGGTGGCGGGGCTCTTCGGGAGCTACGGCTGGAGCAAGGGCGCCGAGAAGCAGATGCGCGAGCGCGTGGAGGCGATGGGCATCGAGGTGCCGTTCGACGACTTCCTCGTGAAGGCGAAGCCGACGGGCGCAGAACTCGAGGCCGCCGAGGCCTGGGGCCGCTCGATTGCCGAAGCGGTGCTGGCGGGGGAGTAGGCGGGATGGGGTAGAGCGCGTTGATGCGGTCGGGTGTCGTGGTCGCGTCACGCCCGCGCGCGTCGAGCGCGTTGAGAGTCTGGTGACGTGAGGGCTGCATCCGGGTAAGCGACCGGGTGCAGTCTTTGTGTGTCCGCCCACACACGAGGACCGCAGATGACTCACGGAACGGCCAGCCACGGTCTGCCATCAGATGCAGCCCATCCGCCCAAACTCATGGACCGCCTGAGCGACGCGCTCCGTTCGCGTCACTACAGCGCTGCCACCGAGAAGGCGTACCGCCGATGGGTGCGGCGGTTCATCGTGTTTCACGGCATGCGACACCCCGACGAGCTGGGTGAAGAGGAGATCAACGCGTTTCTCACCCACCTGGCGGTAGACGAGCACGTGAGCGCTTCCACGCAGACGCAGGCGCTTTCGGCGATCCTCTTCCTCTACCGAATGGTGCTCGGGCGCGAGGTGGGCGACCTCGGCGGACTGGTGCGGGCACGCCGACCCGAGCATGTGCCGGTGGTGCTTACCGCCGCCGAGGTCCGCTCGGTGCTCGGGCAGCTCTCGGGTGAGCAGTGGCTGATGGCGGCGCTCATGTACGGCGCCGGTCTGCGTGTTTCCGAGTGCGTGCGGTTGCGGGTGCAGGACGTCGACTTCGAGCGCAACGAGATCGTCGTGCGCCGGGGCAAGGGGGAGAAGGACCGGGTGACGATGCTGCCGCAGGGGGTGAAGGCGCAGCTCAGGCAACAGCTCGAACGTGCGCGGGTGGTGCACCGGGCGGATCTGGCCGCCGGGTGGGGACGCGTGGTGCTGCCCGACGCGCTCGACAGGAAGTATCCGGGTGCGTCCGCAGAGTGGCGCTGGCAGTGGGTCTTTCCGCAGGAGCGCCGTTGGCGCAACCCGAGGACGGGCGCCCAGGGCCGGCATCACGTGCACGTGACGATCGTCCAGCGGGCGGTGCGGGACGCTGCGCGGGCGAGCGGTGTGGACAAGCGGGTGAGTTGCCACACGTTGCGGCACACGTTTGCGACCCAGCTGCTCGAGAGTGGCTACGACATTCGGACGATTCAGGAGCTGCTGGGACACAAGGACGTCCGGACCACGATGATCTACACGCACGTGCTGAACCGGGGCGGCCGCGGTGTGCGGAGTCCGCTGGACGGGTTCTGAGGGCGGGGCGGGCTTCGCGGGGTTACGCAGACTGGAGAAGCCGCCGAGGTATGGAGTGCGGGAGTGCGGGGGAGGGCGACAGGGAGTTGTTAGGAAGAACTGGGATGCCTACACTCAGGGTGTACTGAGACTGCGTATTGGTTGTTAGGCGGAGTTCCTCGCCCACGGGCTCCACTTGCACAGATTCAAGCCGCGAGACTCCTGCATGATGCCCCGCAGTCGCCCGATGTCAGTACCCGGGCGTACCATCTAGACTCGATGAGCGTCGCTCAGCACCGAACTGGGAGGTTCGCGTCGTGAAGGTCCGCTATATCGGCCCCGTACATCCCAAGGGCAACTGGATGCCCGGAGACTACGGCGAAGTCTTCAACGTGCTGACTATCGAAGGAGGATGGTACCGCGTCTGGGTCAAGTTCGACGACGAGGACTACATCTTCCCAGCGGGTGCGTTCGAGATCATCGAAGCGGAACCGGTTCCTCCAGCGTACGAATACGGCGACCCTCGGATCAACTTCGGAGACGCCGGAGAGCCTGAGTACGACAGCGTTGAGTACTGGCATCGGCCCTACCGCAACGCGTTCCTCAATGACTTCCCTCTCGACAGGTTTGAGGGCGAAGAGGCGATTGTGAGCGCCATCAAGTCCTGCCTGCGGACCGGGATTCCTCTTCGGTAGAACCGGTTCGCGACCCGCCTAACAAGCGCTTCCAGCAGAAAGCGCCGCCCGTGTACGGTATGCTCGGGTCGCAACCGATTCGGGGGCGGCGCTTCAGCTGAAGCGCAAGAGCGTTAGGCACAGCAACAGGGGAGGGGTAGACGATGGGTTTGTTTGATTCTCCGGATGCGCTACTGAACGTGCAGTTCTACGGCAGTCCTTCTGCAACCGCCGCCGCTGACCCAGTGTCCGTCGAGTATCCGCTCGGGGGTCGCTCAGCCGAGGCGATTGCGCGCGACTTCACTCTGTACACCCAGAAGGTGCTCTTCAACCTCGGGCGAGGTCTCCCGGCGACCCTCCTAGGCATGACGATGGGTGTGTACTTCACGTGCGGGCTGACGAAATCGTCCGACGTACTCTCAGGCGACAACTACCAGCTGCGCCTGGTACAGCCGGGTTCAGGGGGCGCGAAGCGATGCCAAGCCAAGTTCTACAAGGATCGCGGCCCGTGGACCAAGTTCAGCCTTGGGGGCGAAGACTACTACGCCCCGATGAGTTGTTTCGCCTTCCTTCAGCATGTCATCAACGGGCTCCCATCAGATCAGCTCGAGCAGTTCTCTCGCATCGCGGGCAGGGCTTTCAAGCCAGGGCTAGGCATGTAGGGGCGCGCCTAACAGGCGCTTCCAGCTGGCGCGACAAGGTGTACGCTACGAACAGAGGCGCTCGGCGCGCAGCTGAAGCGCAAGAGCGTTAGGCGTATTCCCACGAGTCTCTTTGAGGTGCTACAATCAGCACCAGAATTGTGGCTCGTTTCAGGAGGCCCCCATGGCAT
>CAYMSA010000125.1:0-1152 GCA_964392965.1 uncultured Coriobacteriaceae bacterium
GCGTACACGCGTGGCGCCCAGATGGTCGCCGTCTTCACCGGCAGCAGCGTCACGCTCACCGGTGCGAAGGGCCCCTCCTACGGGAGGATGGAGGTCTTCGTCGACGGCGTGAGTAAGGGCGTGGTCGACTGCTACGCCGAGAAGTACAGCTACGGGGTGCCGCTCTTCTCGGCAACGGGTCTCGACAAGCACATCCATGCGCTCACCGTCCGGGTGCTCGGCACGAAGACATCGGCGAGCTCGGGTGTGGCCGTCGTCCTCGACGGCCTGCAGGCGGTGTCCGCGAGCGTCAAGAGCGCGCCGCGCTTCGAGACTGCGCCGTCGCTCGGCTACAGCTGGTCGACGTACATCGTCGTGGACAAGTCGGACTTCCGGCTGTACTGGGTGCGCAACGGCGTGCTGCGCAGTGTCTACCCGGTCGCGCACGGCAAGGCGAGCACGCCGACGCCCTCGGCCACCTGGCGCGTGGGCGCCAAGTACATCACCGACGCAGCCGGCATCTACGGCCCGCGCAAGATGCGGCTCTATCGCAAGTACGGTTCGAGCTACACGTACACGGCCTACGGCATCCACGGGACGAACGAGCCGTGGGTGATCGGCACTCAAGCATCGCACGGATGTATCCGACTCTATAACGAGGACATCCTCATCCTCTGGCCGGAGGTGCCGATGTACACGATGGTGGTCACGCGCCAGTAGGTGCGAGGTCGCCCGGCCGTCCGCGCTCTACGTCGAAACGCACGCGAAGGAGCAGGGTATGAGCAGCACGCCGAGAAGCGCCCGCCGGATCGTCTCGCTGCTCCTGGCGGCGCTCCTCGTACCCGGCGGGACGCTGATCGTTCCCTCGGCGTACGCCACACCTGCACAGCCGCCGTCCGCGACGGTCGATCCCGCGACCGCGACCGAGACGAGCGCCGCTGTCTCGGCGGACGAGACCGGCTCGGTGGAGCCTACCGACACCGCGCCGTCGCTGCCGTCCACCGACACTCCAGCGCCGCTTCCTGCCGAGGAGCCGACCGCTGCCGAGGAGTCGACCGCGCACGCCGCGGGCCTCGCGACCACGGAGGGGATCGAGCGGGTCGAGGAGAACGACGCGCGCCTCATCGTGAGCGGCACGTGGGTAGCTGCGGCGAGTACGGCCTTCTCGGGCGG
>CAYMSA010000125.1:1252-3818 GCA_964392965.1 uncultured Coriobacteriaceae bacterium
GTCCCGCGCTACGAGGAGGATGCCGCCAGGGTCAAGGTCGTGGGATCGTGGCAGACGCGGACAGCGACGGCAGCATCCGGCGGCGAGCATCTCACGAGCGCCACGAGAGATGCGCACATCGTCTTCCGCTTCAACGGTACGTCGGTCCGCTGGGTCGGGCCGACGGGCCCCGCCTACGGACGCGCCGAGGTGCATCTCGACGGCCGTCTCGTCGGCACGGTGGACCAGTACGCCAAGAGCGAGAGCCAGGGCCAGGTGGTGTGGTCCGTCTCGGGTCTGCGAGACGGTGAGCACGCGATCGTCATCCGCGTCCTGGGCGAACGTTCGGCGGAGGCGTCCGGAAGCACGGTCGCCTTCGATGCCGTCGAGTCCCTGCGCGGCAACCACGGGCCCGAGGACGGATGGCCTGTGGGCGCGATCATCGCCGAGGAGAACGACGCGCGCCTCGCGTACTCCGGCTTCTGGGTGAGCGCGACAAGTACGGTCTTCTCCGGCCGGGCGTACCGGTACGCGACGGCCGCAGGCGCGAGCATGACCGCCACGGTGGCAGGAGACGAGGTGACTCTCTTCGGCTCGCGCGGTCCCTCGTACGGTAAGGCGCGGGTGTACGTGGACGGCTTCGCGCAGGGCGTGATCGACTGCTACGCCGAGGAGTACTCCCATGCGGTCCCCCTCTGGCAGGGAACGGGCCTGGGTGAGGGCGACCACACCGTGAAGCTCGTGGTGCTCGGACAGAAGAACGCATCGAGCTTGTCTACGACGATCGTCTACGACGCCGTCGAGGGTTCCGGCGGCAGGGCGCTCACCGCCTTCGATGACCGCTCGGCATCGGTGAAGCGTTCGTCGGGCTGGACCGCCGGGGCGTCTTCCGTGATGCTCGGCGGCACGTATGTGTACTCACGTGTAGCGGGGGCTACGATGACACTCAAGCTCATCGGTTCCGAGGTCGCGCTCGTGGCGCCCGTGGGCCCCTCGTACGGCCGGGTGCAGGTGACCATCGATGGCGTGTCCCAGGGCACCGTGAACCTCTATGCGTCCGCGTACGCGTACCAGCAGACGGTCTTCACACGCACAGGACTGAGTGACGCCGAGCATACCGTGACCGTGAAGGTCCTCGGCACGCGTGATTCCCGTTCATCGGGGACGACGGTCGTACTCGACGGCTTCAGGGCCGTGGGGGAGCCGGTCACGACACGTGGGACGATCGTCGCCACTGCCCGTGCCCAGCTCGGCAAGCGGTACGTCTGGGCTGGAAGCGGGCCGAGTGTCTTCGACTGCTCGGGTCTTACGCGGTATGCGTATGCGCGCGTAGGTGTGGCGATTCCGCACTCCTCACGGATCCAGTTCTCGATGTGCTCTCCGCAGTACACCGGCTGGTCGCGGCTCGTCCCGGGCGACCTCGTCTTCACCGACAGTCCCTCCTACATCCATCACGTGGGGCTCTACGTGGGCTGGGGCCTGACCATCAACGCGCCGGCCACCGGCAAGTACGTCGAATATCGGGCTGCGGAGACTTACGGCTGTTATGGACGCCTGGCCGCCAGGTACTGGTAGAACCTCTGGAGTCCGTCACGGCATCGGGCTCCCGCCATGGGTAAGTACTGGTTGGAGCTGACATCGCTCAGGGCGAATCCGGAAGGAGTGGTGGGTGTGTTCACCAGTGTGCTGGTTCCCCTCGACGGCTCGGGCCTGGCCGAGTGCGCGTTGCCATACGCCAGGGAGCTCGTCGAGAAGGGATGCGCCGGGCGCATCGTGTTCATGAACGTCGTGCCGGGCCCGGAGGCGCTCGGGATGGTGGGCTTCAAGGAGGGCCTCGGCGGGGCGCTCGACTACTCGGCGGACATCCAGGCGAAGAGCATCGAGTACGCGGCCGAGTATCTTGCTTCCATCGAGTCGCAGTTCAAGTCGGAGGGCATGGACGTATCGTCGGCCGTGCTCACCGGGCCGACCGCCACCACGATCGCCGAGTACGCCAAGCACATCGGAGCCGATCTCATCTTGCTCGCCACACACGGATACACCGGCATCAAGCGCCTGATGATCGGCAGCGTCGCGCAGCGCGTCCTCAACGAAGCGGAGTGTCCGGTGTTGCTGGTACGCTCGTAGCGGTGTGCCATCGGGGGCGCCATCGGACGCGGTGTCCTAGTCGGCTCAACGTGAATCCGTGATTGTGGCACCCACGTGGGCACATCCTGGTGGGCGCTTGCGTATCGCCGATGCATAGTCAGCGCTGCAAACTGCATAGCTGTACAGCCGGACCTGTGAATGTTCTGTGTCGACCGTATCAGGGGCACCGAGAGGGAGACACGCGGGGGTCCAAACAGGAGGAGTGACCTGGGTCTGGCTGGGATGCAGGATGCGTTTCTTCTCGAGCTTCTGGAGAGGAGGAGAGAGTCATGAGTCAGGACCTCGACCGCAGGGAGTTCGTGAAGGGGGTTGCAGCGGGTACTGCAGGCGTGGCGGTCACCGGGCTCGTGGGCGGGCTCGTGGGCTGCACGGCGGCCGACAAGGACGGCGACAACGGCACCAACGGCGGCACCGCCGAGGTCACCTATCCCGAGGGCTT
>CAYMSA010000126.1:0-3636 GCA_964392965.1 uncultured Coriobacteriaceae bacterium
GTACGTGACCTCGTGAAGGTCATCGCGTAAGACGTGTTCGGACGGCGGGCCTCCGACGGGCGTCCGCCGACAGGTCGGTCAGGACAGGATCCGGGAGTGATGATGTTCACGAAGAAGACCGTGAAAGACGTCGACGTCCGCGGGAAGAGGGTGCTCGTGCGTGTCGACTTCAACGTGCCGCTCGCTGAAGGAGCGGTCACCGACGACACGCGGGTGCGCGCGGCTCTGCCCACGCTGCGCTATCTGGTAGACCATGGGGCCCGCGTCATCGTGATGAGCCATCTCGGTCGACCCAACGCCGAGATGAACCCTGAGTACTCCTTGCGCCCCGTGCGACGCGTGCTGCAGCGCCTGCTCGGCAGGAACGTCGCATTCGTGCCGGACGTCATGAGCCCGGACGCTGTGGAGTCGGTCGAGCGCATGATCGACGGCGAGATCCTCATGCTCGAGAACGTCCGGTTCTATGCCGGTGAGAAGACGAACGACCCCGGGTTCGCCCGGCGACTCGCCAGTTTCGCGGACATATTCGTGAACGATGCGTTCGGCACGGCGCACCGTGCTCATGCTTCGACGGTCGGCGTGGCGAGCTTCCTGCCGGCCTACTCGGGCCTCTTGCTCGCCCGCGAGGTCGAGACGCTCGAACGCATGCTCGAAGACCCCGAGCACCCGTTCGTTGCGATACTGGGCGGCTCGAAAGTGTCGGAGAAGATCAACATGATCGAGCGGCTGCTCGACTCTGTGGACGTGCTGGCCATCGGCGGCGGGATGTGTTTCACGCTGCTTGCGGCCAAGGGCGTCTCCATCGGACGGTCCATCGTGGAGCCCGATCTGATCCCCGCGGCGCGGGCGATCATCGAGAGTGCACGCGAGCACGGTGTCATGCTGCTGCTCCCTGTCGACTTCGTGGTGGCGGACGCGATCGTGGAGGATGCCGAGACGCGCATCGTCGGCCGCGAGGAGATACCCGCCGACCTCATGGGTCTCGACATTGGTCCCACGAGTGCCGAGCTCTTCAAGGAGGCCATCGCCTCGGCGCGAACGATCTTCTGGAACGGCCCCATGGGAGCGTTCGAGATGACACCTTTCGAGACCGGCACGCGTGAGGTCGCAGTGGCCGTGGCCCGCAACAACCGGGCGGCGTCCATCGTAGGTGGCGGAGACTCCGTGGCGGCCCTTCGGAAGTTCGACCTCGAAGAGCGTGTCACGTTCGTGTCGACCGGCGGCGGCGCGTCGATGCGCCTGCTGGAGGGCTCGCCTCTGCCGGGTGTGGACGTTCTTCTCGATCGCGGATAGGAGCTCATCATGGAGCGGACGATGCTGGTCGCCGGCAACTGGAAGATGCACACCACCTCAGGCGAGGGGGTGCAGCTCGCCCAGCGGATCGCCTGGGGCATCGAGGACCTCGAGGGCGACGTGGAGATCGCCGTCTTCCCGCCGTTCACCGGGCTGCGGGCGGTCTCCGTCGCCATCGAGCTCGACGGACTGCCGATTGCCCTCGGCGCACAGGACGTGCACTGGGAGACGGAGGGCGCGTTCACCGGAGCCGTGGCGCCGCGCATGCTCGCCGACCTCCGCTGCCGCTATGTGATCATCGGTCACTCCGAGCGCCGTGAGTACTTCGGCGAGACGGACGAGACCGTGAACAGGAAGGTGCACGCGGCCTTCGGTGCCGGCATGACGCCCGTAATGTGCGTGGGCGAGTCACTTGCGACGCGCGAGGCGGGGGAGACCGAGGCTTTCGTGCGCGGACAGGTGACCGGCGGTGCGGCGGGGCTCACGCCCTCGCAGGCGGCCGAACTCGTCATCGCCTATGAGCCGGTGTGGGCCATCGGTTCCGGACGTACCCCCACTCCCGAGGGCGCCAACGACGTCGCCCGCTCGATCAGGGCGACCGTCGGGGCGATGTACGGCCAGGATGTGGCCAGGGCGGTCCGGATCCTCTACGGCGGGTCGGTGAAGGCTGAGAACGCGCGTATGTTCTTCGAGGGGCCCGACATCGATGGCGCTCTCGTCGGTGGCGCGTCGCTCAAGGCCGAGTCGTTCGTCGGCATCGTGAAGGCGGCCGCCGAGTGACGCACGCCGCCTCCGGGGCACCGGTCGTCCTCATCATCCTGGACGGCTTCGGCATGGCCGAGCCGTCACCGTCGAACGCCATAGCATGCGCCCGGACTCCCGTGCTCGACGGCCTCTTCGCCACGTGTCCGTGGGGCACGCTCGAGGCGCACGGAGCCGCGGTCGGCCTCCCGCCAGGCCAGATGGGGAACTCCGAGGTCGGCCACCTCAACATCGGGGCCGGACGCGTCGTGTACCAGGAGCTCACGCGCATCGACCAGGCGGTCCAGGACGGTTCCCTCGCCGGGAATGCCGTGCTTACCGACGCCATCGACGCTGCGGTAAGCGCCGGGCGTGCGGTGCACTTCATGGGCCTCCTCTCGGACGGTGGCGTCCACAGCCACCAGGAGCACCTCTACGCGCTCATCGCGGCTGCAAGGGGTCGCGGTGCGACGGACGTCAACGTCCATGCATTCCTCGACGGCCGCGATGTGCCGCCTACGAGCGGACGGGGCTACATCGAGGCGCTTGAGGCCCGTCTGTGCGCCCTCGGCGTGGGACGGATCGCCACGGTCATGGGGCGTTACTTCGCCATGGACCGCGACAACCGCTGGGACCGCGTGGCGCACGCGTGGCGCGCGATGGTGCTCGCCGAGGGCGCGGACGCTCGCTCGGCATCACAGGCGGTGGATGCCTCGTACGCGACCGGGGTGACGGACGAGTTCGTGCAGCCGACGGTCATCAGCGCTGGCGACGGCTACCCAGGCGTGCAGGACGGGGATACCGTCATCTTCTTCAACTTCAGGCCTGACCGCGCGCGCGAACTCACACGTGCGTTTGTGGAGCCGCACTTCACCGGCTTCGATCGACCACGGACGCCTGACGTCCATTTCGTCTGTCTGACGGAGTACGACCCCTCGCTGCCCGCGCCTGTTGCATTTCCTAAGGACCTCCCGAAGAACGTGCTCGCGGACGTGCTTGCCGAGCACGGGTTGCGGCAACTGCACATCGCCGAGACGGAGAAGTACGCCCATGTGACCTTCTTCCTCAACGGCGGGTCGGAACCGCCGCGCCCCGGTGAGGAGCGGATCCTCGTGCCGAGCCCGCATGTCGCGACCTACGATCTCCAGCCCGAGATGAGTGCGCCCGGTGTGACCAGGGAGCTCGTCTCAGCGATCATGGCGGACCGCGCGGACTTCTACGTCGTGAACTACGCCAACTGCGACATGGTGGGCCACACGGGCGTGCTGCAGGCGGCGATCGATGCCGTTGAGGCCGTTGATGCGGGCGTGGGAGCCGTGATCGAGGCGGTGCGCGCCCAGGGAGGCAGTGTGATCGTGACGGCCGACCACGGCAATGCAGAGTGTATGATCGATGAGACGGGCGATGGTGCCTTCACGGCGCACACGCTCAACCCCGTGCCGTTCATCTGTGTGGCCGACGGCGTGCTCGATGTACGCGAGGGCGGACGTCTTGCCGACGTGGCTCCGTCGGTGTGCGATCTGCTCGGCATTCCGGCTCCCGCAGAGTGGACGGGTCGCTCGCTGCTCGTCCGGGGACCGGGACGAGCAGATGTCTAGTATG
>CAYMSA010000127.1:0-3631 GCA_964392965.1 uncultured Coriobacteriaceae bacterium
CAGTAGGCCGCGACGTCCGCGCCACCCGCGCCGTCCCGGTTGATGACGACGCCGATGGGTATGCCGAAGTCCCGGCCCAGCTCGACCGCCAGCTCAAGGTCGTGCAGGCCGAACGGCGTGGGCTCGGTGACGAGCACGAGCGCGTCGGCGTCCCGGATGGCCGCGACGGGCGCACAGGCCACGCCGGGAGGCGCATCGAGGAACGTGACGTCACGGTCGAGCTTGTGCGCCTTCTTGCGCGCGGCCTTGATGACCGTGGGCGCCTTCACGTTGCCGATGTCGAGCGTGCCGGTGACGATGTCGAGCGTGCCGGGTTCGGCAAGCCCGGCGACCGCGCCGGCCTCGACCACGCCCACGCGATCGGGCACCTCGGTGATGGCGCCCGTGGGGCACGCCGAGCGACACGCGCCGCAGCTGTGGCAGAGCTCGGGGAACACGATCACCCGCGAGCCGAGGATGCGGATCGCGCCGAAGGCGCACGACTTCCGGCAGGCGCCACAGAGCGTGCAGGCCGCGTCGTCAACGACGGGAAGCCGCACGGTGACTTCCTCGGCGAGCACGCGCTCGGGCGACAGGAAGAGCGCCGCGTTAGGGGCGTCGGCGTCGCAATCGACGAGAGCCACACTCCGCCCGGATCGGGCGGCGACGAGCGCGAGGTTGGTGGAGGTCAACGTCTTGCCCGTGCCGCCCTTTCCCGAGGCGACGGCTACCACGATCGGAAGCTCGTATGCGCTCTCCGACGATGTGACCGCGTCAGCCATGGGATCAGTGACCGCCGCCGCCACACACGGCAGAAGCGTCGATGACTTCCATCTTGCCCGCGACGAGCGCATTCACCGCGTCACCCACGACGGGGATTTGGTTGTCGAAGTAGACGGTGATGCCCACGTCGTTGAAGCCGGCGAGCGGCCGTGCGCCGATCCCTGCCACGATGAGCGCGTTCACGCCCTCGCCTGAAAGCAGGTTCACGGGGCGCAGGCAGCCACCCTCCTGATGCGGAGGGTTGTCCACGATCCGCGCGCCAAGAACCTTGCCGTCCTCGATGTCCACCACGGTGAAACAGTCGCAGTGGCCGAAGTGGCCTGAACGCTGCGCGTCGAGCCCACCAGCTCCAGCTGAGGGAACCGCCAAGACCGTACGTCCGTTCGTCTCCATCACAGTCCTTCCCGCCGGCCACCCGGCGTGTCCAGGCGCCGCTTATCCCGCGTGCGCCTCTCCTGCTTCCGTCAGTTCGATCAACGACCCGGCTGCGAGTGCTGCGAGTGCCTCGCGCACCGACATGCCAGCGCCGTTATAGCCGCGAACACCGCACTGTCCGAGCGCCGCGAAGGCCTTAGGGCCGAGATGCCCGGTGATGACCGCTTCCGCCTTGTGGTCCGAGACGATCTCGGCCGTGGCGATACCCGCAGCGTGCATCGCGTTACGGTTCGTGCTGTTGTCCACGGATTCGAGCATCGTGCCATTCGTGTCAGCCACAATCAAGAAGCGTGCCCTGCCGAAGCGCTCATCGACCTGATCATCCAGCGTGGGTCCTATTGCTGAGACGACTACCTTCATTCGGCCCACCTGCGTCCCCTGCCGAGGCCCGCTCCGCGCCGTCCGAGACCGCGCCCGAGCCCTGCCCCGGCGCGGGCGCGACCGAAGCCGAAGCCGCGTCCGAGACCCAACCCGCGACCGGTACCTGCCGGCGTGTCCTGGGGAGCACACTGTCCAAAGCCACCGCCTGTCAGCGGCCCGCGACCCTGGGGTCCTGTTCCATCCTGTCCTGGCATGATAACGACCTCCTTCTTCTGCTCGCCGTCTTCTACGACGAGACCTCCTTGGCGGCGTCGATCAGCCGGTCGAGCGCCGCACGACGATCCGTAAGATGGCCGATCCAATGCACGAGGAGCGCCTTGCCCCCCGGCGTGAGCCGATACGAACGGCGCTGGGGGCCCGAGCCGACGTTCTCCCACCAGGACTCGACCGCGCCGTCTTCTTCGAGGCGACGGAGAATCCGGTAGAGACCACCGGTGTCCGGAGCCATCTCGCCTGCCGTGAGCTCCTCGATGCGCCGGGCGAGATCGTAGCCGTGTGATTCGGCACCAGCGAGCGCAACGAGCACCGCGGGCTCGAGAGTGGTGCCCCGTCCGCGACCCATGCCACGCTGGGCGCCATCGCCACCGCAACAACGTTGCCGTGCCCTGGCCCCACCCGGTTCTGCCCCGCGACCGTTCATAGTCCGTCTCCAATCAGTTCGCACATATATGTATATAACACATAGGTGTCGTTTGCCAACCCCTCTGCAGAAGAAAAGCCCCGTCCTGGGGACGAGGCCTTTCATGTTGCGGACTCAGTTGGTGCCTTCTACTTCTGGCACCTCGAGGATCGGCCGATCGTCTGCCGATCCGGGCGGCTCCGAAGGCGGCTCCTCCTCCGCGGTGCCCGCCTCTGCCTCCCCGGCGGCCTTCTTGCGGTCGCGACGGCTCTTGCGCTTCGCGGCCTTCTCCTCCTCTTCGGCCGCCTTGCGCGCGGCCTCCTCCACGAGGAACTCGTCCCAGCGGCCCTCGAGCAGCGCCTCGAGCTCGTCCTTGTCCACGGTCTCGCGCTCCACGAGCACATCGGCCATCTGATCGAGCAGCGCACGGTTCTCGGTGAGGATCCGCTCGGCGGTGGCGTAACCGCCGTCGATGATGCTGCGGACCTCCTTGTCGATCTCGAACGCGATCTCCTGGCTGTAGTTGGGCGTTGCGGAGAAGTCCCTGCCGAGGAACACCTCGTGCTGCCCCTCGCCGAGCGTCATCGGTCCGAGCTTGTCCGACATGCCGTACTGCGTGACCATCTGGCGGGCGAGCTTGGTGGTGCGCTCGATGTCGTTGCTGGCGCCGGTGGTGATATCGCCCATGGTGAGCGCCTCAGCCACACGTCCGCCGAGCATCATGGCGATCTCGTCGAGCATCTCGCCGCGCGACGACAGGAATTTGTCCTCGGTGGGAAGCGCGAGCGTGTAGCCAAGCGCGCGCCCGCGGCTGATGATGCTGATCTTGTGGATCGGGTCGGTGTTGGGCAGCTTGTGGCCCACGAGCGCATGGCCCGACTCGTGATAGGCGATGATCCGCTTCTCCTTCTCGGAGATGATGCGGCCCTTGCGCTCGGGACCGGCGATCACGCGCTCGATGGCCTCTTCGAGCTCGGTCATCTCGACCTGCTTCTTGCCGTGCCGCGCGGCGAGCAGCGCGGCCTCGTTGAGCAGGTTCGCAAGGTCCGCGCCGGTGAAGCCGGGCGTACGGCGTGCGAGGATCTCCAGCTCGACGTCGTTCGCGAGCGGCTTCCCGCGCGCGTGGATCTTGAGGATGTCGTGGCGGCCGTTCAGATCGGGACGGTCCACCATGATCTGCCGGTCGAAGCGTCCGGGGCGCAGGAGCGCGGCGTCGAGCACGTCGGGGCGGTTGGTGGCCGCCATGACGATGACGTTGTCCTTGATGTCGAACCCGTCCATCTCAACGAGCAGCTGGTTGAGTGTCTGCTCGCGCTCGTCGTGTCCGCCGCCGAGGCCTGCGCCACGCATGCGGCCCACGGCGTCGAGCTCGTCGATGAAGACGATGCAGGGGCTCGCGGCCTTGGCCTGCTCGAAGAGGTCGCGCACGCGGCT
>CAYMSA010000128.1:0-3622 GCA_964392965.1 uncultured Coriobacteriaceae bacterium
GACGGGTCAGATGAGGATACCCGCCGCGATCAGCCCGGCGAAGACCACGAACGCGACGATGTCGGCCGCGGCGAACGGATAGGTCTTGTACGCCGAGGAGCGCGTCCGCAGGTTGAAGCCCCTGACCTCGGCGGCCATCGCGATCTGCTCGCTCTTGCGCACCGAGCCGATGAGGAGCGGCGCGCACAGCGGCAGGATGAGGCGCGTCTTGGCGAGCACGCCCTTGCCGTCGAACTCCACGCCGCGCGCGGTCTGCGCCTCCATGATGCCCGCCATCTCGTGGGCGAACACCGGCACGAAGCGCATCGCGGTGGTGACGGTGAACGCGTACTTGTACGGCAGACGCACCACCGAGACGAGCGCGTTGGTGAGATCGTTGAAGCGGGTGATCTGCAGCATGAGCGCGAGCGGCAGCGTGGCGCCCACGATCTTCAGCACGACACTCGCCGCGATGCGCAGGCCTTCGTCGGTCACGAAGAGGAAGAGGGTGTTACCGCTTCGGACGAAGAGGACCTGGAGCACGAAGAGGAACACCGACACCATGCCGAGGTTGCGGACGAGCGTGACCGTGTTCTTGCCGTTGCCGGCCGCGAAGCCGAGCGCGATGTCGAGCGCGAGCAGACCCACGAGGAACGGTATCGACGACGCGGTGAACGCGGCGATGCAGATGGCGATCGAGATGAAGAGCTTCGTGATCGGGTTCAGCCGGTGCAGCAGCGTGTCACCCTCGTGGTAATCAAGCAGATTTCTCAACGCCCGGCCCTCCTTCGGCGAGGTCGATGACGAGGCGGGCCATCTCGGCCGGACACGTGACTTCCGCAAGCGCCGGGTAGTCCGCGGCCAGCCGGCCCGAGAGCTCGTGGATCTGTGGCGGAACGAGCGACGCACGCTCCATCACGGCCGCGTCGCGCAGCACGCTGTCGGCCGGCGCGTCCGCGATGAGCTCCCCTTCGGCCAGTACGAGCGCGCGCGTGGCGTAGCGGGCCACGGCGTCCATGTCGTGGCTCACCATCACGACCGTCGTGCCGTCCACACGGTTGAGGTCCTCGATGTGCTCGAGTACCGTGCGCGACTCACGCGCGTCGAGGCCGGTGGTGGGCTCGTCGAGCACGAGGATCTCCGGGCGCCCCGCGAGGATCGACGCGAGTGCCACGCGCTGACGCTCGCCTCGGCTGAGGGCGAACGGGTTGGCGTCGGCGGCCAGACCGAACATGTCACAAGCGTCCGTGATGCGACGGTCCGCCTCGGCGCCATCGATGCCGAGCAGCTCGAGGCCGAAGCGGATCTCGCGCCCCACGGTGTGCTGGCAGATCTGCCGGTCGGGGTTCTGGAAGAGGTAGCCCACGTGGCGGGCGAGGGTGGAGGTCCTGGTCCCAGCGGTGGGCAGGCCGGCGACGGTCACCTCGCCCGATGCCGGGCGCAGGAGGCCGTTCATGAGCTTCGATGCCGTCGACTTACCCGCGCCGTTGGCTCCCACAAGCGCCACGAATTCGCCCGCCGCTATCGAGAACGTGACGTCGGAAAGCGACGAACACGGCCCGCCGTAGGAGAACGAGACGCCCGAGAACTCGATCGCACCCCCTGCCGATGAACGCCGGGCCGCACCGCCCGCGACATGCGCGGCGCTCGGTGCCGCCCCACCTCGGCCCTTGCTCAGCGAGCGCAGCATAGCGCCCTCCTCACCTGTGACTCGGCGTCATCCACGTCCGTGGCGATGTGCCGGGCGAGGCCCGCGTCCATCAGCCGCGACGACAACTCGGCCACACCCGCGCGGACCAGCCCGAGCTCATCGAGAAGCGCCCCTTCGCCGAGCACCTCGCCCGTGGGGCCGGACGCCCGCAGAGCGCCGTGGTCGAGCAGCGCGAGCGTCCGAGCGTGGCGCGCGAGCACCGTGAGCTTCTGCTCCACGACCACGACCGTGATGCCATGCTCGCGATTGAGCTGCTCGAGAATCGCGAAGACCTGCTGCGTGCTGCGCGGGTCGAGCTCGCCGGTGGGCTCGTCGAGCAGGAGGATGCCCGGACGCAGCGCGAGGAGCGATGCGAGCGCCACCTTCTGCTTCTGGCCGCCAGAGAGGCCGCCGATATCGCGTCCGCGCAGCCCGCTGATGCCGAGTTCGGCAAGCGCCTGGCTCACGCGTTCTTCGATCTCGTCCCTCGGCACGCCGAAGTTCTCGAGGCCGTAGAGCACTTCGTCCTCGACGCACGTGGCGACGAACTGGCTCTCCGTGTCCTGGAACATCGTGCCCACATGGTGCGAGATGTCCGTGAGCGACGTCTCGACCGTGTCGAGGCCGCACACGGACACGTGGCCGTAGTAGTCGCCACGGAGATAGTGCGGGATGAGGCCGTTCATCGCCGAGAGAAGCGACGACTTACCCGCGCCCGAGGCGCCGATGATGCCGACGAAATCGCCCTGCGCTATCTCAAGACTCACGTCCTTGAGCGCGGGCGTGTGGCTCCCGTGATAGGTGAACGTGAGATTCCGTATCGAGATCATGGTCGACATCGCCTCCGTCTCGGGGCTCCGCGCCGCCGGCCCCCGAAGGGACCGGCGCCCGGGTTGCCGCTACCGCTTGAGAGCGGCCTTCAGCGGAACATAGAGGATCTGGACGAGGATGGCGTTGATGCACGCCGTGAGAAGCACGATCGGCACGTACGCCACCAGGCTGGAGATCTCGGCGCCCACGAAGAGGAAGAGCGAGACGACGAACGCCGCGCCACTCACGATCGTGGAGATGAACGTGGCGAGCAGCGGGTGCAGGTCGAACTTCTTGACGCTCATGGGGACGAGCACGAGCAGGCCCATCACGGTCGCACCGAGTGCCTCGGAGATGAAGTTGAGGTACGGCGTGCCCGGCAGGAACTGGCAGACCGCGCCGGCCAGCAGGCCGATGACCAGCGCCTGACCGATCTTGGGCCTGATGAGCAGGATGGCGAGACAGTACGCGGCGATGATGAAGTTGGGCTTCATGCCGAAGAAGTTCACGACGCTGCCGATCGTGAGCTTCAGGACGACGCCCGCCGCCAGCAATACTGCGACGAGCACGAGGTCCGACACGCCGAGCCCCGCTCCCTTCCGAGTGGTGATCTCCCGCTTGACCGATGCTGTGGTGGTGTTCTCGACTGACATTGTTCCGCTCCCTTTCTCTTGCTCTGACTTTGCACGTACGTCCGAACGCCGCCCTCCGTGATGGTGGGCCTCGCAAGAGTGGGGCTGGAAACAGAAAGAGACCTGCCCTTGTTAAAGGACAGGTCTCTTGTGAGTACCTGCGGTGCCACCTTTATTGGCCTGCGCGTGAGCGCCGACCCACTCTTACGAAGATGCCAACACATCTTCTGCCCTTAACGCGGGCCTACGTCTTGGATACTCGGCGCGAACGCCTTTCCCCTCACCCTTGGCGGACCATTTGCCGTCGGACCTTCTGCGAGGATCTCAGCATCCCTCGCTCTCTGTGAGCGCCCCTTACGACGTTACTCCCGCTTCACCGGTTTGGTGTATGAAGTTGGTTGCAGTATACCCGGCAGAGCGAGGTCGTCAACCGCCGGGTGGCGAATCCTCCTCATCAAGCCCCCACGCCTCGGCGGTGATGGCGCCCGAGAACCACGAGCCGGCGGCGGTC
>CAYMSA010000129.1:0-3613 GCA_964392965.1 uncultured Coriobacteriaceae bacterium
GCGAACTCCCGGCCGGTGATGATGAGTTCGAACCGATCGGTGAGCTGCGGGTCGGCGTCGTTACGCCGCGCGAGCGGAGAGGTCTCCACCGGATACATCGTCACGAACGTGGGCTCCATGAGCGTGTGCTCGACGAGCTTCTCGTAGATCTCCGTGAGGAGCTTGCCCGCGCCCCAAGGCGTCTCGGTGGGTATCTCATGATCGCGGCAGAGCGCGCGCAGTTCGTCGACGGGTGAATGCACACTCACCGGACGTCCGACCGCTTCAGTCACGAGGTCGGCCATCGGCACACGTCGCCAAGGTGAGGCGAGCGAGACAGGGATGCCCTGATACTCGAAATCGAGCGTTCCCAGCGCCTCGAGGGCCACCGTCGTGATGAGCGATTCCGTGAGTTCGCACATGGTCTCCATGTTCCCGAGCGCGTGGTACGCCTCGAGCATGGTGAACTCGGGGTTGTGCCTCGGTGACATCCCCTCGTTGCGGAATGAGCGATTGATCTCGTACACACGATCGAAGCCGCCGACCAGAAGTCGCTTGAGGTAGAGCTCCGGCGCGATGCGCAGGTAGAGGTCCATGTCGAGCGCGTTGTGGTGTGTCACGAAAGGCTTCGCCGTCGCTCCACCGGGAATTGGTTGGAGCATCGGAGTCTCGACCTCGAGGTACCCCCGACCCTCCATGAACCGGCGTATGGCCGAGATGATGGCGAAGCGTGTCTCGAAGACACTCCTGACGCCGGGGTTGGCGATCAGGTCGACGTAGCGCTGGCGATAGCGCGTCTCTGTATCGGTGAGGCCGTGGAACTTCTCAGGAAGTGGCCGGAGAGACTTCGACAGCAGGACCACTTCAGTGGGAGCCACCGATAGTTCGCCCCTGCGGGTACGCATGACAGGTCCGGTCGCACCGGCCCAGTCGCCGAGGTCGAGGTCACAGATCGCGTCGAACAGCTTCTGTCCGAGGGCGTTCAGGCGGCAGAAGAGCTGGATCTCACCCGTCGCATCGCGAAGTACCAGAAAGACGACCTTGCCCTGATTGCGCTTGGCGACGATGCGCCCGGCCACAGAGACGACATCGGCAGTATCACTGCCTGAGTCCAGGTCAGCGTACGCAACCGCAAGTGACCTCGCGGTACTCGTGCGCTCGAACGAATCACGGTACGGCTCCTCGCCCGCTGTGCGCAACGTGTTCACCTTCGCTGCGCGGGCCGCCATGATCGCATCCCGCGGGATGTCCTCAGTCCTGGACTCTTCCGACATCTGTCTCCGTCATCTCGATATCGAGACGACCTCGTACTCTATGACGGTCCCACGCGGGGTCATCACCTGCACGACGTCGCCCTCCCGTTTGCCGATGAGCGCCTGGCCGACGGGAGATTCGTTTGATATCCGGTTGCGACCCGGATCAGCCTCGGCGGAGCCTACGAGTTGATAGGCGTACTCCTCGCAGTCCGCGAGGTCCTTCACGCACACCTGTGATCCGAGAGCGATGCGATCGCCCTCTTTGGGAGCCTCGATGATAGTCGCATTTGCGAGGATCTGACTGATCTCGGCAATCCTGCTCTCGACCCAGGCCTGCTCGTTCTTCGCATCGTCATACTCGGAGTTCTCGGAGATGTCTCCGAATTCCTTCGCCTCGCGAATCCTCTCGCCCACTTCCCAGCGCCTCACCGTCTCGAGATGGAGCAGCTCCTGCTCGAGACGAGCCTGACCCTCGGGAGTGAGTGCGATCTCCTTCTGCATTCTGTCTCCTGTAGTGTGAGCGATGTCCCCGGGCGGCCCCTGAAGCCGAATCAGTCACGATATCGGCTGATGGCTCGTGAGAGTATAGCGACGGCCAGCGACGGAGACAAGCGAAGGAGCGCCACAAAGGCGCTCCTTGTATAGACGGAGCGGTTCTATCAGACGTGCACGCGAGCGCTGCTAGGCGCCAGCGTCATCCTTGGGCTTGGCGGTCTTCTCCGCATCGGCCTCAAGTGCCTCATCCTCATCGATCTTGTCTTCCAGGCCCTCCTTGAGGGCCTTGGCGGACTTCCCGAACATCTTCGCAAGCTTCGGGAGCTGCGTGGGACCGAACAGAAGAAGGACGACCGCGAGAATTATCCACCACTCCGCGCCGCCCGGAAGACCAAATGCCGCCATTGAACCTCCTCAGCCACCCGGCCTGCGTGACCGGAACTCAGACGTGGAACGAAGCTTACCACCTCGCCGACAGTTGCGCTATTCGCCGTGCTCGTGATGGTTGCATCCACTACTTCCCATCCGGTCCCCGAAGATGCGCTACGACATCCGAGCGGGTGACGATTCCCGCCAACCGCCCCTGCTCGACCACGAGGATGGCGCCCGGCCCGGAGGGAGCCAACCTGCCCAGCACCTCCGAGACCGGACGGTCGGGACCCGCCACGATGCGCGAGAGATCCGTGAGAGCCACGTCGGCCACACGCGTCGTCGACCACTGCGAGCGCGCAATCTCACGCGCGAAGTCGACGTCCATAAGCCCCACGGTCCGACCATCCACCACCACGGGATGCCTCCGATGACGTCCGCCACGGAAGAACGCGCTCAGTAGTTCCTCGACGGTCATCTCACCGGATATGGTATCCACCGGTGAAGACATCACGGCGCGGAGCGGGACTGCCGAGAGCGCCGACCGTAGCTCCTCCTCGCGATACGAGGCTGATGCGAGCGTCGCGAGAAACCAGCCCAGCACTGCGAACCAGATGAGGTTGAAGGCCCCGCTTAGTACACCGAACACGGCGATGGCTACAAGACCCATCCCGAACAGCTGCCCGATTCTACTCGCCCACTTCGTTGCTTTGAGAAGGTCGCCCGTCACCCCCCAGATGATCGCCCTGAGGACACGACCACCGTCCAGGGGATACCCGGGAAGTATGTTGAACGCCACGAGGTAGAAATTGATGAGGGAGAGGTACTCCACCGGTACGAGTACCGCGCCTGACGCACCGGCCTCGCGCAGCCCGTATCCAGCCAGCCAGAAGACGCCCGCGAGAACCAGACTGGCCACAGGCCCTGCCAGCGACATCAGGAGCTCCTGTCGGGGCGTCCGTGGCTCATCCTCGAGCTGTGAGACGCCGCCGAACAAGAATAGAGTGACCCGGGAGATCGAGAGCCCTCCTGCTCGTGCGACGAGTGCGTGTGCGAACTCATGGAGCGTCAGGCAGACGAAGAAGATAAGCGCCACTCCGAAGCCCACGAGAGCGTAGTACGTGACGGACTGGTCCGGCAGCTCCGACGGCAGGTAGCTCGCGGTGAGAGTCGATGCCACCAGAAACAGGATGAAGAACCAGCTCGCGTCGACCTCGAGCGGTATGCCGAACAGACGTCCGATGCGGACCGACGGGAGCCCGAACACGTCGCTCATCCTTTCCCCTGCTAGAACCCTGGGCCGCGGCAGGTGCCCACGCACGTGCGCTCATGGGCTACTATTCCCGAAGAGCCGCGCGTCGAAAGGTGCACGATACTGATGCCCAGGACCTTACCTGTCGTGATCGCACTGATTCTCATCATCGGCTCTCTCCTCGCTGGCTGCTTCACACATGCCAGGCTCGCCTACTACACGGACGGTCCCGACTACTCGGCGGCGGATCTACGCCCGACGC
>CAYMSA010000130.1:0-3561 GCA_964392965.1 uncultured Coriobacteriaceae bacterium
CATATGCGGCTTGGTGCGCTCGAACTTCTTCTTCGCCATGAGTCTCCTCCTCTAGTTCTGCTCGCCGCCGGCTTTGGCAACGATCTCGTCGGCAATGCTCTTGGGAACGGGTTCATACGCCTTGAACTGCATCGAATACGCGGCCCGGCCCTGTGTTCTCGAGCGCAGGTCGGTCGCATAACCGAACATGTTCGCGAGCGGCACCTTGCCATGCACGATCTGCGAGTTACCGCGTGGCTCCATGCCCTCGATGTGGCCGCGACGGCCCGAGAGGTCGCCCATGACGTCGCCCATGTACTCCTCGGGTGTATCGATCTCGACCGCCATGACTGGCTCGAGGAGGATGGGCTGCGACTTACGCAGCGCCTCCTTGATGCCCATCGACCCGGCGATCTTGAAGGCCATCTCCGAGGAGTCGACCTCGTGATAGGAACCATCGACCAACTGGACCTTGATGTCGACCACGGGGTAGCCGGCGAGACCTCCCGTGCCGATCGCCTCCTGGATTCCCTTGTCGACCGCGGGGATGTACTCCTTCGGAATCGACCCGCCCACGATCTTGTTCTCGAAGACGTACCCATCTCCGGGCTGCTGCGGAGAGACGTTCAGCACGACATGACCGTACTGACCACGGCCACCAGTCTGTCGTACGAACTTGCCGTGGACGTCGGTGACGGCGCGACCAGCGGTCTCGCGGTAAGCGACCTGCGGCTTGCCGACGTTCGCCTCGACCTTGAACTCGCGAAGCAGGCGATCGACGATGATCTCAAGATGGAGCTCGCCCATGCCCGCGATGATCGTCTGACCGGTCTCCTCGTCGGTGCGGACCCGGAAGGTCGGATCCTCTTCAGAGAGTTTGGCCAACGCGGTGCCGAGCTTGTCCTGCTCGGCCTTGGTCTTGGGTTCAATCGCGATATCGATGACCGGGTCCGGGAAGACCATCGACTCGAGGAGGACCGGTGCATCTTCCGCACAAAGCGTGTCGCCAGTGGTGGTGTTCTTCAGACCGACCGCTGCGACGATGTCACCCGCGTATACGGCATCGACGTCCTCGCGGTGGTTGGCGTGCATCTGGAGCAGACGGCCGAAGCGCTCCCGGTGGCCCTTGGTGGCGTTGAGCACGTGAGAGCCCGAGCTCACGCTCCCCGAGTACACGCGGAAATACGTCAGCTTGCCCACGAACGGGTCGGTCATGACCTTGAACGCCAGAGCGGCGAATGGTGCCTGCTCGTCGGCCGCACGAGTAACCGCCTGATCGTCACCCAGCGAGGTGCCGTCCACCGGCGGGATGTCGAGCGGTGACGGCAGGTAGTCCACGATCGCATCGAGAAGCGCCTGTACGCCCTTGTTCTTGAACGACGCACCGCAGACGACGGGGGTGATGGCGCAATCGATAGTCGCCTTACGGAGTGCGGCCTTCAACTCCTCCTTGCTGATCTCCTCGTCGCCGAGGAACTTCTCCAGGAGTGCGTCATCGTACTCTGCAGCGGCTTCCACGAGTTCGTGACGATAGAGCTCCGCATCATCGAGCATGTCTGCCGGTATCGCCTCGATGGTCGGGTTGATGCCCTTGTCGTCCTCGTTGAAGTGAATGGCATTCATCTCGATGAGGTCGATGATGCCCGTGAACCGGTCCTCGGCCCCGATCGGCAGCTGCAACAGAACCGGACGCGTGTCGAGGCGATGCTTCATCATCTTGATCACGTTGAAGAAGTCCGCGCCCGTGCGGTCCATCTTGTTGATGTACGCCATACGCGGTACGTGGTACCGATCGGCCTGACGCCAGACCGTCTCCGACTGAGGCTGGACTCCGCCGACGGCGCAGAACACGGCCACTGTTCCGTCCAGAACCCGCAACGAACGTTCGACCTCTACCGTGAAGTCCACGTGGCCGGGCGTATCTATGATTTGGATCCGATGGTCTTTCCAGAAGCACGTGGTCGCGGCAGACGTGATCGTGATGCCGCGCTCCTGCTCCTGCACCATCCAGTCCATGGTCGCAGCACCGTCGTGGACCTCACCGATCTTGTGCGACTTACCTGTGTAGAACAGGATGCGCTCGGTGGTGGTCGTCTTGCCGGCGTCGATGTGAGCCATGATCCCGATGTTGCGGGTCATGGCGAGTGGTGTCCTCTTCAGTGCCATGCGTTTATGTGTCTCTTTTCTCTATCGGGCGCCAGACTACCAGCGGTAGTGGCTGAAAGCGCGGTTCGACTCGGCCATCTTGTACAGGTCCTCGCGCTTCTTCACCGAAGAGCCGAGCCCGTTCGCAGCATCCATGATCTCGGCCGCGAGCCGCTCCTTCATCGTCTTCTCCCGGCGCTTGCGCGAGAAACCGACGATCCAACGAATCGCGAGCGTCGTCGCCCGACGAGAGTTGACCTCGATCGGCACCTGGTACGTGGCGCCACCCACACGCTTCGGCTTGACCTCGAGCGTCGGGCGCACGTTGTCCATGGCCTTCTTGAAGATCGACAGCGGATCCTGGCCAGTCTTCTGCTCGACGATGTCAAAGGCACCGTAGACGATACGCTCGGCTATCGACTTCTTGCCATCGAGAAGGACTTTGTTCACGAGTTGGGTGACCAGCCGGTTGTTGTAAACCGGGTCCGGCAACACCTCACGACGCTGCGCAGCTGCACGCCTTGGCATACTTCACTCCTCTGCTCACAGAAGCGGACCGCCTCGCTGCGAGACGGACCGCGGTCATCGGTGGTCTATTTCTTGGGTCGCTTGACGCCGTAGCGAGAGCGGGCCTGTGCACGCTTGTTGACTCCCGCCGCGTCGAGAGCTCCGCGGATGACCTTGTACCGTACACCCGGAAGGTCCTTCACACGACCGCCACGCACGAGCACGATCGAGTGCTCCTGGAGGTTGTGGCCCTCACCGGGGATGTAGGCGGTGATCTCCATGCCGCTCGAGAGGCGCACACGGGCCACCTTGCGGAGCGCCGAGTTCGGCTTCTTCGGGGTGGCGGTGTAGACGCGGGTGCAGACCCCCCGTCGCTGGGGAGCGCCCTTCAGGGCCGGGGTGGCGCCCTTCTTGGGCTTCGACTTGCGGCCCTTACGGACCAGTTGCTGCACGGTGGGCACGCGTCTACCTCAAGACATCTTCAGCGAAGTGGATGAACGTTGGGCTCGGCGCGGAGAGACGCGCACGAGCGGCAGGCCATGCTACGGGCCGCGCCCGCCGCGCAACAACTCGCGCCCGCCCTGATGGGCGTGGGCGCACCCCGATCGGCCAGACTCGGCGCCGTGACCGAACGCAAGGACGCCACCGACGTGACCGCCGCGGCCAACGCCGCCGTGGCCGCCGCCCTCCCCCTCGGCGACGAGACCGACTTCGACCGGGCCCGCCGGGGCCTGCTCGTCGAGGCGCCGCGGACGGTCGAGGTCGGGGGCCTGCCCGTGTGGGACCGCGACCGCTACGCCTTCGTGACGGGCGAGTCGCCCGATTCGGTCAACCCGAGCCTGTGGCGCCAGGCGCAGCTGAACGGGATCGCCGGCCTGTTCGAGGTGTGCGACGGCTTCTACCAGGCGCGCGGCCTCGACCTGTCGAACA
>CAYMSA010000131.1:0-3478 GCA_964392965.1 uncultured Coriobacteriaceae bacterium
GCCCGCGGCTACACCGGGCTCTCGCCGGCGGTCGTGCGCGCCATCCAGGCGTTCTTCGTCCCGGACGAGAAGTACTGGTGGACGCCGTTCGCCACGCGGCTCGCCCGTCGCCTGCATCGCGAGGCACCGTTCGACTGCATCATCGCCTCGGGCCCGCCGTTCACCGCGCTCGGCATCGCGCGGCGGCTCGGCCGCGCCTGGGGCGTGCCGTGGGTGGCGGACCTGCGCGACCCGATCGTGGGCGGCTACTTCTTCCGCCCGGCCACGCCGCTCCATCGCGCGCTCATGCACGCCTACGAGCGGCGTGTGGTGAGCTCGGCGGCGGCCGTGATCACGGTGACCGAGGGCATGCGGCTCGACATCATCGGGCGGCACCCCGATGCGGCCGGGCGCGTGGTGACGATCGCCAACGGCTACGAGGCCGCCGACTTCGAGGGCCCGCCGCCTCCCGCACGCGAGGGCTTCGAGGTGGCGTACGTGGGCACCTTCCAGGGTTCGATCACGCCGGACACGCTGCTGGCCGCGTTCGCTCGCGCGCGCGCCGAGGACGCCGGCTTCGCATCCGACGCGCGGCTCGCCCTCATCGGCCCGCGTGACGCGCGCACGGACGCCCGCGTGGCCGAGTCGGGACTGGCCGCCCACGTCGAGCGGACGGGGTTCGTCTCGCACGCCGAGGCGGTCGCGCGCATGCGCTCGGCGGCGGTGCTCGTGGTCGTGCTCGGCGACGACGACGCCAGCAAGGCGATCCTCACCGGCAAGCTGCCGGAGTATCTCGCGGCCGGCAGGCCGGTGCTCGCGCTGGTGCCGCCGGACGGTGTGGCCGCCGGGGTGGTGCGTCGCGCCGGGGCGGGCTGGGTGGTGCCGCCCGGGGATGTGGCGGGTGCCACCGCCGCGCTGCTCTCGGCATACGGCGCGTGGCGCGAGGGGCGTCTCCCGGCGCCCGACCCGGAGGTGGTGGGGGAGTTCGACCGGCGTGCGCTCGTACGGGCGGTCTCCCGGCTGCTCGAGCGGGTCGTGGCGGAAGGAGGTGCGTCGTGAGGGTTCTTCTGGTCGCGGCCGCCAACCGGACCTCGGGCGGCGGAGAGCGCCACGTCGCGGACCTGCTCCGCCTGCTGCCCGGCTACGGCGTCGAAGCCGGTCTCGTCTGCCCGCCGGGCGGCGACCTGCCCGAGCTTGCCGTGGCCTCGGGCGTCCCCGTCTACCCCGCACCGCTCGGAGGCGCGCCCACGCCCGCTGCGCTCGGCGCTCTCAGGCGCGCGATCGCGGCCTTCCGCCCGGACGTCGTGCACGCGCACGGCTCGCGGGCGGCGTCTCACACGCGTCTCGCCGACCCCCGCGCGGCGTCGCGGTGCGTCTACACCGTCCACGGCATCCATGTGGACCGCGCCGGCCATGCGCTCAGGCGGCTCGTGCTTCTCACCGCCGAGCGGACCCTGCGCCCGCGGACGGCCGCCTTCATCGCGGTCTGCGAGTCGGACCGCGCGCGTGGCGCGCGACTCGGCATCCTGGATCCGTCGCGGACGGCCGTCGTCCACAACGGCATCGCGCTGCCTGACGTTCCTGCGCCGAGCGGCACCGCCGCCTTCGGGCGCGAGCCGCAGGCGCTCGCCTTCCGCGAGGAGGCGGGGGCGGCGTCCGATGCGCCGCTCGTGCTCGCCGTGGGGCGGCTGCACGAGCAGAAGGACCACGCGACGCTCCTGCGGGCGTGGCAGACGGTCGCCGCGCAGGTCCCCGCGGCCCGCCTCGCGATCGTCGGCTCGGGTCCGCTCGCAGGCGTGCTCGAGGCCCTGGCCGGCTCGCTCGGCCTGCGGGAGACCGTGCGCTTCCTCCCGCCGCGGGCCGACCTCGCCCCCGCGTATCGCGCGGCGGACGCCTTCGTGCTCCCGTCGCGCTGGGAGGGTCTGCCGTACGTCGTCCTCGAGGCGATGGCGTGGGGTCTCCCTGTCATCGCGACCGCCGTGGACGGTATCCCCGAGGCGATCACGCACGCCGAAGACGGGCTCCTCGTACCGGCGCAGGATGCCGGGTCACTCGCGGAGGCGATCCTCGAGGTCCTCGGCGACCCCGCCCGCGCCCGGAGCATGGGTGCGGCCGCCCGGGAGACGGTGGCGAGGCGCTTCGCCGTGCAGGCGATGGCCGCCGCCACCGCCGACGTGTACCGGGCGGTAGTGGACTCCGGCGTGTAAACTGGTGGGGTAGACGTCCTGTTCACGTCATCGGTGCGGTCGGCCGCGCGGTGGTCGTGCGTGATACGCCGGTCGATCGGAGAGTCGTGCGTTCGCTCAGTGACACCACCGTCCTGTTCGTGTCGGGCCATTCGGGCCCGACGCTCTCGCGCGTCGAGCGCCGGATGCTGCCGCTCATGCGCTCCCTCGTCGAGCAGGGCGCCACGGTGCTGCTCGTGGCCATGCCGAGGGGAGCCATCATCGGCCCCGCGCGCGAGGCGGGCGTGACGATCGCGCCCTACCGGGTGGACCGGTTCAACGCAATCATCACGCGCAATCGCCTCCGGGCGTACCTCAAGCGCTACGCGCCGCACATCGCCATCGGTATCGGCTACTACGCCGACATCCCGCTCCGGCTGGCCGCGCGCGAGCTGCCGCTCGCCGTGGTGTCGGTCACGCATTGCGGAGCCTGGCCGCTTCGCGGCTTCGGAGCCGTCAACACCGCCTTTCGCGCGTATCTCGACCGCCGTACGCGCTCGAGGGTCGACGCGTTCGTCGTGGACTGCGAGCATGCCGCTCAGGCCATGAGGGCCGATGGCATTCCGGACGAGCGTGTGCACGTCATCGCGCCCGGAGTGGACCTCTCGCGCGTCGTGGGGGACGCCGCAGCCGAGGTCAAGCTGCCGGATGCCCGTCCGCTCGTCGGGTACGCGGGGGCTCTCGAGATGAGTCGCGGGCTGGGCGTGCTGGCGGCGGCCGTTCCGCCGCTGCGCGAGCGCCATCCCTCGGCGCATGTCGTGGTGGCGGGCGAGGGCGCGGCCCGCATCATGCTGTTGCCCGCGTCGCTCGACGGACGCATCCACCTTCTGGGCCGCGTCGCGAGCGTCCCCGCCGTGCTCGCCGCCCTCGACGTGTGTGTCTTCCCGTCGATCGAATCCGGTGTGCCGACCTCACTCATCGAGGCGGCTGCCCTCGGCCGCCCGATCGTCGCTTCGGACGTTCCCGGCATCAGGGAGCTGTTCGTCGACGGCGCCGAGGCGGTGCTCGTGCCTCCAGGGGACCCCGTGGCCCTGGCCACGGCAGTGGCCGACCTGCTCGCCGATCCCGTGAGGGCCCGGGCGATGGGTGAGGCGGCACGGCTGCATGTCACCGACCATCACACGACCACCATCGAGGTGGGCCAGTGGCGCCGGCTGCTACGGACGCTCGTCGCGTAGCGCCTCTTGCTCCGCCCTACCGCGCCCAGTCGTCCTCGTAGCGGATGATGTCGTCCTCGCCGAGCTCGTCTCCCACGGCGATCTCGACCACCCGCA
>CAYMSA010000132.1:0-3474 GCA_964392965.1 uncultured Coriobacteriaceae bacterium
CACGGCGACCCGCTCCCCCGCATGATCTGGCCCACCAACTACGGCAAACTCGCCAACCTCACGATGTGGACGCTCTTCTTCGGCGGGAACGACTTCGCGCCCGATGCGCGCATCCACAACCTGCACGTGCAGGACTACCTGCAGGGTCACTATATCCGCGCGATGGAGGAGCTCGCAGGTCGACTCAAGGGCCTCTCCAATGTCCTCGGGTTCGGCACACTCAACGAGCCGGGCACCGGGCTCATCGGCATGCGCGACCTCGCACGCGAGGCGGCCGGACCCCTGCGGCTCGGCCCGTCGCCCACCGCACTGCAAGCCTTCGCGCTCGGCGACGGGCTCCCGCAGGAGTTGGACGTCTACGGCGTGCGGCTGTTCAACCTCACGCGCGTCGGCTCGACGCTCGTCAACCCGGTCGGCCGCCGTGCATGGGCCGAGGGGCAGGACTGCGTCTGGCGGGCGCACGGTGTGTGGGACGTCTCCGCCGAGGGCGAGCCGGTACTCCTGCGGCCCGATCACTTCAGGCGCGTGGGCAAGCGCGACGTGGACTTCACGCGCGACTACTACGTGCCGTTCGCCCGCCGCTTCGCCGCGGCGATCAGGCGTCCACTCTCCCGCGCCACCATCTTTCTCGAACTCCCGCCGGGCGTCTCCCCCACGCCGCGACGGTTCGGTATCGACAACGCCGCCTACGCACCGCACTGGTATGACGGCCCCACGCTCTTCCTCAAGGCCTACCGGCCGTGGCTCGGGCAGGACGCGCGCACGGGGAAGGCCGTCTTCGGGCGAGCCAGCACCGAGGAGTCGGCGATCACGGCGGTGGGCGACCTCGTGGCCGAGGGCGCGACCCTCGGGCTCCCGACGGTCATCGGCGAGACCGGCGTGCCGTTCGACATGCACCGCAAGCGGGCGCTCCGCACCGGGCGCTTCTCGGGTGTCGCACGCGCGCTCGACGCCACGATGCGAGCGATGGAGGCCAACCGCGCGAGCGTCACCCTGTGGAACTACACTCCCGACAACACCAACGCGCGCGGCGACCACTGGAACGGCGAGGACTTCTCGATCTACAGCCCCGACCAGCGTCGCCGAGTGGCAAACGGCCGCCCCGGCTCCGTGGCTGACGACCCGCCCGCGGACATCCACGACGGCGGCCGGGCGCTTTCGGCGGCCGTCCGGCCCTACCCGCAGGCGGTGCCCGGCGAGCTGCTCTCGCTCTCGTTCGACATGCGGCGCCGGGTGTTCCGCTGCGAGTTCCGGCTGAATGAGAACGTGCACGCGCCTGCGCTCGTCTTCGTTCCGGACGTCCAGTACCCGAAGGGCTGCGCAGTGGACGCCCCGCAGGGCGAATGGACGCTCAAAGGGACGACGCTCACCTACGAGCCGCGCCGGGACGTCGCCGTCCACACGGTGCGAATCTCGCCACGCTGAGCCGGAGCCAAGCGGTCGCGGCGGCGAGGCTCGGCATCCGGACGACGGGTGCCGAACGGCGCTACTGGACAGAGTCGGTCCGGTGCGTTTAGCTATCCCGGTCACGGGTCACCTGTGTTATGTGCGTACCGCCAGCGTCGGCGCCGCAACACGGCAACGGAACGGAGCTTCTCCATGAACAAGTGGATACAGATCATGCGCCCGCCTTTCCTGGTGCTCGCCGCCCTGCTGGTGCTGCACGGCACGGCGCTTGCGGCGGTCACGGGATACCGGGTGGACTGGGTGCATGCCGTGCTGGCACTCGTCGCGCTGGTGCTGCTCCACGGCTCCGTGAACGTCCTCAACGATTGGCACGACTTCAGCCGCTCGGGCATCGACCGCGAAATCCGGCGGACGCCCTTCTCGGGCGGAAGCGGCCTTCTTCCCGAGGGAGTGCTCACCCCGCGTCAGGCACTCATCTGGGGCATCGTCACGCTCGCGGTCGGCGCCCTCATCGGCATCTACCTCGTCTGGGCGTCGGGCTCCACCGCCCTGCTCGTCATCGGCATCGTGGGCGTGCTCTCGGTGGTGCTCTACACGCCGCTCTTCACGCGGATCGGGCTCGGCGAACTCTTCGCGGGGCTCGGCCTGGGGACGCTCCCCGTCGTCGCCACCTACGTTCTCCTCACCGGCGAGATCAACGCCACCGCGTGGGTCTCGGGCATCCCGGCCGGACTGCTCACCTACAACCTGCTGCTCCTCAACGAGTTCCCGGATGCCGAGGTGGACGCGCGCGGCGGCCGCAAGCATCTGGTGGTGCGGCTCGGCAAGAAGAATGCGCGCTGGCTGTACGCGGCCGTGGAGGTGCTCACGTACGTGGTCATCGTGGCGGGCGTGCTGACCGGCGTGCTGCCGTGGTGGGGTCTCCTGGGCCTCGTGGGCGCGTACCACGCCTACGATGCGATCCGGGGCACGATGGCCGAGTATGACGGGTTCGAGTCGCTCTTCCCCGCGATGGGTGCCAACGTGAACGCCGTCTTGTACACGAACGCGTTCATGGCGATCGGCTACAGCCTGCAGGCGATGCTCGGTTGATCTGCCTGCTGATCGCGTGACGATCGAAACGGGGGAACCCATGCAGTATCGACCGCTCGGCAGGACGGGCATCGAGGTCTCGGTGCTCGGCTTCGGATGCATGCGCTTCGCCACGCTCGGCGCGCCCGACCGGATCGACGAGACGCTGTCGGCGCGCCTGCTCCATGAAGCGATCGACGCGGGCGTCAACTACGTCGATACCGCCTACTTCTACCACGGACCGGCGCTGCACGAGGCGGGCGAGAGCGAGCCGTTCGTGGGCCGCGCGCTTGCGGGCGGCTGGCGCGAGCGCGTGAACCTTGTGACCAAGCTGCCGCAGCAGATCACCAAGACGCGCGCAGACATGGACCGCTTCATCGAGCACCAGCTGCGCCGGATGCGGACCGACCACTTCGACGTCTACCTCGTGCACTGCCTGAGCGGTCACGCGTGGGACCGCATGCGCGACCTCGGCGTGCGCGAGTTCCTCGACAGCGTGCTCGACCGGGGGCTCGCGCGCTTCGTCGGCTTCTCGTTTCACGGCAAGGCGGCCGACTTCCCCCGCATCATCGAGGAGTACGACCGCTGGAGCGTGGCGCAGATCCAGTACAACTACATGGACATCGACTTCCAGGCGGGACAGGCGGGGCTCGATTTCGCCGCCGCGCGCGGCCTCGGCGTGGTGGTCATGGAGCCGCTCAAGGGCGGCCGGCTCGCAGCCAACCTGCCGCCTGACATGCAGGCGATCTTCGACGCGCGTCCCGAGCTGTGGTCACCTGCCGAGTGGGCCCTCCGCTTCGTGCTGAACCAGCCAGGTGTGAGTCTGCTGCTCTCCAGCATGCCCGTGCCCGAGCAGCTCGCCGAGAACCTCCGGGTGGCCGCCGAGGCGCGCCCCTCGGCCCTCACGCCCGACCAGCTCGCGGTGTACTCGGCCGCGCGCGAGGCGATGCGCTCCCGCGTGCGGGCCGACTGCACGTCGTGCGGCTACTGCCAGCC
>CAYMSA010000133.1:0-3450 GCA_964392965.1 uncultured Coriobacteriaceae bacterium
CGAGTGGAGCGACCCAGCCGGACCGGAGCGCATCAAGCACGTACTCCTGCTCGAGCGTGCCGACGTCGGGGGGTGAAAGGTAGATGCGGTATGCCACTCCTAGCTCCTCCTGCCCGGCTCCGAATTCACCACAGAGTGCGCCGTACGATTCCTAGTCCTCGCAATGCCTCTAACGCTTGTGAGAAGCGCCACCGCTAGTGCCCGAGTATTGGACCACCTCCACGGCTGGAGACGCACCGCAGAGTACGAGTGTTCGATCGCAGCGCGGTAATCTCCCGACAGGCGTTCCGACCGCGCGATAATTCGCAGTAGCGACGCTTTGGTCTCCGGATCTCCCTTTAACCTGGTTGCGTATCTCGACAGAAAGAGTCTGGCAGCGTCAGCAGGGGCGGTCCCGTACCGCACAAGTCGAGCCCGGGCGGGGTGCCTCCTGGTGTCGACGCCGATTCCGGTCACCTCGGCGACCTGCCCACCTTGCCCCGCCCGCAGCTGGTCCACCAAACGCAGTCCAATGTCCCAGTTCTCGGAATACGCCAGCGTCTCGTCGTAGCCGCCGACTTTCAGGAAAAGATCGCGCCTCAGTGCGAATCCACCGGATACAATGCGGCTCGCCTTCATTGTGGGATCAGTCAGCGAGAGATGGCACTGGCTGACCTCGTCGACCACATTTCCTGACCAATAGGCAAGTACCCCGGTGACGGCCTCGACGCCGGCGTCAATTGCGGAGACCCATTGAGAGAGCCAGTCCGGACGGGCGAGATCATCATCGTCAAGAAAGGTGACCCACTCGGTTTTCAGAGCCGCAACGCCCGCGTTCCGTGCCGCAGAGACGCCACGCTTGGGTAGTTCAAGGATCGTGACACGAGGGTCGCGGATGTTTCCCAGGAGGGCTCGACTCGTGGCCCCGTCTCCGTCGCACACAACGATGACTTCGAATTCGGCATGCGACTGGCTGAGAACCGACTGAAGGGCGTCCCGCACAGAGGGACGACCTTGATGAGTGGGTATCACCACACCGATCGAGGGACTAGGAGTCTGCACTACCCCTCCCTCCATCGTGAGCGACACTGAGCGAAGCCTGACGGCTTGGTCCCCACGGAAGCCTCATGCGGCTCAGCAGGAGTCGAAGGTTGGCCCAGCTCACGTTCTGAGGAAGTGCCACTCGCAGGACAAGTTCGGCAGCACCGACAGCCGGTCTCACCTGGAGGGAGGACACGGCGAACCGGAGCGCGCGACCCCGCAGGCCGTACTTGTAGTAGAGCAGTCCGACGCGATGCAGTCGCTCGGCGCGTTCAGCCGGGTGCGCCGTGTAGTACTCGCTGTGCTTCTCGAGCAACTGCCGATGGCCCCAGATTCGCGCAGCTATGCCGTTGAGGTGACGCTCGCCGGTGTGCACCCGCCAGAGGAAGTCAGCGCTCTGGACGGCCTTGATGGTGGGCCTTTGTCGCTGCACCCGGATCGCCCACTCGAGGTCCTCGCAGGCACGGAAGGTGACGTCAAACTCAGGGCAGTTGGTCGTTACCACCGACGTGGCCCCCATGTGATGCTTCAGCCGAGCCTCGACTCGCGAACCGATGCGGCTGGCCGGGCGTGGATTGTGAAGTTCCGTGATGCTGCCAGTCCCGCACACGACGACGTCGGCGCCATCTTCGTGCAGCACCTTGGCGTTGGCGAGGCGGTCACGGGCCCAGGCGTCGTCGTCGTCGAGGAAGGCGATGACGCGACCGCGCGCCAGCGCGAGGGCGCGGTTGATGGACGCCGACTTCCCGAGGTTCGTCTCGTTCCGGAGCAGCCGAATCCGCTCGTCGAATGGCACGGTCGCAGGCTCGGGGCTCGCGTCATCGACGATGATCAGTTCCCAGTCCGGGCATGATTGCCGAACCACCGATCCGACTGCCTCGGCCAGGAGAGCCGGACGGTTGTAGGTGGGAATGATCGCCGTGAAGAAGGGTCTGGTGGTGTCGGTCATGCCCGCGCCTCCCCCCGCATCGTGACCGGCGGAGTGACCGGCATACCGAGGCGCCCACGGAGCCCGTCCCACGTCCCGCGCACCAGCATCGCGATCGCTGGTCCACGCTCCTCATTGACCACACCCGACGCCGCGAGGCGCGCCAGCGTGCGGACCAGCTTCCGCAGACGCTGGAAGCCAGACCGTTGGACGTACACCCGGTACCACACGGAGTTGCGTGCCTCGTAGTAGTACTTCCACGGCGGCTTGCTGCCCGCGCGCCGGGGCTGGTCGAAGTGGTGAACGGCATCCTCAGCTCGCACCGAGACCACGCCGGCACGTGGGAGCCGATGCTGCAGGTACTCGGTGTCCTCGATCCACCAGAACAGGTCCGCGCGCGGTAGCCCACCCAATTCGATGGCGTGGCGATCGAGGAAGGGTCCGTGGCTCCAGCCGGGGTACGACGACGTCTCGCCGGTCTCGTCGTTGACGGCGCGGGGATAGATGACGTGCCCCGGCTGCGTGCGGCCCGAGACATCGAGGAGGTGGGCGAGGGCGTCCGCATCGGGGTAGCTGTCATCGTCCATGAGCCACGCGTGGGTCCACTCCGGCTCGTCGCGGAAGGTCGCCACGCCGCGGGCGAAACCGCCTGCCGGGCCGAGGTTCTCCCCCACGCGGAGGAAACGAGTGCGCTCCTTGATCGCCAGACCGTCCAGGTTGACCTCAAGCGCCTCGGGCACGCTGTTGTCCACGACGAGGACTCCATCGACGGCACGGGACTGGGTATCAAGTGCGCGGATACCGCGCTCCAGCACCGCGGCGTTGTTGAACGCGACGATCACGGCGAGCACGCGGGGTTCGCCTCCCTCGCCGATCTCGCCGGCGATTTCCAGCTCCTCATCGTCCTCGGGCCGCACCGGCATACCGCACTTTCTTCGTCGCATTCACAATGGCAGAGTAGTTTCGTTCCGGAATCAGGTTTCCGTTGAGCTTTGCCTCGAAGAATCGCGGCGGATCGCTTCGTCGCACGGGTATTCTCCGGAGCCGCATCCGATCGGTCGCAGGGCTATTCCGCCCCACGATCCCCGTCGACGCACTTCGGAAGCGCTGCCGCACGGAGGTTTCCATGCCCGACACGGGGCGGCCCCACGGATAGGTGAAGTGACGGGGACTGACACCCAGGTGCCGCTCGATCGTGGCGCTGCAATCATCCAGCTCAGCGTCACTCAAGAGACCAGGCTCCACGTGGGTGTGAGTGTGGTTGCCGATCGTGCACAGTCCGGAGTCGACCATCTCCCGGAGTTGGTCCCACGTCAGTCCGCGGCCCGGGGACCCCGTCGCGGTCGCACCCTCCCACCTCATCTCCTTGCCGGTGTAGGCGCTGGCAAGGTAGATCGTGAATGGTATTTGCAGTTCGCGCAGGACGGGCCATGCGTTCTCGAAGACATCCTCGAAGCCGTCGTCGAAGGTGATGACGAAGGTGGGAGCGTCATCGCCAGCGT
>CAYMSA010000134.1:0-3428 GCA_964392965.1 uncultured Coriobacteriaceae bacterium
CCGCAGCTCACAGCCCTGCCACCCTGCCGGAAAACGAGACGTGAGCCAACTCAGGACCCCACCAACTGGATCTCTCGAGCCCTGCTCGAGGTCAGCCGACTTAGACCCGAGTGCCCCCATTCTGAAGATCCGGCGAAGCTAGTACGGCAATGGGACCCAGCTTCGACTCACCGCGAGTCGTCGCCCACTAGCTCCGCGAGCTTGCCGTCGACCATTCCTGCCTCGGTCACGCTCGGACTATCTCGCCGCGGCGTGCGAGAAAGAGCGTGAAGCGTCAACCTCGCGTCGCCAGCTGTATCGGTCAAACTCAGTAGCCAAGCGGGTATGGCGTGGTCTTCGTGGTTGTGGCGCAGTGCCTGGCCACTGCATGCATCACGCGATCTCGCGATTCTGCCATTTCGACAACAGATCTAATCTACTGTCAGCGATTGGGATGCGGGAAGGCTTCTTTCCATGCATCTCGACCAGGACGTCGCGGAATTGTCCTGTTATAGGCGTCAACGGCTGCTGCCAACACATGCCGGTGACTCCATCGCACGGTATAGCAGTATTCATTGTCCCACATCACCGAAACGCCGAATGTTTCAGTGTTACTCCTAACGATCTCGTAACGACCGCGCGCCCCGAAGGGATGAACGCCAGAACCATCGGAGCAAAGGCCCACTCGATCATGGATCATGATGTAACGAACATGGCCTTCCCACGGCCGCCACAGAGACAGAAGGTCTTCTCGAATCCTACTAAAGGGGGCCAGTCGCTCGAAAAAGGCGGCACCGGCGCCTAGAGGCCCACCTAGAGCTGCCAGTGCACGCGCCCTCTCATCTGCGAGCCGTGCATAATCCCGCCACACGGGAAGCCCGCCGCCGGTGCGGACTATCGGGTCGGTGGAATGCTTCCATTCGCAGTTCATTGGGGGAATGCCAGAGGACGGTTGCTCTGATAGTTCGACGAACCGCTCCAACGGGTCGTCAGGTAATCCAGCCCAGTAGAGCATCTCCGCCAACGGTAGTTTCTTGACCCACTCTGCCTCAATATTGCGAAGCTCCTCCTCCTGCTCCTTTTCTCGCTTCTTGTCAAAAATCGCTGCGTGTTCGACGCACAATATCGAGCCGTCCCGGTGTCCTTGGTGTAATGCGCATACCATCCTCCCGCAAACATCACAACGACAACCGCCGGCGTTGAACCCGCACAGGTAGCACCCTAAGTCGTCTCGGTAACGCGTCCCGCAGGGAATAAGAGATGGCCTGGGTGCCCCGGGAACTAGGGGAGACCAACCCGCCATATGTCCGGGACACTCGTAGTAGCCGAGCGAGATCTCAACCCGTAGGTATGATTGCCCGCAAGCCGGGCACCTACTCTGGTGAACCGGCTGATGGGATGAGGGGTCCGAATTGCGCAATCCCTCGGACATCCTTGTCCTCCTCTGTTGTACTTTGGTGCACATCGTAGTGGCCTGGGCGATAGTGTGCCCAAGCCGCCAGCCGCGACCCACGTGAGTGTTGCGGATCGGCTGAGGCCTTGCAGTCTCCCAAAAGAAACCCACTTTCGGCGGAGCGTTCTACCAGGGTTACAGCTCGAAGTGTTGCTCGAAGAACCACCCTCGTGGTTGGGCACGATGGTGGCCCGCTCTCCCGAGACCTCCAAGTCTTGCGCGACGGCGAGTCTCCGAGCCGTGGCGACCGCACGTCGGCATCTGCGGTCGCACGCCCATGGGCATGATCGGACGTGGTCGAGCGCTTCGATCTCTTGCTTCCGTCCGGAAGGTGTCAGAACCGACTAGGTCCCGGTGAGTGGTGCAGTGCGAGCCCGGGGCGCAGGCTCCCGGCCGTGCGGTGGTGGGCGACGGGGTAGCCGCGGGTGGTGAGTCGTTGGGCGAATCCTTTGATGCCGAGGACGTTGCGAACACAGTGGTCGCGGCACCACTCTGCGTAGTCGGCGTGCAGGTGTGAAGTCGTCGTCCCTGCACCGTCGGCGACGGTGACCCGTTCTTCCCACCACTCTGCGAGGGGGTCCATCTCGGCGAAGAACGCGGTGAGAGCGTCGCGCACCTGCGGGGGCGGTCGCAGGGCGGCGAGGTCGCCACCATCGGCCAACCACTGGCGCGCCCCGCGAACGGCGAACGCCAACAGCGCGGCGCGGCCCTCCTCGGTGTCCTCCAGCGTGGCCTTCAAGCTCGTGTCCCGCCGGGCGACGGTCGCCTCCACTCGCAACGGCAGGAGCCGCCGGCGCAGTCCGACGTCGTCGTCGGGAACCACCGCGAGCTCGTTGGCGGTGAAGGCGAGCTTGAAGCGCGGCTGGAAAGTGACGGGGTTGCGGTGCAGCAACCGGGCCACGATCGGGTCGCCGCCCACGATTGCCTTGACCCGCGACGCATCCAACCGCAACCCGCCGGCCTCCGGGACGTACACGAACCGCTTGCCGGCAAGGCGCGCCATCTCCGGGGTCGCACCACCCGCAGAAACACGTGACGCGAAGGACTCCGGGGAGGAGGTCTCGGCGTACGTCCCGAGCATTCGTGTGAACGCGGAGAACAGGGTGGACTTGCCGGACTCGGCGGCTCCGGAGAGGAAGAGGAACACCTCGGCAGCCATGGACCCGGTGAGGCAGTAGCCCAGCCAGCGGCCGAGGAAGTCCCGCACGGCGTCGTCGCCGGCGGACAGGTGGTCCAGGACACGGTCCAGGGCGTCCGAGGTGGCGTCCGGGTCATAGGGGGCGTTGACGGCGGCGGTGCACAGGTGCCGGGGTCGGTGCGGATGGAGGTGTCCGGTGCGTAGGTCGAGGTAGCCGTTGATGGTGTTGATCGCGAGGGGGTCCGGGTCCCAGGCGTCCTCGCCAACGCACACCCCGGGGAGGGTTTCTGCGCATTCGAGGGCGGCGAGGACTCGTCGTGGGGTTTCGCAGGTGCGGGCCCACCGCCGGCGTCGTTCGCGCGCGGACGGGCGGCGGTCGTCGCCGGTGATCGCGGGCAGGGTCTCGGCCTCGAGTTCGCTGACGGCGCGGATGACTTGTTGGACCTCGGTGCGGGCGTGGTGGCCGTGTTCGTCCCAGACCCAGCGGACGCCGTCGTAGCGCATCCACCCGATGCCGGGCCGGTAGCGCCAGTGGTCCCCGCACCACAGCACGAACCGTTCGGCGAGGCCGAGGTCGGTCTCGGGCATGGCCGCCGCGGTGGGGACGCGCGCGTCGGTGATGGCCCAGGGGACCCACACCCGCCCGGACGTGCTGGACGTCTCGGGTGGCCAGGCTTCTGCTGGCGCGGTCACGAGCGTGCCTGCCGCGTGTCGACGGCGCTGCTCACGCCGCGAACGACGTCGCCGCGACGGCGGTGTGGTTCCTGGCCTGGAGGAGGCGGACCCGGCGGGCCGCCCCGGGGACGGCGTCGACGGGCGTGGCCGGGTCTTGGCGCAGGGCGAGGAGGAGGGACTGGG
>CAYMSA010000135.1:0-3308 GCA_964392965.1 uncultured Coriobacteriaceae bacterium
ACCGACATACCTGCGTCAGATCACAGCGCTTCGAGCCACTCGAGGATGGAGGCATCGCGGCGCCAAGCAGCAAGGGAGGTGTCAACGGCGGCGAGGGGATGGGCTTTTGCGAGGGCGGCGCGCTTGGTCTCCAAGTCCACTGCGGCATAGCGGTTCGTGGTCTCGACGCTCGCGTGGCCGAGCCAGTGACTGATCGTAACGAGATCGACGCCGGCTTGTAGGAGGTGAACAGCGGTGGTGTGGCGGAGCGTGTGGGGGTGGATACGCTTCCTGGCTAGGGTTGGCGCGGCCGATACTGCCCGACGAGCATACTTGCGGATCAAGTAGCGCACGCCGAAGCGGCTAAGTGGTTCACCGCGATGATTCTTGAAGAGCGGCGTGGCAGCGGCGGGGTCAATGCCGTGCTCGGAGAGCAGTGAGCCAAGGATCTGCACCGTTTGTGCCCAGAGGGGACAGAGCCGCTCCTTGCGTCCCTTGCCGCGAAGCCGGACCTGGAAGGGACGGACGAGCTGGAGGTCGCAGGGTCGGAGATCAAGGATCTCCTGGACTCGGGCGCCAGTATTGAACAGCGTCTGGAGGATTGCGTAGTCGCGCCGACCATCCGGGCGCGTGCGGTCCGGTGCTTCCAGCAGTGCGCGGACCTCGTCCCCCTCAAGATACTCGACGAGCCGTAGTCGCGCGCGCTTGAAGGGGACGGCCAGAAGGCGCTGGCAGAGCTCAAGGTGCTCGGGGTGCCCGGCGGCGGCGTAGCGTGCAAATGCGTGGACGGCGGCCAAGCGGGCGTTACGAGTGACCGTGTCGTTGTGGCGATTGGCCTCAAGGTGGTCGAGGAAAGCCAAAAGATCGTCAACCGTAAGGTCTTCGAAATCCAGACGGACAACAGGACGCCGACGCCGCTCCGCGAGGAACCGCAACAAGAGTGCCCATGCGTCACGGTAGCTGCGTACCGTGTGCGGGCTGGCGGCGCGGACCCTAGGCAGATGATCGGCAAAGAACCCGCGCAGGGCGCGGGCAAGGGCACTGGAGTGTACGGTCTTCATCGATCGCCTCCTGCGGCGCTGGTGGGTGGGAGCAGATGGCTGCAGTGCCTAGCGAACCGCTCGCTGGCGGCTTGGGCGACAGGCTCAAGGAAGGAGAGGTAGTACGCGGTGGAGGCGATGGAGACGTGGCCCATGGACGCCGCGAGGGCCGGGAGTTTGGCATGGACGTCGACGCCCGCACGGTACCAGCCCAACAGTACATGGACGGCGTACGTGTGGCGTAGATCGTGAACACGGGGGACACTCCCCGAGGTCATGCGCACGCCTGCACGTCGAAAGAGGCGGCGCAGACTATGGCCGAGACCTGGACCCGAGCGACCCCGCAGCCCTCCAGAGCGGACGATCAGGAGCGGGCTTTCGGCGTCGTGCGGCAAACGTCGGCGAGCCTGGAGGTACACCTCGATCTCGTGGATTGCGTCCTGGGAGAGGGCAACCAGACGCGACTTGTGGAACTTGGAATCGCGGATGAGGAGCGTACCCTCCGAGTGGTCGTAGTCCGACAGGACGAGGCGGGCGAGCTCGCCGCGGCGGAGGCCGGCCGTGTAGAGCAGCACCACAGAGAGTCGGAGCCCCTCCCCATGCAAGGGCGCGTTGGACCGTGGGCGAAGATCCGCAGTGGATCGCAGCAGCCGAAGGACCTCTTCCTCGCTGAAGATGTAAGGTCGCCTCGGGACATGCGGTGCAGGAAAGCCGCGGGGGTCCGGGACGAAGCAGTGCGGGTCGGTGCGTTGGCGGTAGAGACAGAGATTGCGGACGATGCGCATCCAATTGCGGCGCACTGTCGGTGTCAGGTGCGCGAGCGTAAGGCACCAGGACTCGAAGATTTGCGGGGTCAGGTCGGACGTCGGTGCCTGCGCGACGAGGAATCGGTCAAGGTGCGCCAGGATATCGGTCTCTATTCTGAAGCGACGGCCAAGGGCCTGCTTGACCGAGAGATAGCTCCTCATTGAACGCGCGAGCGACGACGAGAAGGTGCTTGAGGTCTTCATGGCCGCACCCCCCGGGGTAGTTCGAGCGCTGCGTCGCGAAGGTCCTCGACGTGGAGGCGCAGGTAGACACAGGTGCTCTCGAGGCTGCGATGGCCGAGCAGGTCGCCGATGGCTTTGAGCGGGGCGCCCTGGCGCAGGAGGTGAACGGCGAGAGAGTGCCGCAGGCAGTGGGGTCCTTGATAGGGAATCGAGAGACCGCCGCGGCGCCCCCAGGTCTGAAACGCCTCGGTGATAGCCGTAGGCTTGAGGCGTCCTGCCGGTGCGCGAACGCGCAGGAAGACCTCGCGGTACGGCAGGTCCGGCCGCGCGTGGCGCAGGTAGTCGACCAAGGCGACGCCGACTTCGTCGGTCAGTGGCAGGATGAGCGGAGCCCTGGCCTTGGGTCTGCAGACGCGAATCCGTCGTGCCCGCCACTCCAGGTCGTCAAGTCGCAGTGCGGCGACCTCACTGGTGCGCAAGCCGTAGGTCGCGATGAGCAGGAACATCGCGTAGTCGCGCAGTCCCATGGGCGTCGAGCGGTCGATCGCGGCCAGGAATGCCTGCACGGTTTCCCAGGGAAGCGCACGAGGAAGCTGCTCCCCGCGGTACAGCCGCGGCGTGTCGACCCAGGAGTCCAGTCCACGTTGGACCTCACCGCGACCGGCGAGGAAACGTAGCAGGGAACGCAGGTGGGCCGCTGTGTGCTGCATGCTTGCCCGGCACAAGCGTGTCGTCGACGATTGCAGGAACGCCTCGATGTGCTGTGCACCCAGGGTGCGCAGGGCAGTGGGATGACCCTCGAAGTCGATGAACGAGAGCAGGTCCCTGCCGGTGGTGCAGTGCTGCGTGAGCGTCGAGTCGGCCAATCCCCGCGCCCGCTGGAGGTAGGTCCGGTAGGCACCCATCAGCTCCTCGCCTGCAGTCATGACCTCCTGCCCGAGCACGCCGCGTGCCTCGAGGTAGCGCGCGAGAGAACGCACGACCGCCGAGAGGTACACATCATTCTGCGCCTTTCGCGGAGCGAGCCGCAGGATCTCAGAACCGTGCAGGCCCTCTATTCGCCAAAACCGGCGCCGACGTAGCCTCAACTCCAGGCGTGGCAATTCACGTAGGCGCAGACGGATCGGCAAGGGCGGGTAGCCCTCTGTCTGCAACCAGGCGAAGAACCCTTCGACATAGGGACCCAGCAGACGCAGGGACGTGTAGCGGGCGTGGATCCGTGGACAGAAATCGGCAAGCATCGCGACCTCCAGTGTGGCTGAGCGCCACTAGTGCTCGGTCGCGAGGCTATCCAGTAGAC
>CAYMSA010000136.1:0-3298 GCA_964392965.1 uncultured Coriobacteriaceae bacterium
TGAGACGCCAGCAACCGGGCTCTTTGCTCGGTTCAAGTTGCGGACGGCCGGCACGAACCGACATGGCCGCCTCAAGCGTCTCGCGGGTTGCGTCCGCGTCGAGATCGAGTTCGGCAGCAAGAGCCGCGAGTTGCTGGGCAGCAGCAACATCCTCCATGGCGGTGGTAGTGGTGTCGTCAGCGTCGATCTTGGCGCGTCCTTGTGCAAGCAGGATGCGCTTGTTGAGATCCTCCTGCACGCTGGTGACACTCTCGCCATCGATCAGGCGCCGATGTGCCGCCTCGCCGAAGAGCTCGTTGGCGGAGCCCAGGTCTTCACGGATGTCGTTGGCCTTGCGCATGACGTGCGCAAGAAACTTGAGGTCATCGTCCGACTCGCTCGCGAAGTGGAAGATCTGCACGTCGCGTGCCTGACCGTGGCGGTCGAGCCGCCCGTTGCGCTGCTCGAGCTTACTCGGATTCCACGGCAGGTCGTAGTGAAGCAGATGGCGGGCAGTCCGCTGTAGGTTCAGACCCTCGGAAGCTGCGTCCGTACCCAGAAGGATGCGCACCTGCTCCTTCGGGTCGTTGAACGCGCGCTTCACCTGGTCGCGCTCGATTTCGTCCATCCCACCGTAGATCGTGAGGATGCGATCGGGTTCGTAGCGCTCGCGCAGACGACGAGCGAGATAGTCTAGGGTGGTCTTGTACTCAGTGAAGACGACGAGACGCTCATCATCGCGCCACGCACCATCGCTGCGCAGAAGCTGCTCAACTACAGTGAACAGTTGATCGAGTCGAGCGTCAGCGCTTGGATCGAGTGCGGAGCAATCGTCCGTGCTGCGACCGTCGAGGCCGAGCGCTTCAAGCGCGCGATCGACTGCCTCAATCTGCGGAAGTATGTGAGTGGCAGCCTTCTTGAGCCACGCGCCCACCACCCCTGCAGCGATCGCTTCGCGCTCTTGCGTCTCACGGTCATCGGCTGTCTCGCGCTCGACGGCCTTGCGAGCGGAGTCGACCTCGGACTCGGCAGCCTCGGACGTCTCCCCGAGCCCCTCCTTGCAGCGACGCCACGACTCGGCGAATGCGACCGGGCACGAAAGCAGCCGCTTACCGAGGATCTCCACGGCGAAGCTGCCCGCTCTGCGACGCTTGCGGTCACCTGCAGCGATCCACGAACGCATCGCAGTGCGAAACTCGTCGAAAGCCTGAGTGAGCGCTTGCTCCCCGGTGCTGGGCGCAAGCAGCAGTGCCTGCGGCTCGAGGCGCGTGCAGAACTTCGGCGGGTTGGTGCGAGCGTTGATCTCACGCTTGAGGCGACGCAGCACCACCTGCTGCACACGGGCGCGCTCGGCAGGCTTGAGCTCGTCGGTCGCGCTGAAGCGCACCGGATCGAGCAGCTCGAGGAGTCCCGTGAAGCTGCGTGTGTGACCGTTGTGCGGCGTGGCTGACAAGAACAACCGGTGTTCGAATCTCGGTGCGATGCTCCGCAGCATCTTGGTGAGGTCGCTGTCCTCTCCAAACGGGGACGGCATGAGGTTGTGGCACTCGTCGAGAATCAGGAGATCCCACGGAAGGTGGGGTGAGCCTTCGGGCGTGCGGCAGGCCGCCTCGAACTCAGCGAGTACATCCGGCTGACGAAGGTAGTGGTACGACGCGATGATGCGTGGGAAGGTGCGCCACGGATTAGCATCCATGCCGAGCCGACGACGGAGTGCCTGTGTCTCAGTACGGTCAACGAGGTCGAATGGGAGCGCGAACTTGTCCTTCATCTCATCGCGCCACTGAAGGCGAAGCGAAGCGGGCGTGAGAATGAGCACGCGCTGCACGCGACGACGGATGAGCAGCTCGGACAGGATCAGCCCAGCTTCAACCGTCTTACCGATACCTACGTCATCAGCGATCAGCAGGTTGACCCTGGGCATGCGGAGGGCCTTGAGCAGCGGGACGAGCTGGTAGTCATCGACCTCGACGGCGCCATGGAACGGGCTGGAGATCGGCAGGCGACCGAGCGGGCCTGAGCCATCGGGGTCGAGAAACGGCATGGCGCTCGTCCAGCGTGCGGCACGGAGAAGTGCATCGAACTCCTCCGCCGGCATCGAGGACGAGCGTGAGGGGTCCGGAAGGTCGTTCGGCTCCAGAAGTTGCGCGTAAGGGCGTGCGGCATCACCCGCTTCAAGTTCCCAGATCACGGTGTCTTCGGTGGGGTACTGGCCATCCTTGTAGTCGACACGGGCGACGTGCAGCCTGCCTGTATCACCGTCGAATGGCTCCACGGCCACCACAACACCACGACGGTTTCGGACGATCGCGAACATTCCAGGACGCGGAATCTGCATCAATGACCCCCGGGAGGTGAGGAACCTGTGGCCGTAGAGCACCGACCATCCTCAGTTTAGCGCAGCCTTCTGACATGGGGAGAATGAACCGTCAGAATCTACCTAGCCTGCACGGCGACCATGTCCCGACCGCTTCGGTGTCTTCATCTCGCCGCAAGTCCGACGAGATGCACAAGCGGGCCTCGCTCTGCCTCCGGATCCCCCTCATCCCTGCCGCAGCCACGCCCCCTGCGCGCAGCGGTCGTCGTGTCTGGCGCGCCAGCCGTCGAGGAACGCGATGGCCTCGTCCTCACCAAGCGCCGGGCTGATGAGGTACCCCTGGATCATGTCGCACCCGCACTCCTCCAGGTACCGCCGCTGCGTCTCGTACTCCACGCCCTCGGCCACCACGCAGTGCCCCAGCCGGTGCGCCATCGAGACGATGTCCCGGGTGACCGCCTGCTCCGGTGAGAGGACCAGCAGCCGGTCGATGAAGTCCCGGTCGATCTTGAGGTAGTCGATGCTCAAGTCGCGCTCCCGGGCAAACGACGAGTACCCGGTGCCAAAGTCGTCGAGCGCCACGCGCACACCCAGCCCCCGCACCCGGTCGAGGACCGCGTTGATCTCGGTGCCGCCCGCGCCAAACACCGACTCGGTGATCTCGATACACACGGCCGACGGGTCCACGCCCTCCTCGGCGATCATCCCGAGGAGCTCCTCCACGAACCCGTTGCTCAACAGCTGCAGCACCGAGATGTTGAGGGACAACCCCACTCCGGAATAGCCGCTCTCCCGCATCCTGCGCAGGAAGCCGAACGCCTGGCGTGCGATCTGGCGTCCAACCGGCACGATCAGGCGCGTCCTCTCGGCGATCGGCACGAACTCCAGCGGCGAGACCGGCCCGAGCGTGGCGCTGTGGATGCGCGCGAGCGCCTCGAAGCCGCAGATGCACTGCGATGCCACGTCGAGCACGGGCTGGTACTGCACCACGAGAGCGCCCGC
>CAYMSA010000137.1:0-3278 GCA_964392965.1 uncultured Coriobacteriaceae bacterium
TGGACATGAAGCATATCGGCAGCGACTTCGACGACTTCCTCCGTGACGAGAGCCTCTACGATGAGACTGAGGCGATCGCCACGAAGCGGGTGATCGCTTACCAGCTGGCACAGGAGATGGAGCGTGCCAACATCTCGCACTCCGAGCTCGCGCGGCGCATGAAGACGAGTCGCTCTTCGGTCGAGCGCCTGCTCGATCCCACCAACCCGTCGGTCACGCTCGTCACGCTTGAGCGCGCCGCGAGTGCCGTTGGGAAGCGTCTCAAGATCCAGCTGACGGCGTAGGGGCAGCGTCCCGGCGCGTGCATTGGCTGTGCGCCCAGACGCGGGCGACTTGCAGCGCGGCTGCAGCCAAGCTGGAAGCGGGCAGAGAGACGTCGCGCGCGGGCGGATGTCATAGCCATCACGCAGAATCGACAGTCGTGAGACATGATACCCGGGTGCTCGGCGAGCAGAGTGGGTGACGATGATGGCGGACGAGACAACGGTAGGGTGGTGGCCGTATGCCGACTGGAGCGGCTTCTCCCGAGTTCGCTTCTATGAGATCGGCCAGGACTACATCGATGTTCAGTTCGCCGATGGGTCCATCTACAGATACTCGGATGAGAGCGCGGGTCGGTCGAACGTCGAGCAGATGAAGCAGCTCGCATTGAATGGCGAAGGACTGCTCTCGTTCATCAACAAGAATGTCCGGTTCGACTACGCGGGCAAATGGCGCGGCACATTGCCGCCTGTTCTGCAGGATTCTCCCGGTGAATGCGACGATAGTCCCGTCTTGCCACAGCGCTACGAATGGCAGAGGGGCGAGGTCTGGTACTGCGTCGCCAGACTCGACGGGGGTCACCCGGCTATTCCCTCGGACGCTGGCTTCCTGTTGTTGGCTACCCCAGGTCCCGGTGCCGCCTGGGGTCTGTTCGAGGTTGAGGGGCCGCGACCGCCTCATTCCGAGGCGCTGGACATCGGCAGCGAACTGGAGTCGCTGATTCAGAACGCCAAGTCCTATCCTCCCGCGCTGGCCATCGCGCGCGACATCCTTGATGACGCCGATGAAGACGCAGTGCCGTCCGTCGCCGAGTTCCTTGATGAGTGGGCCGGTCAGGTGCGATCGATTCTGCGTTCGCAGCCCTTCGACGGATATCGTCTTCTTGAGTCCGCGACCGATCAGCCCGGCTATCGGGAACGAGGCCTGTTCTACTGGGTTGTCGGTCCGGGGGAGGCACCCGGTACCGTGTTGTGGGTCGATGACGTCTTCTACCAGCTGTACCAAAGTGCGCGGGAGGATTTCATCTGGCCTGACGAGGTCGTGGGCAATGCCACACACTCGGAGACGAAGCCGGTACCGTGGCCAATTCCCACGTGGGCATTCGAGGAGTATCCAGTCGTCGCTGAGAGATGTCGTGAGGGCGAATGGCGGGCGTTCGTCGACGGATGGCCGCTGATGCAGGCATTCGGCCAGACCAGGGAAGACGCGGTGGGGCGACTTCGGGCCGTCTTCGATGGATACTGCGAAACAGGCGAACGCCTTCCTCGCCCCGGAACGCAGGTGCCCGTCAAGATCGCCCGGGGCCATATCGTCAGAGCGCACGAGGCGCTTGCGGAGGACTTCATCTCCAAGGTCGTGGGAATCCCATGGGGTGAGTGCCTCATCACCGATGAATCGAGCCTGTGGGACTTCGATGGAAGTGAGTACGGGACGATTGAGGAATTCCATCAGCGGGCCCGGGAGACTTACGGTGTCGACGTTTCGGACCTCTCAACGATCGGACAGATCCTTCTTCGTCTTGCGGCCCGCTCAGCGTCTGACTGGCCTCCGTTTCGCTTATAGCGTCAAGAGGTGAGCGTCGTCACCGTGTCGTTTGGTCCACTTGCCAGCGTTCGAGATGGACTTCGTCCCAGCCCAATCTGTCAGACGGCGGTCTGGTCTCGGCTGGGTGTCCGATGACTGCCATTCCAAGCAGCCTGTCTTGTTCGGTTGTCATACGATATGCGTATCGATATAGTTTGCGTATGTCGATAGGAGGTGCATCGTGGAAGCTGCAACCATCTCACCCAAGTATCAGGTCGTGATCCCTAAGGCGATCCGAGAGCAGCTGCGGCTGGTTCCCGGCCAGAAGGTCCAGGTGATCGCCTACGGTGACCGGATCGAGTTCATCCCGTTGCGCGCCGCGCGTGAACTGCGTGGCATGCTGCGCGGCCTCGACACGACCTTCGAGCGTGATCGGGAGGACCGGGTGTGAACGTCGTCGACTCCTCGGCGTGGTTCGAGTACTTCGGCGATGGTCCCAATGCTGCCGAGTTTGCCGCAGCGATCGAGGCACCGGAAGCGCTCGTTGTTCCAACGCTGACCGTGTTCGAGGTCTTCAAGCGCACGTGCCAGATAGCAGGTGAGAGTCCGGCGCTCGATGCCGTTGCGGTGATGCTGCAGGGCGAGGTGGTGGACCTGACTTCGGCTCTGGCCCTGGATGCTGCGCGGCTCTCACTCGATGCCGGACTCGCCATGGCGGATTCGATCATCCTGGCGACGGCGCGCTCCCGTGAGGCTGTGCTGTGGACGCAGGACGCGCACTTCGCGGGTCTGGCCGGCGTGGAGTACCGGCCCAAGAGATAGCGGTGTGGCCGACAGGTGATTCCATCGAATTGCGGAGCAACCGTAAACGTACCCTCCTATGGTAGTATAGAACGTACCATAGGAGGTGCTGCAAATGAGTACAATGCCCAACATCGTGCCAATCAGTGAGCTACGGCAAGACGCTTCGTCGATCGTGAAACAGGCAACTGCATCCGGGGATCCGGTCTTCATCACGCAGCATGGTCGCGCCTCGGCCGTTCTCATGAGCGCCGGCACCTATGAGCGGACCCAGCGCGAGCTGCAGATTCTGCGGGTGCTCGCGCAGGGCGAGGCTGACATCCAGGCCGGCGTCGGGTACGACATCGACGTCGTCATGGCCGAAGCGGATGCGCTATTGGAGCGGTTGTGACCCGTCGGGTCCGGTTCACGCCATCGGCGCGCGCGCAGTTCCTCGCAGCAGTCGACTACATCCGCGCTGAGCGACCGTCCGCCGCCCAAGTATTCCGCAACCGCTCGAACGAGGCACTCGGACACCTGATCCGTTTCCCGGAGGCCGGGCGAACGATCCCCGAGTTCCCGCAGCTGGGCTTCCGTGAGGTTCTCGTGGGTGGCTATCGCTTCTTCTACCGGCTTGAGGGCGACATCATCTGGGTGGTCGGCGTCTGGCATGACGCCCAGCTTCCGGCTGAACCGGAATCGCCGGGTGGCCC
>CAYMSA010000138.1:0-1419 GCA_964392965.1 uncultured Coriobacteriaceae bacterium
CCGCGCGAGGGGACGACGCCCAGCAGCACGTCACGCCACGAGTTGCCGAAGCCGAAACCATGCCTGGACGGACGGAATCCTGTGTCGAGCAGCATGGAGCCCCTCTCGGATACTGCCTGGAGCCTCATAGTACTCCCACGGCGGTGGCCCCGTCCCACGGCAAGGCGGGTGCGGGATGCCTCCACCAGCGGTCCCGGCTCAGAACGAGAACTCGCCCCGCGCCACGATCACGGCACTCCCTCCCACCTCGACCGAGGTGATGCCGTCGGCGCCTCCGTCGGCGCGGGCGATGAGCATGCTCGGCCGACCCATCTCGCTCCCCTGCGAGATCTCGATCTCCTCGCCCCAGCCGGTGAGCCCGTGACGCGCCAGGTGCACCGCCACGGGGCCGGCGGCCGAGCCCGTGGCGGGGTCCTCGCCGCTTCCCACGCCGGGCGCGAACACCCGGCTCTTCACACTCAAGCCCGTGACCGAGAAGCAGCTCACCGTCGCGTCGGGGACCACGCGCGCGAGCGCGCGGAGGTCGGGCGCGAGCGCCGCCACCTCGGCGTCACTGCCGAGCGCCACGAGCACGTGCGCAAGGCCGTTGTCGTACCGCTCGACGGGCAACACCGGGTCGCTCACGCCGAGCGCCTCGAGGAGGTCGGCTGTCTCTTCGAGCGGCGCGACGGTCGGGACCGGCTGGCTCATGCTGCCGAACATGATCCTGGCGCCTTCGCGCTGCAGCAGCACCGGGATGACGCCCACGGCCGTCTCGATGCGCACGAGCGTCTTCTGCAGCGGCCCGCCCATCGCGAACGCCGTGCCGAGCGTGGGATGCCCGGCGAAGGGCAGCTCGCGGAGCGGGCTGAAGATGCGCATGCGGAAGTCGCCGTCGGCCTCGGGGGGCAGCACGAACGTCGTCTCGGAGAAGCCGAGCTCGAGCGCCAGACGCTGCATGTCGCCCTCGGCCATGCCGGTGGCGTTGGTGAAGACGCCGAGCTGGTTGCCCGCGAGCGCGCGGTCGGTGAACACGTCGACGATCAGGAAGCGGTAGTTCGCGGGCATGCCGGATCCTCTCGGCGGTGGGTCAGGCGGGACTCGTCGGCGCAGCGGGGTTCACCCGCGCGGGCGGTTGCGCGGCAGCGGTCTCATCACGACGAAGTAGTAGATGATCGCACCGATGACCTGCGTGAAGAGCACGATGAGCAGCCAGACGATGCGCTCGAGCGATCCGTTGTCGCCGGAGATCGAGTTGGGGAAGTCCGTGACGTCGCGCTGCACGAGGTCCACGAGCGCCACGATCCAGATGACGAAGCTCGCTACCCCGATGAGCACGGGAATCAGGTAGAGCAGACAGAACGCCGAGCCGGCGAGCGTGGCCACAAGCCCGCTCCCGAGACCTCCGAGCATATCCATGCCTGACGCCTCCTTCGTTGT
>CAYMSA010000138.1:1519-3212 GCA_964392965.1 uncultured Coriobacteriaceae bacterium
GCTCGCCACGGAGAACGCGCGGACCGCAGGGTTCGACAACGTCGAGTTCCGCCTCGGCGAGATCGAAGCGCTGCCCGTGACCGATGACGTCGCGGACATCGTCATCTCCAACTGCGTCATCAACCTCGTGCGTGACAAGCGAAGGGCATTCGCCGAGGCCTTCCGGGTCACGAAGCCCGGCGGGCGGCTCTCGGTCTCCGACATCGTGACGACCGAGCCGCTCCCCGACGCGGTGCGGGACTCCCTGGAGGCGTACGTGACGTGCGCCGGCGGGGCGCTCCAGCAGGACAGCTACCTCGGCGCGATCGCCGCGGCCGGGTACGAGGACGTGCGCGTGATGAACGACCATCCGTACGCCACGACGCCGGAAGAGGCCGATGACGTCGCGGCTGCCTTCGGGCTCACAGGCTGCGAGGGCGTGGACGCCGACGAGGCCCGCCGGGTCGCGATGCTCTTCCACAGCGTGACGGTCCACGCGACGAAGCCGCTCAGCTGAGACGAGCCGGACGCGAGGCCATCCCCCGTCCGGCTCCCCACACACTCTCACCTACGACCGCGACGCCTTCTTGCGGTCGATCGCGTTCAGAAGCCGCTTGCGCAGCCGGATGTTCTTGGGCGTGACCTCCACGAGCTCGTCGTCCTCGATGTACTCGAGCGCCTCCTCGAGCGTGAAGGTGATCGGCGGTGCCAGGATGATGCCCTTGTCGGCCGAGGCGGCGCGCATGTTGGTCAGCTGCTTGGCCTTGGCGACGTTCACGTTGAGGTCGTTGTCTTTCGAGTGCTCGCCCACGATCATGCCCTCGTAGCACATGACGCCAGGCCCGACGAAGAGCTTGCCGCGCGTCTGCAGCGCGTCGAGCGCGTAGGCCGCCGACTTCTCCGTGTTCATCGCGATGAGCGAGCCGTTGATCCGTCCGCCGACCTCGCCGCGGTACGGCCCGTACTCGGCGAAGTGATGGAAGAGCGTGGCCTCGCCGCGCGTCGCGTTGAGCATGCGGGTCCGCAGGCCCATCACGCCCCGCGTGGCGATCTTGAACTCGAGGTGCACCTGGTCGTCGCGCTGCACCATGTCGATCATCTCGCCGCCGCGCGACCCCATGATCTCGATGACCTTGCCCGCGTACTCGGACGGCACGTCGACCACCGCGAGCTCGATGGGCTCGAGCTTCTGGCCGCCCTCGTGCTTCAGGATCACCTGCGGGCGTCCTACCTGGAACTCGTAGCCCTCGCGACGCATGGTCTCCATGAGCACCGAGAGGTGCAGCACGCCGCGGCCGGCCACCTCCATGCCCGTGCGGTCCTCGGACTCGGTGATACGCATCGAGATGTTCGACTCGGCCTCACGCAGCAGGCGCTCTTTGATCTGCCGCCCGCCGACGATCGTCCCTTCCTGACCGACGAGCGGGCTCGTCGAGGCCGCGAAGACGACCGACATCGTCGGCTCTTCCACATGGATGGGATCGAGCTGGATGGGGTCGATGCGGCACGTGAACATGTCGCCGATGTCGGCGTCCTCCACGCCCACCACCGCCACGATGTCGCCCGCATGTGCGTCCGCCACCTCCGAGCGACCGAGCGCCTCGAACGTGTAGAGCTGCTTGACGTTCGCCTGATAACGGCTGCCGTCGTTCTTGATGACGAGGATGCGATCGCCCGAGCGCATCGTCCCCGAGAAGAGCCGCCCGATGCCGAT
>CAYMSA010000139.1:0-3211 GCA_964392965.1 uncultured Coriobacteriaceae bacterium
TCGCCTTCACCGCCAACGAACTGGCCGTCATCCCCGACGACGATGTCGGGCTCCGCCGCCGACTGCTGCCGCTACGGGTGGAAGCCACCCTCTCCCGCCTAGACACGACCTTGAAAGCGACCCTGGAGGACACCGAGGAAGGGCGCGCCGCGCTGCTGGCGTTCGCCGTGCACGGTGCTCGCCACTGGCTGGCCGACGGCGGCGACCTCGCCGCGCTCCGTCCACCCCCGCAGGTCCGCGACGCCCTCGCCACCTACTTCGCCGAGATGGACCCCCTGCTCGAGTGGTGGGAGGAACGAATCCTCGTCTCGGAGACAGGTGCGACGACCACCTCCCGCCTGCACATCGACTACGCCGAGTGGTGCCACGACCACGGTGTCCGCAACGTCCTCGGCATCAAGGGGTTCGCGCAACGACTCACAGCCCGAGGTTTCCCCGTCGCCCGCGACCGCACGACAGGAAGCGTGCGTCCCGGGTTGACGCTTCGACCACCTCCCATCGGGGGCCGGATGTGATCTGGTTCGTGGAGGAGTCCGCTTAGTGTTGGTACGTGGTCCCCAATGTCGCCGCAGACCCGAATATCACCGCTCAATGGCTTCGCTCTCTGTCGAACGTCGCAATTCCGGTGTACCAACGTGAATACCGTTGGACCCTGTCGACCTGCGAGCAACTGCTTCGTGACGTGCGCCGTGTAGCTGACGCCCCCGTGGGCACCACGCACTTCATCGGCACCATCCTCGTCAAGGCGTCCGACGATGAAGCGGTCACTCTCGTTGATGGGCAACAGCGCATCACGACCTTGATGCTGATGATCGCGGCGATCCAGCAGCTGTCTGCAGACTCCCCAGCCCGTCCAGATGTCGCTGGTCTTCTTCGCGGTGCGTCGGGTGCGGCGAAGCTCGTGCCGCACGAGCGCTACAGCGAAGTCATCGAACGGCTCATGACCGGTTCCACAGGTCCGCTGGGCGAGACCTCTTTCGAGGAGAACTACGCCGCCCTGGTCGACCTGATCGGGGATGAGTGGGAGCTGGTGTGGCGGGGGCTCGAGCGACTCGAACACGTGACGATCAGGCTGGGTGACAGGTCCAACGCCCAACAGATCTTCGAGAGCCTCAACTCGACAGGGGCACGCCTTTCGGATGATGAACTTATTCACAACTACATTCATATGGGCCGAGGAGTCAACGAACAGCGCCAACTCGAACTCGCGACCTGGATCCCGATCGAGGATGCAACCCGTGGCGCCTTGCGGGAGTTCTGGCGCGATTACCTGGTGTGGTCAGCACCGGAAACGCTCGATCTGTCCGGCGAGTTCGGCATTTACCGTGCTTTCCGAGCGAGGTACCCCAACCCGCTCGATGACCTCACGCCGGAGATCAGTGCGGAATGGCGTCGTTTCGCGAACTGGTACGCCGTCCTACGGGATCCCAGCCTCGAGCCGGACCCAGACGTCTCTTCTCAGCTGCGGCTGGTCCAATGGTTCGAAGGAACACCACGTCCGCTTTTGCTTGGAATGTACGACGACTACGCGTCGAACCGAATTCCCAAGCAAACCTTCATCGATGCTCTTGAGCAGCTTCAGACGATGTTCATCCGGCGCACCCTCGTCAACCTCGACCGCGATCTTCGGATGATCGGGACGCTGTGCCGTGAGCTCCGCGAGAGCGGCTACCCAGTCCAGGGACTCGTTAAGCGATCGCCCGAAGACCCTCAGGTCCGACTTGCACTCAGCCACGGGACACTGCCAAACCCTGCGTACGTGCTGAGCCGCCTCCAACGCCCAAGTTCTCATCTGGGGGAGCTCCAGGTCGAGCACATATACCCTCAGACCCCCGATGTTGCATGGTCGGGCGACGGCGGTGTGACGAGGTGGGGCATGCTCTCCACCGAGCAGCAGGCTGAGTTTCGCACCGTGCTCAACACGATCGGCAACCTCACGCTGCTTGAGGCGCCACTCAACCAAGGGGCGGGCAACAAGCCCTTCAGGGAGAAGGCCGCGAGGTACTACTCGAGAAGCCAGGTTCAGGAGACCGCTGCGCTAGCTGGGCTTGAAGTCTGGACCTTCCAGTCGATCAAGCGGCGAACCGATCACCTCATCGAACGCTTCCTGGAGGAGTGGCCGAGGCCCAGCGGCGCCCCAATGGATGAACCAGATGACCTCGTGAGGGTCGTCGACCTGGAGCGAACCCCAGTCCGCGGCTACCCGGACGTGTTCGAGTACGCGGTCTTCAAGGGCGAAGTCTGGGGAGAGGTGCGCGACGTCAAGCAGCTTCTAGTCAAGGTCATGGCCGCGCTGTTGAAGATTGACCCCGAAAAGCTGCTGACCCACGAGTACGGCTGGTTCGTCCGAAAGACCCGCGAGCCGGGCAAGTCCCAAGAGCGACTTCCCGGCGGAGCTTGGGTCTACACCGGCTGGTCGAACCGCTACCTTCTCGCAGTGGTGCAGGAGTTGACCACTTCGTTTGAACTCGATGACGAAGTCAAGGTCAAGCTCATTGAGATGGCTGAACCGACGACCTGACCGAGCACCCTCCCGGTTATGAGCGGCCAGTCTGACCGGGTCTTCGTCGACCTGCTCTCGAGCGTCTGAACCGACCCGCCGAGCGAGCGCTGGCACCGCCCGTCTGGCCAACCCCCGCTCCAGTCGCAGTGAATCTCATGTGCCGGAAGTGCCGGTGCCGGCGGGCCTTCCTGACGGCAGATCAGGCACTTGGTGACAGGTCGGACGGCGAAGTGCCGGAGGTAAACGCCCTGCTCAGAGGGTCAATCTGCCTGTACGGCACTTCCGGCACTTCATCTGGGGAAGTGACGGCACTAGCTGGACCTGTGGATAACTCTCCGGGCATATCGGCGATGTAGGGCAATCTATGGGGCACGTGCCGAACTGCCGAAGTGCCGCGCGTGCGCAGCGGGGGTGCTCCCCCCATGTGTCCACCCGAGGAGGTCCCGTGAAGCAGGTCCGCTGGGCCGTTGCCCTGCTCATCGTCGTTGCCGTCATCGTGGCGATTGCCTTGGCGTTCAGAGACGGCGGCGACGACGCACCCGCGACCTCGCCATCCGCCGCCACCGGCACTCAGCCGACCACGGAGTCAACAACCTCGACGGCGACCACTCCCGCCACGGAGGTACCGGGGATTCTCACCATCGCCCGCACCCCGGACCCGGACGCCTACGCGGACTCGGTCGCCGCGTTGGTGTTCTCGATGGACCC
>CAYMSA010000140.1:0-3174 GCA_964392965.1 uncultured Coriobacteriaceae bacterium
CGGCCTCCGACTGATACGCCGCTTCTTCGACCGTCTCGGGGAGGTACTCGGCGACAACCGTGCTCTCCGCGCTCACGGCGATCGGGTCGTATCGTGTGGTACGGGCGTCGGTCATGCCGTGTCCCCTCCCAACCCAAGCACTCGCAGCGCCTGCGCGAACTGCCGTACTACGAGCACGGCCTCGTTTCGCGCCTGCGCGTTCTCAGCCGCAATGTCACCAGATGCCGCTAGGCTGGCGTAGTCGATTGCTCCCGCCCTATCGGGGGCGGCGAAATCGCCGAGTACCCTTGAAATCGCCGAGGTGACGAAGTCCTCCCGGGCAACCGCGCTGGACGCGAACGCGGCGGCGGCAGCCTCCGGCCCGCCCCGCCACCATCTCAGCACGTAGACGAGATCGTACGCATCCTTAGCTTTGCGCCTATCCAGGTAGGCGTCGGCCTTGAGCGCCACAAATGGCGCCAGATTCGCAATCTGAAACTCGGTAGTCGACCTGGCGCCATCCAGGAGCTGCACGTCACGCGAGACCGTGAACGAATCACGGAACGCCAGCTCAACGCCCCTCACGCAGAGCAGTCCGATACCACCAGCACCTGCGGGCGGCGTGATTCTGGGACGGAAGACCGTTCCGGGCTCCACCTCATGGGAGTCGCCGAGAAGCTCCAGCACCACAAGCTCACCATCGATGCTTGCTGCCCAGCGCCACGAGCTGCCGTCGACCCTCACGAACCCACTCCGCTTCAGGTTGTTCTCAAGGGTCGCATACGCGCCATCGTCCTGCGCGTCGACCACGAGACGGAGTGCAACGTCCACATCGGTGGAGCCGACATGCACCGGCCGATCATGGTCTTCTCCCCTTACGAGATAGCGCGGAACCAATCCGCCGATGAGGCAGACCTTGTGTCGCCACGGTTGTCCGATGCCGCGCATGAGCGTACCAAGAGCTCGCTCGCAGCGCTCGGTAGCAGCGTCACTGTATCCCTCTGTCACTTGCGCCTCCCCCTAGAAGCCGATGACGGTCTCGCGAAGATGCTCCGCCTGCTCCTCGCCGCGGGCGGGGTTCGCAAGGGCATCGGCGTACATCCGGAAGACCGATACCCGATGCACGCCATCTTGGCACTCGGCTCCCACAGTGACCGCCCTGCGACCGCGCATCACTATCAGGTTGGCCCCGTCATCCACGAGCATCGCGCCAAGTGCATCCAGTACGACGTCGGCGCTGTATGGTGCGGTGATCCAGACCTCAAACCTCCGTACCGCAGTGATATGTGGCGCCAACAGCTGCGCGGCAGCGACGCCGGTGAACCACGCCTCGACACCGGCTCCGCCTGCGAGCCGCTGCGACGCAGCGCGCATCGTATCCACGGCGCCGTCGTTGAGAACGAACCCGCGGGCGACCACCTTGCGGTCAGCGGCGGCATCATGTGCGTATCGATCCAGCAAGGCGCCCGCATCGGTCACGCGCCGGCGGGTGGCCGGACCGAGTCCCGAGCGCTCGAGCAGGCCGGCGGCCTCCAGAGCCACCACCGTGTTCTGGGCAGCGCCGAGCGACACGTGACCCTCAGCTGCCAGATCCGCCACCTTCCAGTCGCGCGTGGGGTCCGACAGCAACGCGAGGGCGACCCCGCCCGCTGCACCGCTCAGGCGCAACGTCTTGCGAGGGGCTTCGGCGGGCGGCGTGGCCTCGTCTTGCAGGCGAATGAGCATGGCAGGCGCACTCAGCCGAATCTTCAGGTTTCGGTCGTCCATATAGTTCGCGTCTGCTTGATTGAGCTCGGCAATCGCCTTCTCGCTGAAACGGCGACCCACGATCACGGGCGGGGCCAGCGATGATTCGGCACGCCTCAGTGCTTGCATCACCTGTTCGGTACGGCCCGAGCCGGCACTCACAACCCGGAGTACTTTCTCACCCTCAGCGATGCCGTCGAGAAGAACGGTTTCTCCGAGCGCGTGGAAGTTGCCTGCGCCAGCCTGGGTGAGGCGGCGTGCCAGTTCCTGCGCGTATGCTGCAGTATCCATTTTCACTCCAAGCTCATTTTCACTACGCAGTGAAAATAGCACAGGACTGAAACTAGGGCGAGTGCCGATTGCGTCGTTCCGAATTTGTCGTCGTAGGCGCTAAGTATGTTCACGACGACAAACTCGGTCGCATCCCCCTCACTCCACTCCGCGGTTCTCCCAGTCGCCGTACGAGCTCCCGTCGTCGCACTTCCACTCAAGCCGACCGTTGCTCGACCGGCCGAGTGCAACCGCAGCCGCCGTTGACGGCGACCCAAACGGCACATCACGCGTGAGGATGCCGACGTCGCCCTCCACGCGGATGGAGCCGTCCACAACAAGCTGGCGGTGGCGCGCGCGATAGGAAGCGTACGAGCGCTGGGTGTTCTCGGTCTTGCCGGTGCGCGCCCAGGTGGCGACCACCTGAGACCCCTCGAGCATCGTAAACTCGTCCCCCAGCTGCTGCGCCCGCGCGTCGACCTTGTACTTCTGATGCTTCAGCATGAACACCGGCGAGGCGTCCGCATCCTTCTGCGCCGAGGTCACGGCCGGCCGAATCCGAATCGCGTTCACGCCCAGGACCGGCAGGACGATCTGCAGCTGCTCCAGAAACGCCTCCATGTCCGACGCCTGCGCTTCCGAGAGCCTCCTGCCCTGGGGATCGTTGCCGTTGGTGAGCGTGACGCGAGCCGCCTGCTTGGCGAGTTCGACAAGGCGCCACTCCAGGTAGCCCCAGTGGCCCTCGGTGAACGAATCGTCCTTGGAGGTGATGAGGACGACGCGGTCCCAGAACTCCTTCTTGGCCGAGTGATCCCGGAAACGATTGATGAAGTTCTCCGTGCGGCCGATGTAGCAGCGCACACCGCCGAGTGCCTCCTCGTCGTCGCCGAGAAGCAGGTAGGCCCCGTTGCGCCTGGCCTCGGGACGCTTGAGGACATCGCCCAGGTCCGAACGCGGACCGGCGAGAACGTGACCGGTCCAGCCGGCGATCTCCGCCGTGGTGATGCCGCCCGGGATGCCCTCGACCAGGAAGAGCTCGATGTGCTTGCCAGTCATGCGACCGCCTCCTTGAACGTGAGCAGCCGATCGCGGTAGTACTCGTACTGCTTGCGGCGGGCGGCGAGCTCGGCGGGCAGGCCGATGGAGAGGTCGTTCACGAGAGCGTCGAACTTGTCGAGG
>CAYMSA010000141.1:0-1754 GCA_964392965.1 uncultured Coriobacteriaceae bacterium
GGCGATCATGGCGACCATCTACCTCGCAGGCGGTTGCTTCTGGGGTGTCGAGAGGTACCTGTCGTTCGTCCGTGGCGTGCTCGGCACGGAGGTGGGCTACGCGAACGGGACGACCGAATCACCCACGTATCAGGAGGTCGTGACCGGCCGGACCGGTCACGCCGAGACCGTGCGCGTCGCCTATGATCCCGCAGTGGCTCCGCTGCCGTTCCTGCTCGAGCTCTTCTACAAGGCCATCGACCCGACCTCGGTGAACCGCCAGGGTCCGGATATCGGCACGCAATACCGTACCGGCGTCTACTACACCGACCCGGCGGACCGGTCGGTGATCGAGCGTTCGCTTATCCGGCTGCAGGAAGCACTGGGCGAGCCGATCGCCGTCGAGATGGGCCCCCTCACGAGCTTCACGCCCGCCGAGGAGTACCACCAGGACTACCTCGACAAGAACCCACGCGGGTACTGCCACATCGGCGGATCGCTCTTCAAGGCTGCGCGGGAGGCCGAACCCGACGCCGCTCACTTCGAAGCGGCTGCGGGGTAGGCGTGGCGCGCTCGCAGGTACTCATCGTCGGCGGTGGCGCGGCTGGTCTCTGTGCTGCCGTGGCGGCCGCACGTCTTGGCGCGAACGTGACGATCATTGAGGCCGGTCCCCGTGTGGGAAAGAAGATCCTCGCGAGCGGCAACGGGCGCTGCAACCTCACCAACCTTGCCGTCACGCCGGCCGCCTACAACGTCCCCGCGTTCGTGGCGCCGGTACTCGCCCGGCACGGGTGCGATGCCGTCCGTCGCTTCTTCCGCGACATGGGCCTGCTGACATCCGCCGATGCCGAGGGACGCGTCTACCCCACGACGAACGTGGCCAACTCGGTGCTCGACGTCCTGCGCCTCGAATGCGAACGTCTGGGCGTGGAGGAGCGCTGCGAGCACCAAGTGGTGGGCCTCGACGCGCCCGCGGGGTCGTCGCACGTGAGCGTGATGCTCGCGGGAGGGGAGACGATCGCGGGTGATGCCCTCGTGGTGACCACCGGGGGCGGCGATCGTCTGCTTGCGGGCATCGAGCATCGGCTGGTCGCGTGCATGCCCGTGCTTGCCCCGATTGCAACCGCCACGGAACCCATCCGCGGCCTCTCGGGCGTTCGGGTGCGCTGCGCGGCGAGCCTCCTCAGCGGAGAGTGCGACGTGGATTCGACAGCTCCGGGGACGTCTCTCGAGGCTCCTCCTGCGGTCGTCGCCACCGAGCGCGGCGAGCTGCTCTTCCGCGACTATGGCGTGAGCGGCGTGATGGTCTTCGATCTCTCCCGCTACCTCGAGGCGGGCCGCATCCTCTCGATCGACTTCTTCCCGGAGTACTCCGCCGGGGAGCTCCTCCGCCTGCTTCGTGCGCGGCGCTCGGCGCTCGGCTGGCGCACCGCCGCCACCTTCTTCGATGGCATGCTGCAGCGGCGGGTGGCGCAGGCGGTGCTGCGCGCGGCGGGCGTCCCGACCGCTTCGTCCGCCGCGGAGTTGCCCTGCGAGCCTCTCGCGCGCATCCTCAAGGACTTCCGGCTCTCCGTCGCGGGCGTCGGCGATCCCCGGCAGGCGCAGGTCACGCGGGGCGGTGCCGCGCTCGACGGCTTCGACCCGCACACGATGGCATCGCATGTTGCCGAAGGGGTCTTCGCGGCCGGCGAGGTGCTTGACGTCGACGGCCCGTGCGGCGGCTACAACCTCCACTGGGCCTGGGCCTCGGGGATCGTCGCGGGCGAGAGCGCCGC
>CAYMSA010000141.1:1854-3123 GCA_964392965.1 uncultured Coriobacteriaceae bacterium
GCGAGCGAGTGAGCGCATCGTGATCGAGATCCGCAACCTCTCGCTGTTGCTCGATGTCGGGCCGCGGCCGTCGGAGGAGAGCCTGCGGGTTGCCGCTGCCAAGCGGCTGGGGATCGACGCCGGGGCCATCGCCGCCGTCTATCTCCGTCGGCGTTCGGTGGATGCCCGCCGGCGCTCGGACGTCCACTTCGTCGTGACGCTGCATCTCGCGCTCACCGAATCCGCCGGAGATACCCCGGCGGCGCGCGAGCTCGCGCTCGTGGAGCGGCTGGCCGATGCGGACGTCCGCATCGCTCCCGTCGTGGAACCGCTGCAGCCTGGCGTGCTCGACGCTCCTCCGCGCGTCAGGCCGATCGTCGTAGGCACCGGCCCGGCCGGACTCTTCGCTGCGCTCGCGCTTGCGCGCGCGGGAGCCCGCCCGGTGGTCTTCGAGCGAGGCGCTGCCGTGCGCGAGCGCGTGGCCGCACTCGGCGCGTTCGTCAGTGAGCGGCGGCTCGACACAGGCTCGAACATCCAGTTCGGCGAGGGCGGCGCCGGGACCTTCTCGGACGGCAAACTCACCACCAACATCCGCGACCCGCGATGCCGCTTCGTGCTGGAGACGTTCGTGCGTTTCGGTGCGCCCGAGGAGATCCTCTGGCACGCCAAGCCGCACATCGGCACGGACCACCTCACCGGCATCGTCGAGCGCATGCGCCACGAGATCGAGGCGCTCGGCGGTGAGGTGCACTTCGGGATGCGGCTCACCGACCTCCTCCTCGACGACGGCGCGCTGCGTGCGGTCGTCACCGAGCGGACAGGCCAACGCGAGGAGCGCGCCGCCGGGGCTCTCGTCCTGGCGGCTGGCCACAGTGCCCGGGACACGTTCGCGATGCTTCACGAGCGCGGTGCCGCCCTCGAGCAGAAGGCGTTCTCGATCGGCGTCCGCATCGAACACGACCAGCGCATGATCGACGGCGTCCAGTACGGTCCGGCAGCCGGTCATCCGGCGCTCGGCCCTGCCGAGTACAAGCTCTCGTGCCACCTGGGTTCGGGGCGCGCCGTCTACACGTTCTGCATGTGCCCGGGCGGCGAGGTCGTGGCAGCCGCGAGCGAGGCGGGCGGTGTCGTCACCAACGGCATGAGCCGTTTCGCCCGCGACGGCGCCAACGCCAACGCGGCCCTGCTCGCCACCGTCACGCCTGCCGACTTCGGCTCGGATCATCCGCTCGCCGGCACGTGGTTCCAGCGCCGATGGGAGCAGGCGGCCTTCGAGCTCGGCGGCGGGGG
>CAYMSA010000142.1:0-1060 GCA_964392965.1 uncultured Coriobacteriaceae bacterium
GCCGACACGGGCAGCTTCCGCACCGCCATGACGGGCGCGGGCAAAGAGGCGGGCAAGCTCGGAAAGGCGTACAAGACGGGACAGGTCGCCGCCGCCGCAGGGTTGACCGCCATCACCGCTGTCGCCACGAAGTCGATTGGCGTCTACAAGGACTACGGCGGCGCGGTCAACAAGCTCACTGCACTCATGAACGTCAGCACCGAGGACGCGTCGCGCCTCGTCGGTCAGTGGAAGCGGTACGGCATCGAGGCCAGCGCGGGCATGACCGCCGTGAAGTTCCTCTCCAAGAACATCGTCGCCGCGAAGGAAGGCAACGCCGACGCCATCGCGTCCTTCGAGAAGCTCGGCATCAGCATGGACGACCTGAACAAGATGAGCGCGGCGCAGGTGATGATGAAGGCGCGCGACGCCATGAGCCTCATGGACGACAAGACGCAGCGCACCGCCACCACGCTCAAGCTGTTCGGGCGCTCGGGCACCGAGATGTTGGGGTGGACGAAGCAGGCTCCCGGTGACATCGCCGCCGTGAACAAGTCGCTGGAGAAGCTGGGCCTCGTCTGGAACGACAAGAAGCTCCAGACGTACAAGGACATGGCGAAGGCGCAGGGCGAGATGAAGCTCGCTTACCTCGGCCTCCAGATGGCGATTGCCGAATCCCTCATCCCCACGCTCACCGCGCTCGTCACTTGGTTCGGGAAGATACTCACGTTCCTCGCGCCCTTCGGCGGGCAGTTGAAGTACGTCGCGGCGGGCCTCGCCGCGTTCCTCGCGGCGGGCAAGATAGCGAAGACGGGTTCGAGCATCGTGTCGGCCATCGGCGGCATCGGCAAGGCGGCGGGCGGCGCGGTCGGCGCACTCGGTCGTCTGAGCGGCGGGTTCAAGAACGCACAGGTCGCGCAATCGGCCTTCAGCGGCAAACTCGGCACCTTGGGCGGGTCGCTGCGCAAGGTCACGGACGGCCTCGTGTCGGGCGCGAAGGCTGCGCTCAGTTGGGTGGCGAACGTCGTCAAGGCGACCGCCGCCACCGTCGCGCACAAGGTCGCCGCCATCGCCTCCGCTG
>CAYMSA010000142.1:1160-3045 GCA_964392965.1 uncultured Coriobacteriaceae bacterium
ATCTACACCGTCGTGTCGACCTACTTCCGCATGTACCTCACCGTGGTCAAGACGGTCCTCAACGCCATATCGAGCGTCGTCCGCACGGTGTGGAACGCAATCAAGAACGCCGTGACCACCATCCTCAAGGCGCTCGTCAACGTCGTGCGTTCTCAGTGGAACGCCATGCTCAACGTCGTTCGCTCGGTGATGAACACGCTCAAGGGTGCGGTGTCGAGCGCGGCCCGCGCCGTCGTCAACGCGTTGCGCGCAGCGTGGAGCGGACTCGCTGGCATCGCGGGCAAGCTCTGGGCGGGAATCAAGTCGCGCGTCCTCGCCGCGCTCAACTTCTACAAGTCGATGTTGTCGGCTGGCAAGAAGATAGCGACGGGCTTGTGGGACGGCCTCAAGTCGATGAGCGGTTGGTTGTGGGACAAGGTGACGGGCTTCGCGAGCGGCATCTTCAACGCGGTGAAGAAGGGCCTCGGCAAGCTCTGGCCCTTCAGCCCGTCCGAGGCTGGCGTCGACGTAGGGTACTGGCTCGGGAAGGGTATCGAGAAAGGCATCCACGACAGCGAGTCGGCAGTTCGCGCTGCCGTGTCGCGGTTGGGGGCGTTGCTCGTCGTGCCCTCTGGGGTCACCCCTTCCCCCACCCTCGCGACGACCGGCCCCGACGCCCCCAGCCGAGCCTTTCAGGTGACGCCTGCCGTGGCGACGCCCACGCCCACGCGCAACGTCGTCCTCGACTTCAGCGGCGCGCTGTTCGTCGACTCGACGCAGGCGGGAGTCGAACGCCTCTGGAACCTCGCCATTCGCGGCGCACAGTCGGTCGAGGCGCAACGCGACAGGATGAGCGCACAATGACGGCACGGACACGCGTTAGAACGCACGGTGGCGCGATGGGATGCCTTCACGCATGTAGTACGTCGAAGGCGCGTCTTTGGCCGTTCCACGCGATTTCCGCAGGAGGCCACGCATGATACTGACCGCCACGCTCGGCAGCATCGAACTCCCGCTCGCGTCGGTGCAGAACATCCCGCCGCTCGTCTGGCAGACGACGTTCGTTCCCGGTGGGCGGGGCGACGTGCCGCGCGCGGGGCGCATCATCGCCCCCGACGTGCGCACCATCCCGCTCGACATCATCATGGAAGCCGAGGACGGCGAGGACACGGGCGACCTCGACGCCGCCGTGTCGGCAATCAACGTCGAACTGTCGACGCAGAACACGCTCGTCCTTGAGAACGACGAAGGCGAGACAGCGGCGTTCTACACCTACCCCAGCGACCCTCTCCCGGTCCCCGTGAACGACCTCTACCGACACGGCCTCACGTATCGCGAAACGATGCAGGTGCGGGTGCAGCCTTACGCCTACGGCGCGCTCGACACCATCAGCGAAGCCGACCTCGAGACGCCCGGTTCGGTCGACCTGTCGGGGATGACGGGTGAGTATCCCGCCGCGCTCACGGTCGAGGTCGGGCCAGGGACGGCGATGGCCGACATGCACAGCATCTGGTTGGCCCTCTGCGCGGATGAGTCGTGGGCCGGGTACGTCGTCGAGGCCACCGCCGTGACAGGTTGGGACGACGAGGTTGCCGACGCAGGGTTGGGCGTCAACGTGGTGCGTTTCGCCGCCGCCGACCCTGCCGACACAGGCACCGTCGACGTGAGCGACTTCCCCGGTTCCTCGTACCTCGTCCTCGCCCGCGTGAAGGTGACCGCAGGCGGGTCGCTCGTCATCTCGCACGAGTACGGGAACGACGTGACCGAGACGCTCGACCACTACCAGTGGGTGTCGCTCGGCGAAGTCGTCCTGCCGACGCGCAAGGTGCGCGGCGCGGGCACGACGACGCTGAGCCTCACCGCCGACGCGACGACGCAGGCGGCGTACTGCCATCGCCTCGCGTTC
>CAYMSA010000143.1:0-3035 GCA_964392965.1 uncultured Coriobacteriaceae bacterium
GTCCTGGACTCGTTCCCGGTGGTCCGCAAATACGACGAGCGCGACCACGGCGAATTTCGCACCAAGCGATTGGTGATAGCCAGATACGAGAACCTCGGATCAACGTCTGCCGATCAAGGCCTGCTGGCTTCGAAACCGCCCGTGTGATCGGCGTTCGTCTCCGCGATGAAGGTGAAGTCGCCACAAAATGAAGTGAGGGGAAGAAGTGGATCAAGCCGTGCAAGGCATTCAGGTCACAAGGGCCCGCCTATTTGTACTCATCGATTCGTTTGAACGAGATATTCGTGGGCTACTGACTCGATATGTCCTGATGGATTTGGATGAGCGTGAGGCGCTCGGGCCCAACTATGAGAAGGCCGCAGCACGTCGCGACAGGGACCTTGGAGCGGGAGACGAGGCAGTCCTAGTGAACTACTTGGATTTGCGCGAGGCGTACGATCTCCTAAACAGTCACAGACGACTGTTTCCAGAAGAACTCGCAAGAGAAGTCCGCGAATTGACGGGAGAATTGGATAGACTAGTCCCGATCCGTAACAGAGTGATGCATGGCAGGCCGTTAGGAATGGGCGACCTTGATGGGGCTTACTCCATCCTCACGCAGTTCCGAACGCAGTGGTGGAGAAATCTGGATGGAACTCTTCGGACACTAATATCGCAACCAGATTGGGAGCCGGTCTTCGAAATCAGGCCACCAGATCGGCAAGTGTTGAACAATCTTCCCTTGCCTGAGTACGACGACACGGGTCTCATCGGCAGGTCAAGAGAGGTCGAGGACCTTCTCGGTCTACTCAAGAAGCGGCGCGAACCGATCCTCACTGTCACCGGCGAGGGGGGTATCGGCAAGACGGCTCTAGCGCTCGAGGTCTGTTATCGGCTTGTCGACGATCCGGATGAACCCTTCGAGGCTATCCTCTGGACGTCGCTGAAGTATGAGCGACTGACGGCTGGAGGAATTGAGCAGATCGCGGACGCCACTCGGGATATTGCGGGCGCGATCGTCCCTTTGGGACGAACCTTCGACCGCGAATTCTCGGGTTCTGTTGATGACATAGCTCAAGCACTGGATGGAATCAAGGCACTGGTAGTTATCGACAATCTCGAGACGATAGCCAGTTCCGACTTCACGGCTATGTATGACAAGCTACCCTCCGACTTGACCTTTCTAATAACCAGCAGGGTTGGTCTCGGAGAGTTGGAACGTCGCTACCCGCTCTCGAGCCTTCGTCAGCAGGATAGTATGCACCTATTGAATGACTTCATTCGCTCCCGACATCTAGAATCTCTGAAGCGAATATCGGGAGAGACTCGTAAACGAATTGTGGAGTCGCTCAGGAATAATCCGTTGGCAATTCGGTGGTTCGTACTTGCTGTCGAAGCAGGAAATGATCCGGTGGCGCTCCTTCGCGGCCAGACGTACCTGATCGATTTCTGTGTTAGGTCGGTATACGATAGCCTCGATGCAGACGCTCGAGGAGTGTTGACAGCTCTTTCTGTTCTAGGAAGAGGGGTGAGTCCTGATCACCTGGTCGTGCTCTTGGATTTGGATATCGATCGGATAAATCGGTCACTTCAACAACTTTATCGAGGTTCTCTTATAAGGCGCGAAACTGCCACGGTAGCAACCGAGCTTTCGACTATCGTCTCGCTGACGGAGACGGCCCGTGCATTCATTGACCGACTTCCGCATCAGAACTCCGCAATTAAGGAGGAGATTGCCCGTCGCGATAGGCGGTACCGTGAGACGGAAGAACGGCGCATTGCTGATGAGTCAGAACGGTCGCTAGCCCCTGTCGTCGTTCGGGCACGGGGTCCCCAAGATGTACCCACTGCTCACATCTTGCGCAATGCTTTGCTTGCAGCGAAGAGGCGAGAATTTGATCGAGCGCTCGAACTTGTCGGCCAAGCGAGGCGCCTAAATCCCGATTTCTGGGAAGTCGACCGCGTCGAGGGCTTCATTAGGGCTGGCTCACGAGATCATGGCGCGGCAACGATGGCCTACCAGCGTGCATATGAGCGGGCGGAGGACGAGGGGCGTGCGGTTGTGAGCCACTTTCTGGCGGGACATCTCGCTCGCAACTTGAAGAACCCGCGTGAGGCGATACCATTTGCCAGAGAGGCACACCAATTCTTTGCAAGCGTCGATACGGCCGTTCAACTCGGCAACTACCTAGTGTGGACTGGGCAGTACGAGGAGGGAATTGAGCTGATCGAGGGTATCGTGCCGAACAGCAGTGGGAAAGCACGCCTGATCGCAGTGACCGCGTTGGCAGGTGCGTATCGCAGATTCGCCGAATATGCTCGCGCGGCAGAACATAATCCAGCTCGTCAGTTTGCGCGTGCAGTGAGGGGTTACACCATTGCCACTGCCCTCATTTCTACGGGAGCCGCGGATGAGAGATTGCGCGACATTGCGCTTGAATGCGCAAGTGAAGCTCTAGATGGTGCGGCGGGCTGTCTTGCGTCGTCACAGACTCCTAAGGGACTTGTGGAGTGGATTGACAATCTCCAACAAGTCTTGGCACGCTTGCGTGATAGTAGCCGTTGGGAGTACCTAGCCCGAGCGGTTCAAAGATTGGCGTCTATTCGGTCAGCGCCATCGGCGGTTGTGCGTCTGGGTTCTGCTGTTGAGGCATTGGAGAACGCGGCGCCGACGAAGGTATCAGGTGGCTCTGTAGTCGAGGGAACAATTCTAAGTCTGCATCCGCGATACGGCTTCATACGGCACAGTGATTTTCCGAGCAACCTGTTCTTTCACTTCAGTGATGTGGCGGCGGGCATCGATCCAACTTCCCTCGCGGTGGGCGGCCGTGTGTGTTTCGTGGTAGACGATTCTGACCCAGATCGTCCACGGGCACTGAGTGTGTCGCCGACGTGAACCATTGATGAGGCACACGCAACGCAGGGGGAGAGCGCTATGGCGGGGTACGCCGTCGTCGATCTGGAGACCCCGGGGCTGTTCCCCGGCGGTCACGACCGGATCGTGGAGGTGGGGGTGGTGCTGGTCTCGCCGGACGGCGAGGTCGAGGATACCTGGG
>CAYMSA010000144.1:0-3028 GCA_964392965.1 uncultured Coriobacteriaceae bacterium
GCCCCGGGTCCTGCTGGATCCGGGGCGCTTCCGGTGGTGGAGATGGCGGGAATCGCGGGTATAGGTCTGTGACCTGCGATTACGTAGGGCGGCACTAGTGGCCGTCTAGCATCCGTCAACTTCCATACAGCGGCCCGCCCGGACGGCAATCCGGTACGGGCCCGGCCATCACCGGAAAGGCGGCAACGGCCATGCGACACACTACCCCCGACCACCCACACTCACCCGGCAACGGCGCCGCGAGTGTTGTCCTCATCCTCGCCACTCTCGGCGCTCTCATCCTCGCGGCCGTGGTGACGCTGCACCCCGTGGCCCTGGGCGGCGTGGCCCTCGTGGCGCTCGTGCTGGGCGTCGTCGGCATCGGCGCCGGCGTCGTGGTTGAGGGCGGTGCACGGTGAAGCGGGCCGGCCACGCGGTGACCGTGGTATCCCGCGGCACGACGGAGGAAGGGCGCCCCGGCTGGGCGGCGCGGTGCTCCTGCGGGGCGATCACCTTCGGCGGGTTCGCCTCCCGCGCGGCGGCCCGTGCAGCACTTGACCACGACGACGACAACCACGAGGAGGAGCGGTGAACGGCACGCGGCCGGTATGGGTGAACACGCCGAAGGGACAACGGTGCAAGCGGTGCGGGAAGAAGTACCGCGGCCGCGGTGACTGGAACGCGGAGCTACGGAACGGGGTCGTGCTGTATCTGCTGTGCCCCCGGTGCCAGACACCCGAGGAAAACGCGGAAGCGGCGATCCGTGAGGCGACGACGGTCTACGGGCGCGACGCTTTCGGGCGCGTCACCGGCCGGCCCAAGGGCGAGGGGGTGCAGCCGTGAGCGACGACAACGGCCACGAGGACATGATGACGCTGTACTACCTGCCAGACCTGGGCGTTACCGGCCATGACCGGGGCGGCCCGTACATCGATCTATACGCGGGCGATCCGGGGGACGTGGCGGCCGCGGTCGAGCGGTACCGCAACGGCGGCGCACCCGCCCCCGAGCTGGCGCCCTTCGATGTCGTGAATACCTGGGACTACCGCGAGGGCCGGCGCCGGCCGCTCACCCTCGCGGACATCGAGCGGGAGATACGCGAGCGGGTCGAGGGCGACGACGACGGCGAGGGAGCGCAGCCGTGAGCGGCGGCGTGGTTGAGGTCCCCCTATGGGACTGGCTGGTGGTCGAGCTCCCCGCGGACGTGTGGCAGGACCTCACCGAAGCGGAACAGGAAGAGTGCATCATGGCGGGGCGCGCCGAAGCGGTGCGCGTGCTGCGGCTGCGGGGGCGGCTGTGATGACGGCGCCGACGATGGCCTACGGCAACGGGCACGTGATGCGGCTACCGGTGCCCCGTCCGCGCACGGCACTGTGCGGCGCCACGGTGCGGTCGTGGTCCGACATCGGTTACCCCCCGGCGATGATGCTGGTTCGCCACGACGGCGCCGGCCCGCACATCACCTGCGCGGAGTGTGTCGTCTTGCTGCGCGAGGAAGTGCACCCGCCCGAGTGGCCGGAGGTCACGCAAGCGGCGTGGCGCGCGGAGTGTGACCGGGCCTACCGTGCTGCACTGGAGGCGGCCCCGGGCCGCGCGGACGACGATAGCGGCGCGCGTGATGGGTCCTGGCAATGGGATCTGGAGGAAGGGCCGCGGGGCCTGCCGCGTGATTACTGGTGACCGGCGTCGAGTGGTGCGCGTGCGGTGAGGTCCCGTGGTGCTGCACGTGTGAGCCTGCGCCGCCCACGTTGGGCGAGTCCCTAGCCGATGGGGACTGGAGCGCACTGGAGGCGGCCGCGCCACGGCGCGCGGTGTCCTGGCCCATCCTGCGCGAGCGGTACAGCGTGCGGCCCGATGGGGCCGTGTTCCGGTCCTGGTACGGGGTGCTCCCCGGCGAGGGCGTGCCGTTCGCTGGGACTGTGGTCATCGGGCCCGACGGGCGGGAGGGCCAGCGGTGAGCGACAAGCCGCGGCGCGGGTGGCATCAGTACCCCATCCGGCCGGACGTGCGCGCCGATGGGGTGGGCGAGAGTGAGCCGGACGACGGCGCCGGCTCGTGGCAGTGGGACCTAGAGCCGGGCCCGCGCGGGCTTCCTGGGGAGTACCGATGACGACGACGGCGAGAATCGGCGGCCGTGACTACTCCGGCCGTGACCTGGGGACCATCGTCCGCAGAGAGTGGGGCCGGCGCGCCGGCGTGCGCCTGTCCGCGGACCGTAACGCACCCGAGCTGGGGCACGTCGTCACGTGGAGTGAGCCGGGCGGCGGCTGGATGGTTCACGCGCGGGTGATGTGGCTTGACGGCGCCCTCGGTGACGTTGAACCGCGGCGCGGACGGCGTGAGCCATGAACGGGGCGGCGTACGTCGAGCGGCTACGGGAAGCGGTCGAGTGGGAGCGGCTGTGCCGTGACGCGGTGCGGCCCGTACCTGAGCACGGCAGGCGGGCGGCGCGTGTTGCTCCCGCGGCGCCCGCCGTCGTGGCTGTGGTCGTGGTGGTGGGAGGGGTGGTGCCCTTGCAGCGTGTCCAGTGAACTTGCGCCCGTCGTCGTCGTGGTGCCTCCCCTGGCGCGGCGGCGGCGGGTGCTGGTCCCCTGGGCCTCCGGTCTCTCCTCCTCTCCTCCGGTCTAGGTAGAGGGCGTGTCATCCTCCGAACTCACCTGCACGCGGTGAGGGTCCGCCGTTCGCGACGACGGTCTAGGCACGATCCAAGCTCGGCGCCACAACGGCGCCGGGCTGGTGGTCGTGGCATCGCGCGGCGCGGGGTGGTGCGTGGGCTTCTGGGGATGGGGTCCAATAGCCATGCCCCGTTAGGGCGGCCGTCACAGATCCGATTCTGTTACACCGGTTGTTTCTCGGCTGCCTTGGGTCGCCGTGCCCCATCCCCTGCCAGAAAGCACCCCCCCTCCTGGGCTCGCGTGCGGCCCGTGGGCGGGGTCGAGGGGCGCGGATGGTATCTCCCTACACGCGCGCCCCGTTCGGCCCGTGGCGCCTGCCAGGGATAGGAGAATCGCACCGAATCGGGCACGGTGGGCAACGTTCCCCCCATCGG
>CAYMSA010000145.1:0-3016 GCA_964392965.1 uncultured Coriobacteriaceae bacterium
GTCATCACGTTGTCCGCCATCTTGAGTGCCTCGGCGTAGCGGAGGTCGATCTCGTGCTGGCTCGGGCCAACCTCATGATGGCTGTACTCGACCTGGATGCCGAAGCGCTTGAGGGCGCGCACCGTGTCCATGCGCAGGTCGATCTGGAGGTCGCGCGTCGTCTGGTCGAAATACGTGCCGAGGTCGAGCACCTCGGGGTCCTGGTCGTTCTTGAGGTAGTAGTACTCGAGCTCGGGGCCGACGTTGAACGTGTAGCCGAGGTCGGCAGCCTTCTGGAGGTTGCGGCGAAGCACGTAGCGCGGATCGGCATCGTAGTAGGTGCCATCCGGGCGCATGATGTCGCAGAACATCGTGGCCACCAGCGCGCCCCTCTGCCGCCAGGGCAGTATCTGGAGCGTCCGCGGGTCGGGCAGGGCGATCATGTCCGACTCCTCGATGCGCGCAAAGCCCTGGATCGAGCTGCCGTCGAAGCCCATACCCTCGGTCATCGCCGTCTCAAGCTCGGCGACGTCTATGGTGAAGCTCTTCAGAAAGCCGAGGACATCCGTGAACCACAGATGGATGAACTCGACCTTCTTCTCCTTGATCTCCTTGATACTGTCAGCCCGGAGTGCCTGGGGCATGATCCCTCCCTTGTTGCTGATGCTTGATTCGGCGATTCGTGTGCGCATGCACGAAATCGTGTACGCGCAGAGAACACAGTACGCTAAACTTGCGAAAATCCAAACGGATGAGGCTGTATCGACAAGGAGGCGCTGCATGTCTGGTTATGCTGCGGAGTTCGTGAACGCAGTCAAGGCGAAGAACCCGGGAGAGCTCGAGTTCCATCAGGCTGTCTCGGAGGTGGTCGAGTCCTGCAGCAAGGTCCTCGATCGTCATCCGAAGTACCGCGAGGCGAAGATCATGGAGCGCATGGTCGAACCCGAGCGCGTCATCATGTTCCGGGTTCCCTGGCAGGATGACAAGGGCGAGTATCAGATCAACCGCGGCTTCCGGATCGAGATGAACAGCGCCATCGGCCCCTACAAGGGCGGCCTGCGCTTCCACCCGTCGGTCAACCTGGGAATCCTCAAGTTCCTGGCGTTCGAGCAGGTCTACAAGAACGCGCTCACCACGCTTCCCATGGGCGGCGGCAAGGGCGGCAGCGACTTCGACCCCAAGGGCAAGAGCGACGGCGAGGTCATGCGTTTCTGCCAGAGCTTCATGACCGAGCTCCAGCGCCACATCGGCCCCGACACCGACGTCCCCGCCGGCGACATCGGCGTGGGCGGCCGTGAGATCGGCTACCTCTTCGGCCAGTACAAGCGGCTCCGCAACGAGTTCACCGGTGTTCTTACCGGCAAGGGCCTCGGCTGGGGCGGATCCCTCATCCGTCCCGAGGCGACCGGCTACGGCTGCGTGTACTTCGCCGCCGAGATGCTCGCGACCAGGGGCGACTCGTTCGCCGGCAAGACCTGCCTCGTCTCGGGTAGCGGCAACGTCGCGCAGTACACCGTCGAGAAGATCCTCGACCTCGGCGGCACCGCGGTGAGTCTGTCGGACTCCGCCGGCTTCATCTACGACCCGACGGGCATCGACCGCGAGAAGCTCGCGTTCGTCATGGAGCTCAAGAACGTGCGTCGCGGCCGCATCGCCGAATACGCGGATCGTTACCCCAAGGCCACGTACACCCCTGTCGACCCGGCGCTCGACCACAACCCCATGTGGGCCATTCCCGCCGACTGCGCTTTCCCGTCGGCGACGCAGAACGAGATCAACGGCAAGGACGCGGCCAACCTCCTCGCCAACGGCGTCGAGCTCGTCGCCGAGGGCGCCAACATGCCGTCGACCGCCGAGGCGATCCAGCAGTTCGTGGAGGCCGGCATCCTGTATGCACCCGGCAAGGCATCGAACGCCGGTGGCGTGGCCACCTCGGGCCTTGAGATGTCGCAGAACAGCCTCCGCCTGTCGTGGACCCGCGAAGAGGTCGATCAGCGCCTGCAGGGCATCATGAAGAGCATCCATTCCTCCTGCGTGGGTGCCGCCGAGGAGTACGGAACCCCCGGCAACTACGTGAACGGTGCGAACATCGCAGGCTTCCTGAAGGTCGCCGACGCGATGCTCGATCAGGGCCTCGTCTAGAGACACAGTCCCGCAGCGAAACGAAGCCCCCGGGTCTCCACGACCGGGGGCTTCGTGTGTGCTCGGCGACCCTGTACCCCGCGAAGCCTCGTGGATGCTGCAGCCAGCAGCGAGATCCTTCTGAACGGGCGCGATTGGTCACTTCATTCTATATTGGAATATATCCTTTCCTATTCTCGCGTATACTCATTCGGGAACACCACTTGCCAGAGCGGCAAGTGGAAATCTCGTTATGAATGGTGCATAATGCGCATCGAGCTGAGCGACCCGCTATCCCTCCCCCCTCGGACGCGGGGAATCGCCGCTCTATCTGAGACGAGGCGCGCCCCCCACGCGCCTCGTTCTTCTTTGGCCGGTGCTCACCGAGCGAACCTCCGGGTGGCCGGATCCCATCAGCCGAAGCGGCCTGTGATGTAGGACTCCGTCCGTGAGTCATCGGGAGCCGTGAACATCTTCTTCGTGTCCCCGATCTCCACAAGGTGAGCTGGCGTCTCGAGACTCTCGCGCAGCATGAATGCGGTCTGATCCGAGACACGCGCAGCCTGCTGCATGTTGTGGGTGACGATGACGACCGTGACCGACGACTTCAGCTCGGCGATCGTGTCTTCGATCTGCTGCGTGGAGATGGGATCGAGCGCCGAGCAGGGCTCGTCCATGAGCAGCACCTCGGGACTGGTTGCGAGCGCCCGGGCGATGCACAGGCGTTGCTGCTGTCCGCCGGAGAGCTCGAACGCGTGCTTCTTCAGGCTGTTGCGCACCTCTTCCCAAAGCGCCGCGTCCCGCAGCGAGCGCTCCACGATCATGTCGAGCTCTGATGACTTCCGGATGCCCTGCGTTCGAGGGCCGTACGCGATGTTGTCGTAGATGGACATCGGAAAGGGGTTGGGACGCTGGA
>CAYMSA010000146.1:0-2995 GCA_964392965.1 uncultured Coriobacteriaceae bacterium
GTGCGGCACGGCACGAGCTCGTGGACGAGGCGCTCTTCTGGTACCGGCTCGCCGTCAGGCGGCTCGATGAGGCGCACGACCGCGCGCTCGCGGGCGGGGTCGTCGGAGACGCGGTCGTGGAAGAGAAGCGACTCGTAGAGCGCCTCGGTGAGGTAGCGCAGCGCGGCCACCGGGAACGTGCCCGAGCCGCACGCGGGGTCAACGACTTTGAGCGCCAGGATCTCCTCGGGGCGCTTGGGCTTCCAGGCGGCGGGGGGCGCGTCGGTGTTGGAGGTGCCGTCGGCGCGCGTGGGCGGGTCGTAGGCGAGCGGGCGCAGCGTGCGCTGCACGGTGGGCACGGCAAGTCCCGGGCGCGTGTAGAAGGTGCCCGCGCCCTTGCGCGTGCCGCCCCAACGCACCACGTACCACTCGCCGGGAAGCACCACGCCGCGCTTGTCGAGGAGCTGGCGGGCCTTCGCTGCTACCTGAGACTCATGTGCGAGCCGCTTCTCGGGCGTCGGAGTGCCCCGAGGCGCACGCACGAGCCCGGCCGCCTGCACCGCACGGCGTGCCCACTCCTCCGCCCGCAGACGCGTGGTGTGGCGGGCATCATGATGGTCCTCTTGATCATCATCCTGATCGCCATCGACATCATCTGCGGCTTCCACGTCAGCGGACTCATCCGCCGCAGCTTCATCTTCATCATCATGATCATCATCTTCGGCCGGCTCATCCGCCTCGGCAGGCTCGTCTTCGGCTTCGGCGGACCCGTTGTCTTTCATCTTCTCGAGCAGGTCCTTGATGACGCGGTCGTCCATCGCCTCAAGGCGCGAGAGCGAGAGCGCAGGAGCGTTGCCCACCGCAAGGAAGACCACCGGATCGTCCTCGGCCTGCTTGAGCTCGTAGTCGAGCAGGCCCTCGTAGAGGATGCCGATGTACTCGCTGGAGAGGTCGGAGAAGTCCACCGGAGTGGGCACCCACGTATTCGTGCGGCCCTGGCGAATCTTCACCTGGGTGCGGGTGATGAGCTCGAGGATCCGATACACATCGCGGTCGAACATGAGCTGGCGATCACGCCAGCCAGCCTCGAAGAGCGCGAGTGCGCGGGAGAGGCCCTCGGCGCTCTCGGGATCACCGGGCGCGAAGAGCGCGCCGCCGTAGGCGGGCACGGGCAGTGCTGGGTGCGACGAGCCCTGGTAGACGAGGCGGAAGAGCGACAGCACGCGCGGCCAGGCGGCGTGACTGTGTGCGAGACGGCCGCTGGAGCGATGCGCATGCTTAGAGAGTTGCTCGATCAGTCCGCCTAGACCGTACGAACCGTGGTAGAGGGCGTTCTCGCGCGGAAGGAGATCGCGCGACTCAGCGAAGAGCACCACCACGAGACGCATGATCACGCGTACAGCCGCGCGATAGATGTCGGCGGGCGGGATGTCGGCAACCTGCTCGGTGAGCAGCTCTCCATGCGCCTGCACCAGTACTTCCACGGCCTCGCGGACGCGTTCTCCGAGCACTGACGAGAGCTCAGCCTGACCCTTGCGGGCGTCGAGGATGGCCTGCTCGAGCGGCGCAAGCGTATCGGGTGCTGGCGGGGTCCAGAGCGCCGGCTGCAGGAGCGTGCGGAGTGCCTCGAGCTGCGGGGCGGGGCCGCCCTCCTCGAAGAAGAGGTCGGCGTCCGCCTCGGCGAAGGCGTCGAAGTCGAGGCCGGCGAAGATCAGGCGCCACTGGCGACCGTTGGTGAGCAGCGCCAGGCGATGACCGCTGCCGCGGAGCCACTGCACCACATGGCTCGTCGCGCGCCTGCCGCGACCGACGCCGATCCGCTTCTCGGCGTCGATGAACACCGGAAGCATGCCACCGTTCTCCGCGAGCCACAGATGGCGCGGCTTGATGGTCTCCCCGGTGATGGCACGGCGGCCGTGTTCCGCCGGCACTGCTGGCCCGCGAAGCCACTGGGCGCCCTCGCGAGGGATGAAACCACAGGCGTGCTCAAGGACGTATGCGATGACGTCGGAGGTCGGCGCACCGTCGTCGGCGAGTGCCGTGAAGCGCTTGCGGAGCTCGCGCTCGGTGTACTCGTCGAGCGACACGGGCACATGCTCGGCAATGCGCCTGAGACGCGGCGGGTCGAGCAACAGGCCGCCGTGGCGCAGGAGGTCCCAGCCGGGGATGGTGGCAGGGGCTGCGGCTGCGCGAGAGCCAGTGAGGGAGCGCTGTTCGGCAGTCATCGGGCGCCTCCCTCGACAGGAAGGCGTATCTCGACGCAGACGGGGAACACCTGCGCCGCACCCGCGAGTGCGTAGCGCTTGGGCAGGAGGTGCTTGGTGATGCGTTCGCGTTCACGCTCGAGCTGCTCGCGCACCTCCTCGTAGTTGCGGCGGCGGCGTTCGATCTCCGCCTGCTTCTCCTCGATGGAACGGGCGAGATCCTCCAGGCGCGACTCCTCGTCGAAGAGCGCGCCTTGGTCACGCAGCTGCTTGAGCTTGGCGATCTCGCGCTCGAGCTTGGCAAGCGAGTTCTCGTTGATGAGCGAGAGTATCTCCGCGCTACGCGAACGATAGCGCTCGAGCTCGGCCTCCCGCTGACGCATGCCCTCGGCCTCAAGCTCGCCAGCGAGTGTGGCGGTGAGCTGCTTCGCATGCCGGGAAAGGAGCAACTTGAGGGCGGGACGGACATCGTCGAAGAGCTCGGCCGCGTGGTCGAGACGTCGGGCGTCGGTGATGGGTGCCGCATCCCTCAAGGTGACAGCCGCCGCGTGTGGAAGTGCCCCCACGAGTTCGCCGCCGCAGACCGGCAGCGCGATGGTACGCACCCAGTGATGGAAGGTCTCCCGCAGGTCGTTCACGCCAATCTCCTCAACCGAGAGCAGCACGAGCGCCTCAGCGCCGGTGGGCACGCCGCCCTCCCGGACGACCCAGCGGGAGACCTCATCGCCAGTGCCCGGAAAACGGCGCCGCGAGAGCGTGGAGAACGCACGGTCGAGCATCGGATGCGAGAGATGCATCATCGAGACGTCCGG
>CAYMSA010000147.1:0-2898 GCA_964392965.1 uncultured Coriobacteriaceae bacterium
TACTAGCAGTCATCGGCGATGGCAAACGAGCCAGCACCGGGCACGAAGGGTAGATCCGGCCTCCGGTTGAGCGCAGCTATGCTCATGGTCGGAGTGGTGGCGTCGGTCCTCGTGACGATTCCCGGAGCACGCCGCGCGATTCCGCAATGCGCGTTCCACGAACTCACAGGGGCGTACTGTCCGGGGTGCGGCACGACCCGGATGCTCGAGGCACTCATGCACGGTGACATCGGGACGGCGCTCGCCATGAACCCGCTCGGACTCGTGCTACTGCCCTTCATCGGCTACGTGCTTGTGCGCGACACTCTCGAGCTGTTCGGCATGGCGCGGTTGCCGGAGTTGCCGCGCCGCAGGTGGTTCGTGGTGGCGCTCGCCGCGACGGTTGTCGCTTACTGGGTGCTCCGCAATTTGCCGATGTATCCGTTCACACTCCTCGCGCCCGGCTAGCGTCGGTCGCACCCGACTTGGCGTACAATCATGCACGCTGTTCGCCGGTCTCGGCGTCAGCAGGGGCGGCGCGATGCGCCGCCGCTTCCGTCCGAGGGCGAGCCGCTGTGAGCCGCCCCGAACACCTGGAGGTACTGCATGGCGAAACACACGGTCACACTCATTCCCGGCGACGGCATCGGGCCAGAGCTCACGCAGGCGATGACCCGCGTGGTCGAGGCCACCGGCGTCGACATCGCATGGGATGTCGTGGAGGCGGGCGCGGACGTGATGGAGAAGTACGGCACGCCGCTGCCGGAGCACGTGCTCGATTCCATCCGGCAGAACAAGGTCGCCATCAAGGGCCCGATCACGACCCCCGTGGGCACCGGCTTCCGTAGCGTGAACGTCTCGATTCGCAAGGAACTCGACCTCTACGCGTGCCTTCGTCCCGCGTTCTCCATTCCCGGCAACGGCGCCCGCTACGACAACATCGACCTCGTCATCGTCCGCGAGAACACCGAGGACCTGTATGCGGGTATCGAGTTCGAGCAGGGGAGCGAGGCCGCACGCAAGCTCATCGAGTTCGCCGCCGCCGAGGGCGCGGGTATCATCAGGCCCGACTCGGGCATCTCGCTCAAGCCGATCAGCATCATGCGCTCCGAGCGCATCGTCCGCTTCGCCTTCGACTACGCGATCGCGAACGGCCGCAAGAAGGTCACCGCCGTCCACAAGGCGAACATCCTCAAGTACTCGGACGGCCTCTTCCTCAAGGTCGCCCGCCAGGTCGCCGAGGAGTACCGTGACTCGGGCATTCAGTTCGAGGACTACATCATCGATGCGACGTGCATGCAGCTCGTGCTCCATCCCGAATGGTGGGACGTGCTCGTGCTCCCCAACCTGTACGGCGACATCATCTCCGACCTCGCCGCCGGCCTCATCGGTGGCCTGGGAATCGCTCCGGGAGCGAACATCGGCGCCGACTGCGCGGTCTTCGAGCCGACGCACGGCAGCGCGCCCAAGTATGCGGGCAAGGACATGGCCAACCCGACGGCCGAGATCCTCTCCGCCGTCCTCATGCTGAACCATCTCGGTGAGCGCGATGCAGCCGAGCGCGTGCTGGCCGCGGTTCGCGCTGTGATCGGCGAGGGCGACAAGGTCACCTACGACATCAAGCGTTCCGTCACCGGCAGCACCGCCGGGTGCGTCGGGACCCAGGCGTACGCGGACGCCATCATCGAGCGTCTGTAGCCAGCGGTCGGCCTCCAGGGGTGCCACACGGGTGCCCCTGGAGCCGTGGCGCTAACACTCGCGCTCCGCGCCCACGCGGAACTCACCCTTCGGGGTGGCTCAGCTCCTCGATGATGCGGCGCGTCTCCTCGAGCAGCCAGTCATGCACCTCGGGCTCGATCGCCGGCCCGGCATCCTCGCGCAGGTACAGGGGCGGCTCGGTGCGCAGCGACTCCACGCGCATGCGCCAACGCTCTGGTAGCTCCTCGGGGAGGGCGATGCCCGAGAGTGCCGAGGCGAGCAGCGTCCAGATCCTCGGCACGACGCTCGCCCAGCCGTACCCGCCTCCGCCGGTGGCGACGATGCGGCCACCGCATGTCTCCTGTGCGAGTGTGACGAGCGCCGAGTAGAGCTCGGCGTGTCCACCGATGGTCATGCCGAGTGACGTGAGCGGGTCGGCGTGATGCGCGTCGGCACCGCATTGCGCCACGATGATGTCGGGTGCGAAGCGCTCCACGGCAGGGCGTATGACCTGGTCGAACACGAGCTGGTAGCAGTCGTCGGTAGACCGGGGTGGCAGCGGTACGTTCAGGGCGCAGCCTGCGCCTGCGCCCGTTCCCCGCTCATCGGTGAAGCCGGTGCCCGGGAAGAGGAAGCGGCCGTTCTCATGGACCGACAGCGTGAAGACGCGCGGATCATCGTAGAACATCTCTTGAACGCCGTCGCCGTGGTGCGCATCGAGATCCAGATAGAAGACCCGCAGGTCATGATGGTGAGCGAGTGCAGCCGCGATGCCCACGGCGAGGTCGTTGTAGACGCAGAAGCCGAATGCCTTGGCTGCATGCGCATGGTGTAGGCCGCCGGAGACGGAGAACGCGTTGTCGTACGCGCCCGAGAGAACGAGCGAGATGGCGTCGGTCGTGGCGCCGCAGATGAGAGCTGCGGCATCGTGCATATCGCGGAACGGCGGCGTGTCTTCCGCACCGATTCCCCAGCCGCCTCGCCAGACAGACGGGTTGCTGCCGGCTTCCATGACAGCATCGACATACACGGGATCGTGCACTCGCTCAAGGTCCTCCCGGGTCGCCGGCCGCGGTGTCACGAGCTCGAGCGATCCGGTGGTAAGCATGCCGTACGCGCTGATGAGCTCGACGGTGAGCGCGGCACGTTCGGGCCGCAGCGGGTGACCGGGGGAAAGCCGGTATGCGTCGAGTTCAGGGCTGTACACGAGAGCAGTGCGCA
>CAYMSA010000148.1:0-2848 GCA_964392965.1 uncultured Coriobacteriaceae bacterium
GCGAGTGCCTCAGCACTCCCGATTTCGCACTCCCAGAGCACCAACACCGACCAGCCATGACTCTCAAGTGCCCGCACGCATTCGTCATCTCGCGCACGGTTACGCTCGATCTTCGGAAGCCAGTAGTCGACATTGGACTTCGGCTTACGCATGCCCTCGGCACAATCGTGCCCGTGCCAGAAGCAACCGTGCACGAAAATCGCCTTCTTCTTGCCCAGGAATGCGACATCAGGCTTGCCGGGCAGATCGGACCGGTGAAGACGATACCCGGCATGGCCGAGCTCCCGAAGCGCTCTGCGAACGCGCAGCTCGGGCGCTGTATCGCGGCTTCGGATGCGCCGCATGTTCTCGCTGCGGCTCATGCCCATCGTTGTCCTAGACTGCGAGATCGAGCGGGAGGTCCGAGATGTCCTTGAGGCGGTCGCCGTTGACCATCACGGCCAGCATGTCGGCGGCGTCCGTCATGCCCAACTCCGCCAGGGTCTCCTGAAGCTCATACAAGGCGAAGTGATAAACGCAATCCATATCACCCGTGCCGAGAGCAATCGACGCCAGTCTGCTCGGCGTGGGCTCGGCCGTCACAACGACTATGTGCGGCAGAGCACCCTTGCGGTTCCTCACCAGATTCAAGGCTTCTGAGCGGGCATTCTGTGCGCGGTCGCTGCGAATCGTCCACTTGCAGGAGATGCTCGCGTGAAGCAAGGGCAGCCCGCCGTTGCTCTTTCGCAAGCTTGCGAGCGTCGCCACCCCGTCGTCCACAAGGCATCCGGGCGCGTTGATGACAGCGTCCTCCTCCGTGTCGCGGGCGATGACGACATCCGGTGTGATCGTGTAGTCGCTGCCGAGCGCAGCTGCAAGGTCGGGATCGCTGCGGGCGGCCCTATCGAGCGCCACGAGGTGTGAGTACTGTTCGTAGCGTGCAATCTCCAGCCGGTTCCGGCCTTTCACGTGCTGGACGGACCAACTACCGGGACGGAGGTGGCCGAGCTTGAGGAATGTCGTCCGGACGAACTCCGCGCATACCGCTTCGAACTGATTACCGGAAGTCTGTCCCGCCGCCCGCTCTCCGACGGTTTCGGCCTTGAGCCGTTCCGCGATGCCTTTCGCAATCGCCACACTCGTCTGGTTAGAGCTGTCGCTGTTGCTGGGTCGGCCTTGCGAGTCGATGGTCAGACAGGACCGGAGCAGCGCCTCATGAAAGTCCGTGCGTGCTTGAGCGAAATCGGCCCGCGCGTACATCAGGCGACCTGGAACGCACGTCGGGCTGACAGGGCGACCGCTATCTGCCTGGCCACCGCTTCGGCGACGGGCGGCGGAAAGGCGTTTCCTATCTGGCGATAGACGGCCGTCTTACGCCCTGCAAACTCCCACTCATCCGGGAAGCCCTGGATTCGTGCTGTCATCCGGGTGGTCAATCGAGGCATGCCGACAAAGTCAGGCAGGGGCGCTTCATCCGCGATTCCGCGTCCATCCACTCCGAGTGCTTCCCATGCCCGCTTCGCCCGAGTGGGCCCGAGGTCCGGCCCGCCGTGCTTCTTGGACCCGCCTACAAGGGTGGGTGCGATCGAGTTCGCGCGGTTACGCCAACCATCGACCCCTCGCCATCCATTGGCGGCCATGAGATCCCCGAGCAACTCGCCCACGGCGGGCGGCTCGACGGACCCAGGGTGCGGCCATTCGAATCCCTCTGACAGGTCCTTGCGGATGCCGACGAAAACGACACGCGGCCGAAGCTGTGAGACGCCGTAGTCCGACGCATTGAGCAGGCGCCACCCCGGCACGTATCCGAGTTGTCGGAGCTGCTGCTCCACTTTGTTGCGATAGTCGTCGAACACCGCATCGAGCAGCCCCCGGACGTTCTCAAGCATCACTGCCCTGGGACGGCACTCATCCACCAGCCTGATAGCCTCAGGGAACAAGTCCCTCTCATCTTCAGCCCCAAGCTGCTTGCCTGCCTTGGAGAAGGGCGGGCATGGCACGCCGCCGGCGAGCAAATCGATACCCCTGAACGGCATGGCATCGAACTGCCTGATATCGCCCTCGATCACATTCCACTGAGGCCGATTGAGCCGGAGAGTGTCACACGCGGGAGGCTCGATTTCAATCACGGCATCGTGCGAGAACCCGGCCATCTCAAGCCCGAGAGCTTGACCGCCGCCACCTGCACAAATTTCGATTGAACTGAGATTCAAGAGACCGCCCCGCATCCCCGTGTACATGCTTTCCACCACAAGACAGCATACACTGCGCCGACCGTTCGGACATCCGCATCATATACGAACGTGTGTTCGTTGTCAGGATGCGGATGGCGCCTCGAGGCGAAGGTCAGCATCTCTGGACCAGCAGCATCGCAATCACCCTCCCGCCGGGTATCAAGCCCCTAGACCCTGCGAAGGAGCACCCGATGGGACTCGACAACTACGCGTCACGCACGCCCGGCGACGTCTCCCTCACCGAGGAAGACGAGCGCGCCTTCGCCGCTTCAGGCGCCCAGCTCTGTGGGGGCATCCTGAGTGGGGGCGACTCGTCGTTCCGCGGCAAGATCTACTGGGACCTCATCTACGAGGTCACCGGCGAGAGCATCATGGAGGAATGGGTCCCGCCCGAGACCGTGATCGAGATGGCCGAGAAGCTGAACGCGCTCACGCCAGAGGAGCTCGCGGACATCAACGACCGCGTGCGTTCCCGTGGCGGCGACTATCCGACGAGTACCACCGAGATGGCAAGCCTCCAGTGCTTCTTCACGATCTGCGCGGGTCGCGGACTCGGCCTCATCGGCTGGTGGTAGCGAGCTGCCCGGATACCCCGAGAACGTCCGGGGCGGGCCCTCGGCATGAGGACCCGCCCC
>CAYMSA010000149.1:0-2794 GCA_964392965.1 uncultured Coriobacteriaceae bacterium
GGCGAACACGGGCCGGGGTCGCTGCAGGCGAGCATCCCTGTCGAACATCCGCTCAGGAGGTGGGCAAACGAGCTTGCCGCAGGCGAGGACGTGAAGCTCTGGGACGGCACGTTGCTCCTCTGGGACGGCAAGCTCAAGCCCGCCATGCCCGTGTCGGGCGAGGAGTCCACGCTCATCATCGACGCGGCTGGGCCGCTCGACCTCGGCAAACAGGACGCCTCGTACATCGCGACGTTCGTTGACGCCGACCCGTCCCACTGGACGATAAGCGCGAAGGCGAGTAAAGCCTTCGGCTGCGACATCGAGGGCGGGCCGTCCATCAAACACACCAAGGGGCGCGGCGTCGAGGGCGGCAAGGGCGCGGGCGTCTGGTACTGGGTCAACGGCGGCAAGAAGAACGTCGCCATCGACCACGTGGAGTTCAGCGCCGCCTCGTCCATCGACGTTGACTCATCCCACTGGTTCGCGCGCTTCCAAGTGAGCGACTCGCCGTGGGGCACGTGGACGACGGTGAAGGAATGGAACAACGAGACGCTTGCGGACACCGCCATCCGCATACCTGCGGCGGCAGGCACGTCGTTCGCCGAGGCCGGGTACGATGATGTCTACGCGGTGAAGATTCTCCTCGTCTGCGACACCGACCTTACCGCTGCCAAGTCGGCGAACACGCGTTGGGTCGACCTTGCCGACCCGCAGGTGTTCGTCAACGTCGACGAGGAACCGACCGTCGACGAGGTTCTCGCCTCAATCGCTGACGACCTCGGGTACTCGGACCAAGTGGTCGAGACCGTCGACACCACCGTCTCGTCGCTCGCGCTCCTCGAGCCGACGACGCGTTCAGCCGCGATGGAACAGGTCGCGCTCATGCACCCCGGCGAAGTCGAGTGGTACTGGCGAGGCGGCATCTTCCACTGTCGTCCGAAACCGACCGCGCCCGACGACCGCACCCGTTGGTACGTCGTCGATACGCGACGCTGCGAGTGGGGCGTCGTCTCGGACGAGGCGCGTCGCGTCGACTACGTGGCCGTGCTGTACCAAATCAAGGGCGACGCGACCATCCCGCAGGGCACGCCTCAGATGCTCTATCGCCCGACGACGCCGACCGACCCGACCGCCCGCGTCGGCACGCTCGACATGACAGAGAACGGCCCCATGACGACGACGGCGGCGCAAGACGCGGGCGACCAGTGGTTGCTGTGGAACGACGCGCAGGCGAAGTCGGGCACCGTGAGCGGGTTCGGCGGCAGCATCCGCACCGTCGACGGACTGTGGGTTCCTTCATGTCACGCGCGCAACGGCGATTGGGTGCAGCCGCTCGACCTGTTCGACGTGGGGCCGCTCTACATCACCGCCGTTGAGGTGAACGGCATCGAAGACGTGGTGCTGCACATCGGCGGCAGCGAGCGTGAGTACGCCTACCGTCCTCGCGTCTTGAGTTGGCGAGGGACTCGCAGGCCGCATCTTCCGCCTCATCCCCGTCGACCGCAAAGGCGAACGACCGGTGGGTGACCACTTCGAGCAAGCACTTCAGGAGATTGCTCGCCGCCGCAACGGTGGAGGGAAGACGATTGACGACGTGTTCGACCTCGCCGTGGCGGCGAACCTCGACGCCGAGGAACGTCACGTCGAAAGCGTCGCGGCGGTCGAGGAGAACCGCAAGTTCCTTGAGGCGCATTGTGCCGAGGACGAGGCGCGCGACGCGCGCATCCTCGCGCTTGAACAGTGGCGCGAAACGGCGACGGCGACCTGTCCCGAACGGGTGCTCGCCATCGTCGAGCGCGAACACGCGAAACGGCATCAGGAACACATGGACGACTACGCACACCTCACACCCGATGAGATGAAGGAACGACACGCCGCCTACGCCGAGGCGTTTGAACGAGGCGAGGTCGAGGACCGTCGCCACCCTGAGTTCGACGACGATGAGATGGGTGACCTTCGCCGCGCGTGGCGTGTCGTGCGTTGGGCCGTCGCCGCCTTCGTCTTGCCCATCATCGCGGCGGGCGGGTACCGCGTCGGTCAACTGCTGTTCAACTGAGGGAGGGGTCGATGGACCGTCCAGCCAACATCATCGCGCTCAAGAAAGCGGCTGTCGCCGTCGCCAAAGGTCGGGGCGTCGCCATCCCGAAGGGCCTCGATGTAAGTGCGCCCAAACTGGGCGACGCGGCGAAGACGCTCCTGCGCCGCATCGCCGCGAGCAACCCGCCTCAGAAGGCGTGGCGATTGCGCCTCATCGAGCACGCCGTCAAGGACGTGGGCGTGGTCGAGAAGCCGCTTGGCTCGAACTCGGGGCCGCGCATCGACGACGCGCTCAGGTTCTGCGGCCTTGGGCCGGGGTCGCCGTGGTGCGCTGCGATGGTCAGCCTGTGGCTCCACGAGATGAAGTACGCGGGGCCGTGGCCCGCCCTCAAGGCTTTCGTGCCGTCGTGGGAGGAGATGGCGAAGGCCAAGGGCCTCGTCGTCGCGAAGACCTCGGCTCGCCGGGGTGACATCGTGACCTTCCAGTTCGACAGCGACCCGCAAGGCGACCACATCGGCCTCGTCCGCGGGCCGTGGCAAGGCGGCACCTTGCCGACCATCGAGGGCAACACCGGGGACGGCGTGAAGCGCCACAGGCGCACGCCCGCGCAGGTGAAGACGGTCATCCGACCGCCGCAACCGTGACGTTCCTGCTCGCCCTCATCGTCGTCGCCTTCGTCGTCGTCCTCGTCTTCGGGGCCGCTCTTTGCCGCATGTCGACCCTCTGCGAGCGCGACGCCGAGCGACAGTGGGACGAGCGTGACCACGACGCGGA
>CAYMSA010000150.1:0-2784 GCA_964392965.1 uncultured Coriobacteriaceae bacterium
CCGACCAGGCGGTCGCAAGGGGGAGCGGGTCCACCACCCACGCCTCCCAGCCCGCCATCCCGGCGAACCACTCGGCGCCCTCGCGACCCGCCACCACCAGCGCGGTCGCGAGGGCGTCGGCCAGACCGGCGTCGGGCCCGACCACCGTGGCCGACCGCGCGCCCCGCGCCGGCCCACCCGTGCGCGGATCCCGCACGTGCCCGCCCCGCTCGTACGGGCCCGACGTCGCCACCGCCCCGTCGCCCGGTGTCACCGAGCGCACCACCGCCCTCCCGTCCGACGGGTGGCGCACGCCCACCCGCCACGGCTCGCCCGGCCCCGCCAGCCCACGGCAGACGACGTCGCCGCCCGCGTTCACGCAGACGTTCCCCAGGCCCCGCCGCACCAGGCGGTCCGCGACGCGTTGCGCGGCCCAGCCCTTCACGTAGCCGGACGGGTCGAGGCCGCCCGGCGTCGCCCACGGGTCGAAGGCGCCGCCCGTGAGGTCGCGGGCGGCGCGGCACTGCTCGAGGACCCCGAGCATGGCACGCTCGATGCCGTCGGCGATGGAGAGGTCGGCCTCCGCCCTCCGCCCGGTCCGCAGCGCGGTGGCGAGGGTGTCGGATCGGTGCACGGAGAACACCCGGTCCACCCAGTGGAGGTGGGCCACGGCGTCGTCGACGGCGGCGCGCACCTCGTCGTCGTCCGGGAACGGCTCGGCCACCTCCCGGACGTCGATGGTGACGACCGTCCCCCACACCACCTCCAGGTGGCGGTGGGCGCGCCCGACGGCGGGGCGGATGCCGCCGCTCACAGGCCCGACTGCTCAAGGATCGACTGCAGCGAGTACCGGAACCCCTCGGACGTCCACGTGGCGCCGCTGATCGTGTCGACGTCCGCGGACTGGATCGTGAGGGCCTCCTCCACGAGAGCGGGGGCGGCGAACTCGTTGATGCGGGCGGAGCGGCTGTCGGTGGGGAGGGACACGAAGGTGATGTCCGTCAGGACGCCGTCGGTCACGGTGGCGGCGAGCTGGATCGAGCCCCAGCGAGTGGGGTAGGCGGTGCCCGTGTAGGTGGCGGTGACGGGCGCCGCGGCCTCCTCCGTCCGGGCGTCGCTCTCGCTGACGCCGTTCGGCTGAGGCTCCCCGTCACCCTGCCCCGTGGCAGCGTCTGGGCCGTTCGGGTTGAGCGCGAGCACTCCCGCGACTCCCGCCACCGTGGCCGCGGCGACGATGGTTCCCCTCACGTACTTCATGGGATCTCCTACAGGTCGAATTCCTCCCAGTGGATGCGCTCGGGACGCACCCCCAGGGAGCGGGCGGACTCCGCCACCCGGTGGTTGAGGGACTCGGGACCGCAGGCGAACACGTCGGCGTCCGACAGGTCCCCGACGAGGGAGCGCAGGTGCTCGACGTCCAGCGGCAGGTCGTGGCGGGAGCCGGGCAGCAGGTGCACCCGCGTCCCGGGGAACGACTCGAGACCCCGGAGTTCGTCGGCGAGCGCGAGGTCTGCCGGGGTGGAGGCACGGTAGATGACGTCCGTGCGCACCCTCCCGGCGAAGGCCTCGGCGAGCGCCCGCACCGGGGCCACGCCCACGCCGCCGGCCACCAGCACGGCCCGCGGTCCACGCACCAGTCCCGGGGTGACCGCCCCGTAGGGCCCCTCCACCAGGACGCGCGTCCCCACCCTGAGGTTCGCCAGCGCGGCCGAGGAGTCGCCCAGCGCCTTCACCGTGATGCGCAGCAGGTCCGTGCGGGGCAGCCCGGAGACCGAGTAGGGGTGGGACTCGTAGACGAGCCCGGGCGTGAGGAACCGCCAGTTGAGGAACTGTCCGGGCTCCACGTGGAGCCGGTGCAGGTCGCGGCCGCGCAGCACCACGCTCACGACGTTGGGGGTCTCCCGCACCACGGCGGCGACGCGGAGCCCGTGCCGCCAGGACCGCCACAGGGGCACGGCCACCCGGAACCAGAGGATCGCCCCGGACACGGCCACGTACAGGGCGATCCACAGCGCGCGTGCCCACCCGTCCAGGAACGGCCCGGTGAGCTGGTGCGCGAACGCGAGCGCGATCGCGAGGTAGGTGTAGAGGTGGACCGTCCACCAGGTCTCGTGGCGCAGGCGCCGCCGCAAGCGACGCCACGAGCTCACTGCTGCGGTCACCATCAGGACGAGCCCGGCCGTCGCGGGGAGGATCCACGGCGTCGTGGTCAGCTGGCTCCAGAATTCCGCGAGCACACCCGTTCCGGCGAAGCCCGCGTACGCCACCACCACGAGCACCACGTGCACCGCCACCAGGCCCATCGCCCACGGGGCGAGCTGCTTGTGGGCGATCACGAGCCGGTCCTGGCCGATCGCGCGTTCCAGCACCGGGAGGCGCGCGATCAGCAGGAGCAGCACCAGCACCCCGTAGGTCCCCACCACCGCGGCCAGCACGCTGACGGCCCACGCGATGTCCGCGGGCTCGCCGGAGACGGGCCAGACCTCCTGGAGGGCGAGCCCGAGCACCACGCCGCCGAGCAGCCCCACGACGGCGAGCGCCGCCGTCGCCCACCGGTTGCGCCGTCGCAGCGCCGTCGACTCCCGGGCGAGCGCGTGCGCCGGGGGCAACGCCGGAACGGACGCACCGGGGGCCGCGACGGGGGCCGAGTGGACTGTCGTCATCGCCATGTCCTGAGTGAAGCGGCCGTTGCTGGGAGGTCGCTGGGAGTTCCAGTGTGCATCGCCTGTGAACCGCCGTACAGGGACCGTTCCTACAATGGGCACATGGACCTCCCAGCCCTCGTGGCCGCGCCCCTCCTCCTGG
>CAYMSA010000151.1:0-2771 GCA_964392965.1 uncultured Coriobacteriaceae bacterium
TGCTCGCGGACGCTCCGGAGTTCGCGCGCGTCTCGGTGGGTGGCGGCGCGTGGGGCGGCATCGTGGCCGGGTACATGGCGCTTCTTGCCGCACGCCGGGAGGTCGCCGACAGCGTCCCCATGCGCTTGGCGCTCTCGGCCATTGCGCCGCTGGGCGTCGTGGTGATGCTCGTCACGGGGTCGCTCGATGACATGAGCATGCTCCGCGAGTATGCGAGCCAGAGCGAGCGGTTCGCCGCCGAGGCTCTCCGGCACCTCGCGTACTCGGGCATCGCGCTCGTCGTGGCGATCGTCCTCGGCTTCCTCCTCGGCGTCCTCGCGTTCCGGCACCCGCGCCTGCGCAGACCGGTGTTCGCGCTGGTAAGCGTCTTCCAGACGATTCCCGGACTCGCCATGGTGGGACTGTTGTTCGGGCCGCTCTCGTGGCTCGGGGCCAACTCACCTGCATTCACAGCGCTTGGGGTGGGAGGACTCGGTTGGGCGCCGGTGGTCGTCGCGCTCACGCTCTACGCGCTCCTCGCTATCGTGCGCAACACCTACGCCGGTCTCGATGGCGTGCCTGCCGAGGTCATCGACGCGGGGTTCGGCATGGGCATGACCGAGCGCCAGGTCATGCTCCGCGTGCGCTTTCCGCTCGCGCTCTCCGCGCTCATCGGCGGCGTGCGTACCGCTGCCGTCCAGACAGTCGGCAACGCGACGATCGGCGCGTTCGTCGCGGCAGGAACGCTCGGGCTTTTCGTGTTCGGCGGGCTCTCGCAGCAGGCGACCGACCTCATCATGCTGGGCTCGGTGGCCATCGTTGCGCTCGCGCTTCTCGCGGATGCGCTCCTGAGGGCGCTCCATCGTCTTATCGTCGGCACGGCTCGTGGCCGGATGCGAGGTGCGCATGATCCGCTTTGACGCCGTAAGCAAGCGCTACCCGGGTGCCGGGCGGCCCGCGGTGGCCGACCTGACGCTCACCGTTCCCGAGGGCTCCGTGCTCGCGCTCATCGGCCCAAGCGGCTGCGGTAAGTCCACCACGATGCGGATGGCCAATCGGCTCGTGGAGCCGGACAGTGGTTCGGTGAGCGTCAACGGGCGTGAGGTGCGGACGTTGCGTCCCGAAGCGCTGCGCAGAGAGATCGGGTACGTCATCCAGGGTGTGGGCCTGTTCCCGCACTGGACGGTCCGGCAGAACGTCGGTGTGGTGCCGGGGTTGCTGAAGTGGAGCGCCGAGCGCATCGCTCGCCGCGTCACCGAGATGCTCGAGCTCATCGACCTCGACCCCGCCGTGTATGCCGACAAGTACCCCTCGGAGCTCTCGGGTGGTGAGGCGCAGCGGGTGGGTGTGGCCCGCGCGCTCGCGGCTGATCCACCGGTGCTTCTGATGGACGAGCCGTTCGGGGCCGTCGATCCCGTCACGCGCGACCGCCTGCAGCAGGAGTTCCTGCGCATCCAGCGCGCGCTCGGCAAGACGGTGCTCTTCGTGACGCACGACATGGACGAAGCGGTGCTCGTGGCGGATCGCATCGCTGTCATGCGCGACGGCTGCCTCGTCCAGGAGGACACGCCCGAGCGGCTGCTCGCGTATCCAGCAGACGCCTTCGTGGCTGGTTTCGTGGGCGCCGAGCGTGCGCTCAAGCGGCTGTCGCTTGCCACGGTCGCCGAGGCGCTCGATGTCTCCAGACGTCCGGCTGCGTGCGCCCGCACGGTGTCCGCGAGCGCGTCACTGCGGGAGGCACTCGCCGTACTCCTTGAGCTCGGCGTTCCGGCGGTCGGCGTCGTGGACGACGCGGGGCACCAGATTGGCTGCGTAAGCATGGAGAGCATCATCGAGCGCTTCGGGAAGCCGCTGCCGTGAATCGATGGCGGCCATTCGTCGCGCCGAGCATCGCGCTCGTGCTCTATCTCGCGCTTGCGGCGGTACCGGCCGCATGGGAGGTCGCGCTCGGCGTGCTCTATCCGGCCGAGTCGCTGCTGCTCTATCCCGACGCGACGCCGCTCGAGCTCGTGTGGCAGCACGTGCAGATCGTGGGCGTCTCGAGCGCGTTGTCGCTCGTCATCGGGCTGGGGCTGGGGATCTTCGTCACCCGGCCCACCGGCGCGGACTATCTCGAGGTCGTGACCGACCTCGCCAATCTCGGCCAGACGTTCCCGCCGGTGGCCGTCTTCACGCTCGCGGTGCCGTTCCTCGGCTTCGGATTTGAGCCCACGATCGTCGCGCTCACGCTCTACGGAATCCTGCCGGTGCTGCAGAACACGATCGCCGGTCTGCGCGGTGTGCCCGCGGGCGTGATCGACAGCGCCGATGGGCTCGGCATGCGCCCTGCTGAGCGGCTGTGGCGTGTCGAGCTGCCACTTGCGACGGGGCTCATCATGGCGGGCGTGCGCGTGTCGGTGACGGTCAACATGGCCACGGCGACCATCGGGGCGGTCGCGAATGCGGGAGGGCTTGGTGCCCCGATCATCAATGGCCTGGTGAACCTCGCGCCGGCGGTAACCCTGGAGGGCGCGGCGCTCGTGGCGGGCCTCGCTCTCATTCTCGATGCCTACCTGGCTGCCGGTGAACGCGCGTGGGGCGTCTGGCGAACCCGCTGACGAAGATCAGCGGCGGTCTTCTTCGGCCAGCAGACTGATGAGTTCCTGCCGCGAATGGATGCCGAGCTCCTCGTAGATGCGGTTGACGTGTGGTCGCGGCAGTAACTCGGTGTCGCAGGTATGAGCATCCGCGGGATCGTCGAGGTGTACGTTCAAGCCACGTGTCCATGCGATGATCCGTTTCGCCTCGTCGAG
>CAYMSA010000152.1:0-2769 GCA_964392965.1 uncultured Coriobacteriaceae bacterium
TACCGAGGAGTGAGAGCGAGTGCCCGTGAAGGCACCTCACGAAGTATACGGAAGCGGTCACGCCGGTGCAACCGCACGCTGGTCTCTTGTGAGCGGGTCGGGGTGCTCTCCCGGGTCCGGAGGTCGAGGGGTGTCGGAACAGCAGGAGACCCCACTCTTCTGGAGCAGGGTCTCCTGGACGGTGCTGTCATATCCGAGATGATCTCGGGTGCTGCAGAGTGGTTCCGCGCCTATCCTGCGAGGACGGCCAGGAGTGGCACGAGCAGGAGGGCGACGATGTTGAACACCTTGATCATCGAGTTGAGCGCCGGACCGGCGGTGTCCTTGTACGGGTCACCGACGGTGTCGCCGGTGACGGCAGCCGCATGGGCGAACGAGCCCTTGCCGCCGAACTCGCCCTCTTCGATGAGCTTCTTCGCGTTGTCCCAGGCACCGCCGCCGGAGGTCATGGAGATGGCGAGGAAGAGACCGGTGATGATCGTGCCGACGAGGGCACTACCGAGGACGAGAGCGGTGAACTCGAACGCCTCGGCGAAACCGAACGCCTTGAGGATGAACCCGATGAGGATGATGAGTACCGGCACACCGGTTGGGATGAGCGCCGGCAGAGACATCTGCTTGAGAGCGGTCTGGGTGACGATATCGACGCACTTGGCGTAGTCGGGCTTACCGGTGCCCTCCATGATGCCAGGGATCTCCTTGAACTGACGGCGCACCTCCACGACAACGCCACCGCCCGCCTTACCTACCGCGGTCATGGCGAGGGAGGCGAAGAGATAGGGAAGCGCGCCTCCGATGAAGAGACCCACCAGGACGTAGGGGCTCGCAAGGTCGAAGACGAGGTGGAAACCGGCCACCTGCTCGGCGATGGTGTGGGTGAAGTCCGAGAACAGGACGACCGCAGCAAGGGCGGCAGACGCGATGGCGTAGCCCTTGGTGACGGCCTTGGTGGTGTTGCCGACCGCGTCGAGGGCGTCGGTGTGGACGCGCACCTCGGCGGGAAGGCCGGCCATCTCGGCGATGCCGCCTGCGTTATCGGTGACAGGACCGAACGAGTCGATGGCGACGACGATTCCGGCCATGGAAAGCATGGAGAGTGCAGCGACGGCGATGCCGAAGATCCCACCGAGCCAGAACGCCGCCAGTGTAGCGATGACGATGGCGATGACGGGAAGCGCGGTGGCCTCCATGCCGACGGCGAGTCCCTGGATGATGTTGGTGCCGTGGCCGGTCACGGACGCTTCCGCGATGGTGCGCACGGGACGGAACTTGGAGCCGGTGTAGTGGTCCGTGAGGTACACCATGACCGCGGTGAGGACGACACCGAGAATCGCGCAGATCCAGATGGCCATGGGGGTCAGACCCTCGGGAGCAAGACTTGTGTTGACGACAGTCAGCCCGGACATGAGCCAGTTGGTGACGGGAAGGAAGCCGATGATCGCGAGCACCGCCGCCGTCCAGAGGCCCTTGTAGAGGGCACCCATGATCGAACCGTTGGGGCTCATCTTGACGAAGAACGTGCCGACGATCGACGCGATGATGGATACCGCGCCGATGGCGACGGGGAAGCCGAGCGCGGAGGAGAGCCCTTCGATGCCGAACGCCAGCTGGCCGATGAGCATCGCGGCCACCGTGGTCACGACGTACGTCTCGAAGAGGTCGGCTGCCATACCGGCACAGTCGCCGACGTTGTCGCCGACGTTGTCGGCGATGACCGCGGGGTTGCGGGGGTCGTCCTCGGGAATACCGGCCTCGACCTTGCCGACGAGGTCGGCACCGACATCAGCGGCCTTGGTGAAGATGCCACCGCCGAGACGGGCGAAGACGGAGATGAGCGAGCCACCGAAGCCGAGACCGATAAGCGCGCCCATGGGGGCGATGTCGGCCCAGACGAGCAGCGACATGATCGAGACCGAGAGGATGCCTAGGCCGATGACGAAGAGGCCCGTAACCGAACCCGACTGGAAGGCGACCTTGAGAGCGGCCCCGAGACCCGAACGGGCGGCCTCGGCGGTGCGCACGTTGGCGCGAACGGAGATGCTCATGCCGATGTAGCCGGCTGCGGCTGATGCGGCTCCACCGAGCAGGAATCCGATCGCGGTCCAGATGCCGAAGCCCTCGACGCCGAACACACCGGGAATGACGAGTACGATGGCGATGATCACAGCCACGATCGCGACCGTACGGTACTGGCGGCCGAGGTAGGCCATCGCGCCTTCCTGGATCGCCGCGGCGATCTCGCGCATCTTCTCGTTACCTGCTGGAAGCTTGTTGATCCTCACTATGAGGAAGTAGGCATACACGGCAGCGATGACGCCGGCAGCCAGGCCAAGATACAAGGGCAGTTGGGGCATTCTCTCCTCCATGAACTAGGTCCGTGCGGGCGCGCGCGTCCGCACCCCTCTCAAGTCCTCGACATTCTAGCAGAGTGAGTGCTGGCTGACCCTGCATTCATTCGGGCGGGCAACAGAGGCCGAAGGCGGCGTCCGTGGGGGGCCGCACATCGGAAACGAACGGGGCTGAGGCCGATACGAGAAGGGACTGGGAAGACGCGCGGGTCGTCTCGTGTCAGTGGTCGGCCGGCTCGTCCGCAGCCGCGGAGCGGGCGGTCGCACGACGACGAGCCGCGCGGTCCCGGAGCGCGTGGTAGAGCATCGGTGTCAGCGAGACGACGACGATGAGGGTCACGATGAGCTCGAAGTTGTCCCGGACGAAGGGAAGACCGCCGAGGAAGTAGCCGCCCCCGACGCAGATCCCCACCCAGGCGAG
>CAYMSA010000153.1:0-2653 GCA_964392965.1 uncultured Coriobacteriaceae bacterium
CGCATGATCCCGCAGGGCACGGACGCCATCAGCCCGGCGCCGCACCACGACATCTACTCGATCGAGGACCTGCGCCAGCTCATCTACGCGCTCAAGGAGGCGAGCGGCTACAAGCCGGTGGGCGTGAAGATCGCCGCGGTGCATAACGTGGCGGCCATCGCCTCAGGCATCGTGCGGGCGGGCGCCGACTACATCTACCTCGACGGTTTCCGCGGCGGTACCGGCGCGGCGCCGGCCGTCATCCGCGACCACGTGGGCATCCCGCTCGCGATCGCCATCGCGGTGGTGGACCAGCGCCTGCGCGACGAAGGCATCCGCAACCAGGCCTCGATCGTGGCGGCGGGCTCCATCCGCTCGGCTGCCGACGCCGCCAAGGCGATCGCGCTCGGCGCGGACGTGGTGGCCATCGGGACGGCAACGCTCCTCGCGCTCGGCTGCCACCTCTGCCAGAGCTGCCACACCGGCTGCTGCTCGTGGGGCATCACCACGCAGAAGCCCGAGCTCACGCGGCGCATCGATCCCGAGTGGGGCGCGACGCAGCTCACGAATCTCGTGCACGCGTGGAGCCACGAGCTCCAGGAGATCCTCGGCGCGCTCGGCGTGAACGCGGTCGAGAGCCTCCGTGGCAGCCGCGAGCGGCTGCGGGCCGTGGGGCTCGACGAGCAGACGTGCCGCATCCTCGGCGTCAAACCGGCCGGACTCTAGGAGGGGAGCGCGATGGGAGACATGACGACCATGAGTCCTGCGGGCGTGATCGAGGGGTACCGGATGGTCGCTCCGCTTGCGGAGCGTGCGGGCGACACGGTGGTCCTGGACGCCGAGGGCGTCTACTACAAGCAGCTCAACGAGGCCGTCCGCCGGGAGCTCGACGCCGGAGTCAAGACGCTCGAGCTCACCAACGTGAACGGTCAGCGTTACATCGGCGCCGGACTGAAGGCCCCGGGCTCGGTCATCCGCGTGCGCGGCACGGCGGGCAATGACCTCGGGATGTTCGGCGACGGCGTGACGATCGAGGTCGAAGGCAGTGCGCAGGACGGCGTGGGCAACACGATGAGCAACGGTCGCATCGTCGTGAGCGGCGACGCCGGCGACGTGCTCGGCTACGGTATGCGCGGCGGGCGCGTCTTCGTGCGAGGCGACGTGGGTTACCGCGTGGGCATCCACATGAAGGCGTACGAGAAGTCCGTGCCGGTCGTCGTCTGCGGCGGCAAGGCGCGGGACTTCTTCGGCGAGTACATGGCCGGCGGCGTGCTCGTGCTGCTCGGCATGCACGCCCGCGATGCGGCGCAGCCGATCGTCGGGTCGTTCGTCGGCTCGGGCATGCACGGCGGCGTCATCTACCTGCGCGGGACGGTGGAGCCGTGGCAGTGCGGCGCCGAGGTCGGCGTCTCGCAGGCGACCGACGAGGACCTCGCCGCACTCAAGCCGATACTCGCCGAGTACGCCGCGGCGTTCGGCGAGGACGTGGAGGCCATCATGGACGCGCCGTTCACGAAGCTCGTGCCGCGCAGCCATCGGCCGTACGGGAACCTCTATGCGTCGCTCTAGCCGGGCGGCGGGCGAGATGCCGGGAATCGCCGCACGATCTTCCATCAGGAAACACGCCCGAAACACAGGGCGCGTAGTGTTCGAGACACGACAGGGACGTTCGAGGAGGCAGCCATGAGTGCAGCATTCGATAAGGACTACGTACTGAAGACCGTGGAGGAGCGCGATATCCGCTTCATGCGCTTCTGGTTCACCGACGTGCTCGGCTTCCTGAAGTCGTTCGCCGTCACCGACACCGAGCTCGACGGCGCGTTCAGCGAGGGCATGGGCTTCGACGGTTCGTCGATCCTCGGCTTCACGCGCATCGAGGAGTCCGACATGGTCGCGTTCCCGGACCCCTCCACGTTCCAGCTGCTGCCCTGGCGTCCCGATGAGGGCGGCGTAGGCCGCATGTTCTGCGACGTCATGAACCCCGACGGCACACCGTTCGAGGGCGACCCCCGCTACGCGCTCAAGCGGATGCTCGCCAAGGCCGCCGACATGGGCTACACCATGTACGTCGGCCCCGAGCTCGAGTTCTTCTACTTCCGCGACTCCGAGGGCACCGAGGTGCTCGACAAGGGCGGCTACTTCGACCTCACGCCGCTCGACGTCGCCTCGGACCTCCGCCGCGAGACGGTGCTCACGCTCGAGAAGCTCGGCATCCCGGTGGAGTACTCGCATCACGAGGTGGCGCCGTCGCAGCACGAGATCGACCTCCGCTACGCCGATGCGCTCACGATGGCGGACAACGTGATGACGTACCGCCTCGCCGTGAAGGAGATCGCCTACAAGAACGGCGTGTACGCGACGTTCATGCCCAAGCCCGTCCAGGGCGAGAACGGCTCGGGCATGCACGTCCACCAGTCGCTCTTCACCGCCGAGGGTAACGCGATGTTCGACGCCAACGACCCCGACGGCTACAACCTGTCGGCCATCGGCAAGAGCTACATCGCGGGTCTCCTCAAGTACGCGCCGGAGTTCTGTGCGGTGACGAACCAGTTCGTGAACTCCTACAAGCGTCTCGTTCCCGGTTACGAAGCGCCCGTCTACGTGTGCTGGGCGCGCCGCAACCGCTCGGCCATGGTCCGCGTGCCGATGTACAAGCCCGGCAAGGAAGTGGCGA
>CAYMSA010000154.1:0-2610 GCA_964392965.1 uncultured Coriobacteriaceae bacterium
GACGGCGCACACGACGACGATCAGCAGGACGCGGATGTCGAAGACGTCAGCGCCGGCGAGAGTGCCCGCCGCGAAGAGGAGCGAGTCGCCGGGAAGGAACGGCGTGACGACGAGGCCGGTCTCGCAGAACAGGATGAGGAAGAGGATGCCATAGACCCAGGCGCCGTAGAGTGAGCCCCAGAGACGCAGGGTATCGAGCGCGTTGGTGAAGAGGTCGAGTATCGCTTGAATGAGGGACACGGTTCTCCCGAAGTCGAGTGTGGGGCTCGGCGGTGTGTACGCGGCCCTGGCGGGCAGAGGACATCAGGATACCGCAGGCGGGGACTCGGCGCCCGCTGCTGTGAGCCTGCGTGAACCGAACCGTAACCCGGTCGGGATGTGCGGACGTGTCCATGAGTTGCTGGTATCATTAGCACTCTCGGAGCAATCTCGGACTCCGGGGATCCGGACACCGGGCCCGTAGCTCAATGGCGGAGCAGGGGACTCATAATCCCTTGGTTGTAGGTTCGAATCCTACCGGGCCCACCATCATCCTCCGCTTGGTACGGCGTGTGCTGTCCAGCATGTATGGGATACACTCGCGCTCGTATGCGGCGCCAGGGCGATGACGCCACCGTCTTCGTCGTTGTGTGTCTCTCCGAGGAGCTCGGGCGAGTGAGCGAATGACAAAGAGACGCAGCAGGATCCAGAGATCACGAGAGAGGCAGGTCCTCAGGACCCGTGTTCGCTTCTCGGTAGTGGTCGCGGTCGCACTGGCGGCGCTGTTCGTCGGTGTCGCTTTCGCTGTGGCGGACCGTCCGGCAGGCTATTCCGACGACGCATCGTCTCTTCTGGCCTCCGTAGGCGCAGAGCGTGTGAGTGGCGCGGCTATCGGTGCGCCTTCCGCGGAGTCGACCGGAAATCAGATTCCCGTCGAAGTCCCTTCGCTCGTCGGACTCAGCATGGAGGAAGCGGAGCTTCTGCTTGGCGTGGCGGGTCTCGACATCGTGCGCACGCCCACGCCCGCCGGTGACGAGACCTCGGGAACCATTCTCGGTCAGGCGCCGGCGGCGGGTACCAAGGTCAGTCGCAGCACGACGATTGAGCTGGTGGTCGCGGATCCGAATGCCACACACGAGATGGTGCATGCGAGTGACGGTGGTCCGGTGGTCTGCATCGATCCCGGGCATCAGAGTACAGCGGCGGCGTCCGAGGAACCGCTTGGTCCAGGGTCCACCGAGATGCGTCTCAAAGTGACCGAAGGCTCGACGGGCGTGGCGACGGGGCAGCATGAGTATACGTTGGCGCTCGCCTTGGCACTTGAGGTCCGGGACGTTCTCGAGCAGGAGGGTGTCACCGTGGTGATGACGCGCCTCACCGACGAAGTGAACATCTCGAACGCGCAGCGCGCGGCCGTAGCAAACGAGGTCGCTGCAGACCTGTTCCTGCGCATCCATGCTGATTTCGCTACAAACGCGACCCTCTCTGGAGTCGCCACGCTCTATCCTTCGGGGAACCAGTGGGTTGCCTCCATCGAGGCATCGAGTCTGTCGGCCGCGCGGACCGTGCAACGTGAGACCGTGGCGGCGACCGGCGCGAAGGACGTGGGGCTGATTCCTACGGCGGATCTTGCCGGGTTCAACTACGCGAGGGTGCCATCGGTCCTCGTACAGGTGGGTTTCCTGTCGAATCCAGCCGAGGACAGACAGCTGGCTGATGCGGCGTACCGCACCCGGCTTGCCACCGGTATCGCGCGCGGAGTCCTTGCGTACCTCGAGATCGAGACGCCATAGGCGGACACGCGGGTCGATGCACCGGTGAAGCCTCAGCGCCCGAAGGGGCGCGTCAGACGGGTTGGATCGGATGCGCCGCGGCCACCTCGGTAAGTGCTTCGACGAAGGCTGCGACGGCCGGGTTGTCCGTGTTCTTCGGGTAGACCAGGCACACTTCCAGGTACTCGCGGGGGTGGTCGACGTCGAGTGCGACGACGCCGGTGCTGTCGAGGTTCCCGATTACCTCGGAGTTGGCTCGCGACGTGCACACGATGTCGCCGACCTGCATCGAGGCGAGAAAGTCGGCCGCGTGGTCGAGTACGCGCGTCACGAGCGGCACCTGTCGACCCATCTGGGCGGTGACATCCATGATGCGTCGAGCGAGGTAGGGATAGCCGATCGGTATGAGCAGACGATGGTTCTGCAGGTCATCGGCCGCAAGGATCGACTTCTGGGCCACGGGATCGTCCTTATGCACGAGCACGACGAACGGGTCACGGTAGAGCACCCGGCGTTCGAATCCCGTCCAGCGCTCGACTTCACTACAGGACTCGACGATCGCGGCGTCCAGGACACCTTCGTGGAGAAGGTCGCCGGCATCGTGTGCAGCGCGCTCCAGGAGCGACGCGCTCGCGTGGGGACCGAAGAGCTCCATGACCACCGGATTGGCCGCCCGCGAGAGCATGACCCCGGTGATGAGGAGGAGTCGGTTGATGTGCATCCCGGCAATCGAGCCACCCACGAGCACCTTGCCGTTGTTCTGCGTGGAAGCGAGCGCAGCATTGCGCAGCGTGGTGTCGTAGTGGTCGACAACGGTCATGGCACCCTCGAGAAAGGCCTTGCCCTGGGGCGTGAGGTC
>CAYMSA010000155.1:0-2604 GCA_964392965.1 uncultured Coriobacteriaceae bacterium
CTGGTGGACGAGATCGGATTCGAACCGACAACCCCCTGCGTGCAAAGCAGGTGCGCTCCCGTTGCGCCACTCGCCCATATGCGTCGTTCTCACGACGTGTGCACGACAGTATAACACCGAGAAGACTCCGGGACTTACATCACGCGCGACTCCGTAGAGCATGAGCGGCGGGCATGCGCCTCACGCATACCCGCCGCCGGTCCGTTCACTGCCGGGGACCTTCGCACCGCCCGAGTCGCTCCTCCAAAGAGCCATCCTGGAGAGCTCTTGCGCGAGCAGACTGACCGGCCCGTCGCGCGCACTCTTCCAAGCTGCCAGAGGCTTATGCCCGGTACTCCGAAGAGCCCTTCATCTGCCACACCGGCGTGAAAGGAACACCGTCTTCGTCCTCGTCCATAGACCACCTTCTCCCGCGTCCGGGAAACCGTTCGCGGTGAATGCCGTCACTCACTACATACCCGTTCGCCATCGGGATACTCACGGCAGAGTCGCGCTGCGTTCGGCCTGTGAGACAGCGGGCCTGGAGTCGAGTGGGTGGGTATATGGAGTGCAAGTCACCGCGCACTCCTGGGACCGTCATGGCAGGGCGCCGGGATCTGCGCGGCACCGACAGAAAGGGGTCACCGATGAACACGCTCACTCGCGAACAACTCGCCGAACTCGCTGCTGATCAGGGGGATGTGCGCATCTCGATCTTCATGCCGACAAGGCCCTTCGGCCCCGGCAGTCAGGAGGAAGACACGACACGCCTCAAGAACCAGCTGCGGACGGCCGAGGAGTTGCTCGCGGCTCGTGGGCTCAGGCAAGCTGACATCGATTCGCTGCTCGCAGAGGCGCGCGCGCTCATGGACGCCCGCCCCTTCTGGCTCCGGTCGCGGTTTGGTCTCGCCATCCTCATCGGCGGATCGGCGATGAGGACCCTGCAGACCGCCCAGCCGCTGCCGGAGCAGGTCGTCGTGGACACCCGCTTCCAACTCCGTCCGCTTCTTCCCTCCGTTGGCATGAGCCGCGGGTATTGGTTGCTGGCGCTCAGTCAGAAGCAGGTGCGCCTGTACGCGGGGTCAATGGACGAGCTCGATGAGGTTCCGGTCGAAGGCATGCCGGCAAGCCTCGCCGAGGTGGTCCAGTGGGACGACTTCGAGAAAGCGTCCCTGCAGTTCCACACGGGCACCTCGTCTTCGGGTGGGCGTCGTCCTGCGGTGTTCCACGGCACGGGTGAGGCCGACCCGAAAGACCAGATCATCCGCTACTTCCGTGACATCGACCGCGGGCTGCGCGAGCATCTGCGGGACGACGCATCACCGTTGGTCATCGCAGGTGTGGACTACCTGATTCCGCTGTACCGGGAGATCAACACTCACTCCCACCTCGCGGAGGGCTTCGTCGCCGGTAGCCCCGAGTCGTTCACCAAAACGACACTCCACGAGCAGGCCAACGCAATCGCCCACTCCATCTGGGATGCCGAACTCGAGCGTTTGAACACCCGGATCCTCGAGGCCTGGGCGTCGCCGACGACACGTTCGGACGCCCAGAGCATCCTTGCAGCGGCCTTCGAGGGACGCATCGAGACCCTGATCGTCTCGCTCGAGGCACACTGGTGGGGCACGTTCGACGTCGCCAAAGAGCATGCTGTGCTGCACGAGGTGCGCTCCGAAGGGGACGAGGACCTCATCGAGCTGGCCATCGTCCAGGCACTTCGCACTGGCGCCGAGGTCACAGCGCTTGCCGCTGAGGCGATGCCCCACGAATCGAAGGCCGTAGCCCTCCTGCGCTACTGACCTGTACGAGAGACTCGCCTGCGCTCGGCAACAGGCGCGTGCGTGTCGAACACCGACTCCGGGAAGCGGCGCCGCCGGGCACCGAAGGCCTGGCGGGGCTACACTGTCCCCATGAGCGCGCACTCACCATCAGACGGACTGCTCGACCCGGTGCTCCGGGGCACGCGGGTCGTCGTGCTCGGCGCCGGGACGGTCGGCTCGGCCGTGGGCATCCTGCTGCAGAAGGCCGGCGTGGGAGTCGTGGCGGTCACGGCAAGGAACGCGATTCACGCGCAAGCAGCCGCCGCGCGACTCGGCGCCCAGGCGCTTACCGACAACGCGGCGGCGGCGCGCCTCGGCGACATCATCTTCGTGACGACGGGTGATGCCGCCATCGAAACAGTCGTATCCGAGATCGCCCGGGCCGGGGCCCTGCGCGAGGGCGTCCTCGTAGCGCACATGAGCGGCGCGCTTCCACTCTCGGTGCTTGACGCGGCTGCTAGCGTTGGGGCGCTCGTAGGATGCATGCACCCGTTGGTGAGCTGCGCCGACGTCGACGAGGCGCTCCGCGCGATTCCCGGCTCGTACTTCGGCGTGACGGCAGGACCGGGTGCCGAGGCCGCCGTCGACGCACTCGTGCGTGCGCTCGGCGGTAGGCGCGTGGACGTTAAGGATGAGGCCAAAGCGCTCTATCACGCCGCGGCCGTCGTCGCGTCGAACTACCTCGTCGCGCTCGAGGACGTGGCGGTAGCGCTGCTGGAGAGGGCAGGGTTCGACCGCGAGCAGGCGGCTGTGGCGCTGCAGCCGCTCATCGCGAGCACGGTCGCCAACATCGAGGCGTTCGGGA
>CAYMSA010000156.1:0-2577 GCA_964392965.1 uncultured Coriobacteriaceae bacterium
TCGGCGTCTGGCATGACGCCCAGCTTCCGGCTGAACCGGAATCGCCGGGTGGCCCCTAGCCCTGGCGGTGCGTGCTTCAGGCGGTGTGGCGGTACATAATCGCCGCCTCACACCGTCATCAGCTTCTCTCGCACCTCGGCTTCCTTGAGGCTCTCGTGGGTAGCATCCCTGAGAGAAGGATGCGACACGCGGAATCGGACACTGCCATGGCGCACGAGGCGGCGCATCACATGCAGGAGTCGCGCAGTCACGAGAGTGGCGCGCATCGCGGCGACTCACCTGAGGCCCATCCTCAGAGCCCGGCTGATCACTCGGGTCATGTCGTGCACGGGGGAATGACCGCTGACTTCAAGCGACGATTCTGGGTCTCGCTGGTTCTGACGGTGCCGATACTCGGACTGTCGCCGATGATCCAGAGCTTCCTGGGCCTCGGGGATACGCTCGGCTTCCCGGGCGACATGTTCGCGCTTGCCGGGCTCTCCACGCTCGTCTTCTTCTACGGCGGCTGGCCGTTCCTGACTGGATTCGTGAGCGAGGTTCGCTCACGGAGTATCGGGATGATGACGCTCATAGCCGTTGCGATGACGACTGCGTATGCCTACAGCTCGGCAGTGACGCTCGGCCTGCCCGGAGAGGTCTTCTTCTGGGAGCTTGCCACACTGATCGACGTGATGCTATTCGGCCACTGGATCGAGATGCGTTCGGTCATGGGCGCCTCTCGGGCGCTCGAGGCCCTCGCCGGATTGCTGCCCTCAGACGCGCATCTGCTTGCAGACGACGGTTCGGTGACCGACGTGCCCCTGGCCGACCTACGGGTGGGGGACCGGGTCATGGTCCGCCCCGGCGAGAAGGTCCCCGCCGATGGAATCATCGCCCAAGGCCAGACGTCCGTGAATGAGTCCATGCTCACGGGTGAGTCGATGCCGGTGTCCAAGAGGTCCGGGGACGGGGTCATCGGCGGCTCCATCAACGGCGAGGGCTCGGTGACCGTCACGGTCAAGGCGGCCGGCGCCGATTCGTTCCTGTCGCAAGTGATCCGCCTCGTCAATGAGGCGCAGGAGTCGAAGTCCAAGACGCAGAACCTCGCCAACCGTGCAGCTGCCGTGTTGACGGCGGTCGCCCTCATCGGTGGCGCGGTGACCTTCCTCGTGTGGTATGCGATCGTCGGCGAGTCCTCCACGTTCGCTCTGGCCAGGACGGTGACCGTGATGGTGATCGCCTGTCCTCATGCCCTGGGGCTCGCCATCCCGTTGGTTGTGGCGATCTCAACATCGCTGGGTGCCGGCAACGGTCTGCTCATCCGCGATCGCGATGCATTCGAAGGCGCACGTGGCCTGGATGTCGTCATCTTCGACAAGACCGGCACCCTCACGCTCGGGGAGTTCGGCGTCACCGACGTAGTCGGCTACGGCGGGACGTCACAGGACGAGGTCCTGTCGCTGGCCGCGGCCATCGAGAACCGCTCGGAGCATCCGATCGCGGCGGGTATCGTGCGTTCCGCAGAACGGAGGGGTCTGAGCATCCCTTCGGCGTATGACTTCTCGGCGATTCCGGGAAAGGGTGCCCGAGGCGTTGTGTCCGGCAAGACGGTCCTGGTCGTGTCGCCCGGCTACCTGGCTGAGGTCGGCATGCAGGTGCCCGACGCCGCGCTCTTCGAGAGCCTTTCTGCCGAGGGCAAGACCGCGGTCTTCGTGCTCGCCGACGATGAGGTCGTTGGTCTGCTGGCGCTGGCCGACGTCATCAGACCGGAATCGGCGGGTGCTATCAGGCGGCTCAAGGAGATGGGTGTCGAGCCGATGATGCTCACCGGTGACAATGCCAAGGTGGCCGCGTGGGTGGCCGGTGAAGTTGGCATCGAGCGCTTCTTCGCCGAAATTCTTCCGCAGGACAAGGCCGCCAAGGTCAAGGAGATCCAGGCGCACGGCAGGGTCGTGGCCATGACGGGAGACGGCGTCAATGATGCGCCGGCACTCGCTCAGGCCGACGTGGGGATAGCCGTAGGCGCAGGCACTGACGTGGCGGCCGAGGCGGCCGATGTGATTCTTGTTCGCTCCAACCCCCAGGACGTGGCCACGGTGGTGGCACTCTCGAAGGCTACCTATCGCAAGATGCAGCAGAACCTCGTCTGGGCGACCGGCTACAACGTCATCGCGATGCCCCTGGCAGCAGGAGTGCTCTACAGTCAGGGGATCGTGTTGTCTCCCGCGGTCGGGGCCGCATTGATGTCGCTATCGACCGTGGTAGTCGCCTTGAATGCGAGACTCCTTCGCCTGCCAAGGTGAGTCTAGCCTCGGCGAGGCGTGACAGGGCATCGTCGACTCGGGCAGACATCGTCGTGCCGGACTGGTAGTTGCTTCCCCTTGCTTCTCTTCGGGCTGTCATTCGGCCTGTTCTGGCCGGGGGAGTGGATGCTCCGCCTCGCAGACGTGGACGATGATGTCCTACAATCGCGGTGAGCGCCGACAGGCGCGAGCCTGCCGAAGGATTCGACAGAGCACTGTCAGGCGCGAGAGGGCGGTCAACATGATTGCGGAGCCGGGTCAGTCGGCGTCGAAGCGTGGGTTCTTCGGGCTGCCG
>CAYMSA010000157.1:0-2519 GCA_964392965.1 uncultured Coriobacteriaceae bacterium
GGCGGTCATGCGCGGCGGTCTTCGAGTAGCGCGTCTTCGAGTAGCGCGCGGGTGAACGCCAGGTTCAGGACGGACCCAATGGTGGGTCGGATGGTGTCGTTCACAATGGTGTCTCCTCCGGGATGCAACTGGCGTGGGTGGTGCTGCCCTCCTGAACATCGAGGGCGGAGAGCGGGAATCCGCAGACTGTGCACGGGTGGGTTCCGGGTTCTGGAACCCTGTGTGTAGAACCCGGAACCCTGGGTTCGGGCGCCTGCCTCCGGTACTCGCGGAGGGCCACTAGGGCGCGCTGCCGGCCCCACCTGAGCCGCTGTTGCACGTCCGTCCCGCTGCTCGGCGGCGGGTCGAGCGCTGCCACGGCTGCTACGTCCTCGGCGGGTGCGGCTTCGTCCGGGTTCCGGTCCGTCATCGCCGGCGCCTTCACGTGCCAGGTGGTGCCGTCGTGGTTGGTGTGCATGACGAAGGTCCCCGCGAGGGGTTCACGGTCTCCGGTGGGGCAGTGCTGCCGAAGTCCGCCGTGGCGATCCTTCGAGATGGTCAGGTGACACGATCCGCCGCGGCCGGGAACGAATTGGTCCGCGATCTTCACCCGCAGAGACACGCCTCCAAACGTGCGCTTCTTCGCCGCGGTCCCGGTGGCGCCGTGGTTGCGTGACTCGGCGTTCTTCGCCAGGTGGTCAATGGCGATCACACACGCGCCGGTGAGGGCGAGCGGCTTCATGACCCGCGTGTTCACGCCGGTGAAGTCGTCCGGCGAATTGGATGACGCGCCGAACATCGGGAGTAGTTCGCCAACACTGTCCAGGACGATGACGGCGGGTTGCCACTCGCCACAGTCGCTGACGATGCCGATTGTGTGCAGGGCGTCCTCCGGCTCGGCGTACCGGAACTGCGCGGGGTTGCGGAGGGTGTCCACGGGCGCCCCGAGCATCAGGAGCCGCGCCACGGTGGATTCGATGCCGTTGTGGTCCATGTCCACCACGAGAGCGGAGCCGGCTTGCCGTAGCTCCTCCGCCACGGCGGCGAGGGCCACGAAGGTCTTACCTGACTCGGGGTCCCCGAACACGTGGTTCACCTGGCCGCGGTAGAACACGGCGGTGCCGTCCGTGCGGGTGAGCACGTCGGGTTCCGGTGGCGTAGGGGCGGTGCCGTCGAGGTACGCGGTTACGTCGGCGTACAGGTTCAATCGGCCGGTTCCGGGTTCCGTACATAGGGGTTCGGAACCGGGAACCCTGCCGGATTCGCCGGTTCCGGGTTCCGTACATAGGGGTTCGGAACCGGGAACCCTGCCGGATTCGCCGGTTCCGGGTTCCGGGTGGGTTCCGGGAACCGGGAACCGTGTGGTCTGGAACGGGTCATCCGTGCCGATCATGCTGCACCCCGTCGCCGGGCCGTCCCGCGGTCAATGCCCAGGGTCCCCAGGGCGATGCACGCCGCAACGGCTTCGGGGTAATCCGGCAGTCGCCAGTGCTCCCGCTGCGCGTGGTCGTATCCCGCAACCCACCCCGATTCGCGGCCCAGCTCAAACCAGTACAGCGCGATCGCTTGCGCTCGTGGCGTCATCCGCCAGAGCGGCGGCACGTCCGTGTGGGCGGCAGGCGGTAGGCTGGTGGGTGAGCGCCGTCCCCCTCGCTCTGCCGCCCGGTCCCAAGCCGGGCGGCCTGTCTGTCTGTAGTTCATTCCTTGCCCCTCGTCCGTCGTCGTCCGTTGCGGTGGCGACGGGGGCTATCGGGCGGCGCCCATCGGCCGGCGGGCACGGTCCAGGTCTCGGGGGTCTACGCGGATGATGGACCGGCCGTAGCGGTAGGCGCGGAGCTCCCCGCGAGCGATCATTCTGCGCACGCTCTCTTTGTGGCACCCGAGATGGGCGGCGACGTCGTCGAGGGTCCAGAGTGAGGCGGCGGGAGGTAGTGCGGGCTCTTTGCGCGATGGCATGATGGAATCGCCTTCCTAGGTGGCCGGTCCCGTGGTGCCTGCCGTCCACAGTGGCAACTGTGGAGGCTTCGCGGGGCCGGTCTGTTTTCGTCGGCGTTTAGCCGGTTGCAGTTCGATGTTGGCACGAATCACAAATAGCAACATCCTGCAACGGCTGTTGAAACTAGTCGTCAAGCCGGTTTGAGTGTGTCTTAATCGGTCTTTGTGGGTGGTTTCACCATTCCCTCACCGAATCTGCACAACATCTCTACATTCCGCAGGCGGGGTGCGGCGGTTACTCGGCGCCGTCGAGGGTGGCGGCCATGCGGTCAACGAGGGCGCGGTCCCGCTCCAGACTCGCGTGCTGATACCTCAGCGCCACGCTCAACGAGGAGTGGCCGCCCCGGTGCATCAGCTCGGCCGCCGTGGCGCCGTGCTGGGCGTACAGCGTCAAGCCGGTGTGCCTGAGGTCGTGGAACCGGAACCGGGGCAGTCCCGCGGCCGTGCGTGCCGCTCTCCACTCGCGGTCGAACGTTGTTTGGCTCACGTAGTCGCCGGGGCGCCGGGGTGGCGTCAGCACGGGCCCTTGGGCGCCGGGCGCGGCG